>JBJTOM010000027.1:0-10512 GCA_046074585.1 Planctomycetota bacterium | reverse complement strand
GGGCCCCTCCGGCCACTGCCTGGCTCTAAAATCGCACCTGCCCGTTCATCCCGGCCGCTGCTCCCAGCAGCGGCTTTTTTTTTACTCAAAATACCCGCGACGTCCCGCCAGCAGTCTTCACAATTCCGGGAAATTCCTCCGCCCAGACATTGCCAGCCTGGAACCCGTCCGCAGAATTGATGGAAAATCCGGCCGACGCTCGTATAAGCAGATGGATCGTTCCAAACCTCGCACCGCACACCGCCGAACCTCGCCGGAGATTTCCCCGTGAATCACAAGGTTCCCCGCCCGCTCTCCCTCCTTCGCCTCCTCCTGCTCGCAGTCCTGCCCGTCAGCCTGCCGGGTTCCCTTTCCGCCCAACCCCCCGGCTCCCCGGCTCCCCCTGCCGACTCCGACATCACCGTCACTGACCCCGCCACCGCAAAACAACTCGAAGCCCGTCTCATCTCCCGCGTCCGCCAGCTGACCTACGAAGGACGTCGCGCCGGGGAAAGCTACTTCAGCGCCGACGGCCGCCAGATGATCTTCCAAAGCGAACGCGAACCCGGCAACCCCTTCTTTCAGATCTACCTGATGGATCTGGACAGCGGTGACACCCAGCGAATCTCCCCGGGCAACGGCAAAACGACCTGCGCCTGGATCCACCCCCGTGGCGGCAAAGTGCTCTACGCGTCCACTCAGGATGACCCCGACGCCGTTCGCGAACAACAGGAAGAAATTGCCCTGCGATCCTCCGGCAAGGAACGTCGCTATGCCTGGGACTACGACGAATACTACGACATTTTTGAATACGACCTCGCAGCACGCACCTGCAAACCACTCACCCGCGAACGTGGCTACGACGCCGAAGGTTCCTGGTCCCCAGACGGCAGCCTGATTGCCTTCGCCTCCAATCGTTCCGCATGGACAGAACCGCTCAGCGATGCCCAGAAAAAAGCCTTCGAACTGGACGCCGCCTGGGCGAACGAAATCTACCTTATGAATTCCGACGGCAGCAACGTCCGGCGACTCACCCGGTCCCCCGGTTACGATGGTGGTCCGTTCTTCAGCCCCGATGGCAAACGCATCTGCTGGAGACGCTTCGCCGAAAACGGCGCGACCGCCGAAATCATGACCATGAACATCGATGGCTCCGACGAACAACAGCTCACAAGCCTCCAGGCCATGTCCTGGGCCCCGTATTATCATCCCAGCGGTCGCTATCTCATCTTCACCACCAATCGCCACGGATTCGCCAACTTCGAACTGTATCTCATCGATGCCGCCGGCACCAAAGAACCCGTCCGCGTCACCCATACGCCAGGCTTCGACGGTCTGCCGGTGTTCAGCCCCGATGGCACCCAGCTCGCATGGACCGCCGGCCGCACCACCAACAACCAGTCCCAGATCTTCCTCGCCAACTGGAACCACCAGCAGGCCCTCGAACTGCTGGGGCTCGATTCCGCTCCCGCCGAAACCACCACAACACCTCCCGCCGGTCGCGTCATGGCCGCCGGAGCCGAAGGCCGCGGTGACTTCGCTCCGGCCGACGCCGTCCGCCACGTCGAATATCTCTGCCGCCCCCAGCTCGGCGGACGTCTCACCGGCAGCAAAGGCGAACAACTCGCCACCAACTACGTCGCACTGCACTTCGAAACTCTCGGTCTCGTACCCGCCGGCGATCATGACACGTGGTTTCAGGAATTTGAATTCACCAGCGGTGTGTCTGCCGGGCCGGAAAATTCCGCAGCCACCGGCAGCCAGAAACTCCAGCTGAACTCCGACTACCGCCCCGTCGCGTTTTCCGCCAATGCCACAGTGCAAGCCACCGATGTGGTGTTTGCCGGTTACGGTCTGCGAGTGCCCGCTGGTGAAGGTCACGAAGAATACGACTCCTACGTGCATCTCGATGTCAAGGACAAATGGGTGCTCGCCTTCCGCTTCCTCCCGGAACAGCTCTCACCGGAACGTCGCCAGCACTTCAGTCGGTTTTCCAGTCTGCGGTTCAAGGCCATGCAGGCTCGGGATCTCGGAGCCAAAGGGCTGATCGTCGTCTCCGGCCCCAACTCCGGTGTCCGCGAACAACTCGTGCCCCTGCAATTCGACGGCTCACTCGCCGGCGCCGGTCTTCCCGTCATCAGCGTCTCCGATGACGTGGCCACCGCCTGGTTCGCTCAACGCGGAAAACAACTTCGGGACATCCAGACAAAACTGGACTCCGGTGAACCCGCCATCGGTTATCCGCTCCAGGGGGTTCAGCTGTCCGCCACCATTCAGATTCAGCACGAAAAGAAAACCGGCCGCAATGTGCTCGGACGCCTGCAGGTCAACGAATCGCCAGCCGGTCAGGTCGTCGTGGTGGGCGCCCATATCGATCACCTCGGAACCGGTACCAGCGGCAATTCGCTCGCACGCGACGCCGAAAAAACGTCCATCCACTTCGGCGCCGACGACAATGCCTCCGGGGTCACCGCCATGATGCAGATGGCCGAAGCCCTCGCCAATGCCCGACAGGCAGGCCAGCTGCAGGGGCAACGAGACATCGTGTTCGCTGCCTGGTCCGGTGAAGAATTGGGACTCCTCGGCTCCAGCCACTACGTCAAACACCTCGAAACACTCTTCTCACAACACGCCGCCACCGCCGAAGCTGCCGCCCCCGAAAAGGCCCCGGCCCCCGCCACTCCCGGCACTGATCCTCCCGCAACCGGTGATCCCGCCGCAACCACTGCCCCCGCCGCAACCAAACAGGATCCTCTCAGCGGCCCCAACACCGGTGGACTCAACCTGTACATCGCCGCCTGCCTCAATATGGATATGGTCGGAAGACTCCAGGATCGGCTCGTTCTCCAGGGAATCGGCAGCAGCCCCGCATGGCAAAGTCTGGTCGAAAAAGCCAATGTGCCGCTGGGACTCAACATTTCCCTGCAGAACGACAGCTATCTGCCCACCGATGCCAGCGTCTTCTTCCTGCACGGCGTCCCCATCCTCTCAGCCTTCACCGGCAACCACAGCGAATATCACACCCCCCGCGATACCCCCGAAAAACTCAACTACGAAGGCATCGCTCAGATCGGCCGACTGATGAACCTCGTCTGCCGACAACTCATCACCATGGATCAGCCACCCCGATACGCCGCTCAGGAACGCCCGAAGGACGGCGAACGTCGCGCCAACCTCCGCGCGTGGCTGGGAAGCGTTCCCGACTACGCACAGTCGGACGTCGATGGCGTTCTCTTAAGCGGCGTGGCCAGGGGCGGACCGGCTGAAAAGGCAGGCGTCCGCGGTGGCGATGTCATCGTGAAACTCGCCGGTCGCGATGTGAAAAACATCTACGACTATACCTTCGCCATCGAAGCACTCAAATCCGGACAGGAAACCGAAATCGCAGTCCGCCGCGGCGAACAGGTGCTCACGTTCAAAGTCACCCCCGGGTCCCGCGACTGAAACAGCCATCAGAACAGATCCAGGACACCCCGCTCCCGGTTGCACTTATCCCCTCTTCCACACATCGAGTTTGCCAATGCCGGTTCCTGAGGACACGATTCAGCGGATTCTGAACCCGCCCCGCAGCCACACACCAGTGCTGAGCCGGGTTCTCATCCGCCGAAGTCCCGAGGATTTCGAGGTGGAAGAACTCCCGTTGTACGTGCCCTGCGGAACTGGTGACCACGCCTGGCTATGGATCGAAAAACGCGGCCTGACCACACAACAGGTCATCGCCTCCATCGGCGAACTGCTCCGCATCCGCGCCGTGGACATCGGCGTGGCCGGTCAGAAGGATCGCTGGGCCGTCACCCGCCAATTCGTTTCGATCCCCGGTCGATTTGCCACTGCCGCCTCAGCCATTCAACGGCCCGGACTGAAAGTGCTCGCTGTCAGTTTCCATAAAAACAAACTCCGCACCGGACATCTGCAGGGCAACCGCTTCGCACTCCGACTGGCCCCCGCAGATGGCACTCCATGGACCGAAGTCGATCGCGAAGCCGTCCACACCCGCCTGCTCCAGCTCCACGAAAGTGGCTTCCCCAACTACTACGGAACACAGCGGTTTGGTCGCGGAGGCGGTACCATTCAGGATGGCCTGCGTCTGCTGAAAGGTCGCCTCCCACAAGACTACTGGCCCGAAAACCAGTCACGCAGCATGACCCGACTTGTGCTCAATGCCGTCCAGAGTGGCGTATTTAATCTGGTGCTGGCTGAACGCGTAGCCAGCGGAACAGCCGGCCAGCCACAGCCAGGCGATGTCGTCATTCGCAAAGGCGGCATCAAACCGTTTCTGCTGGTGGAAGGCCGAGATACCGCGGGATACCTCCCTGCAGGTCCGCTGCCCGGTCCCGAAATGGTCCGCTCCACCGGCGAGGTGCTGCAGCAGGAAGAAAATGCCCTGGCACTCCTCGGTACCGGCTGGAGAGACTTCACAAGGTTCTCCCGAATTACCTCCGGCGGCCGCAGGAAGTGCCTCGAATACCCGCTCGAACCCACCGTCGAACTCGAACCCGACGGCTGCCTGCGGCTCAGCTTTGTGCTCGGGTCAGGCACCTACGCAACCGCTCTGCTCCGCGAAATCGCAGGCGATGTGGACGATGTCGGTGGTGCGGAAGAAGGGGGAACTCACGATGTCACTGAAGGACCGGAAGGTGACCCGCAGGTCACCGCAGCAGACGCGGGACCCACCGCGTAAAGCAGATGTTAAAAAACAGGATTTCCCCCGATTTGGCTGGCTGCGGGGGAAATGGACCTTGAGTTTCCAGGGGGCGATTGTCACTATTTGGGGTGTGTTCCGTCCCGTTCCAACAGTCCGGCAAAGGGTGAAAGAAGTCCGTCGAATGTCGAAGGAAGAAGCAATCCAGGTCGAAGGCAATGTCATCGAAGCGCTCGCGAATACACAATTTCGCGTCGAACTTGAAACGGGGCATCAGGTGATGGCCCACGTGGCGGGAAAAATGCGAAAGCACTTTATCCGCATCGTTCCGGGAGACCGCGTGGTCGTCGAAGTGTCCCCCTACGACTTCAAACGCGGCCGCATCGTCTACCGCGAAAAATAACGCAGCCTGCAACAGACCCCGCCAATGACTGGTGACTCCTCGGGGCTCCCCTTCGTACAACTGTTCACGGACGGTGCCTGCAGTGGCAATCCCGGCCCCGGAGGCTGGGGGTGCATCCTGCGACATCCCGCCACGGGAACCGAAAAGGAATTCAGTGGCGGCGAACTGCTCACCACCAATAACCAGATGGAACTCCAGGCAGTCATCGAAGGCCTCAGACTGCTCACCCGCAAGTCCCGTGTCCAGGTCGTCACCGACAGCTCCTATGTCGCCAAAGGCTGCTCAGAATGGCTGCCGGGCTGGAAACGCAACGGCTGGAAACGCCGCGACGGCCGACAACTGGTGCCCATCTCCAACATCGATCGCTGGCAGGCACTCGATTCACTCCTCGCTCAACATGCCGTCTCGTTCACGCTCGTCCGCGGTCATGCCGGACACGCGGAAAACGAACGCTGTGACAAACTGGCCGTCGCCGCTGCCACTGCCGTCAGATCCGCCGCCGGCAATTGACTCCTCCTCCTCCAGGTTTGCACCCCAACTATGTCCACACCACAAAAACTCAGCAAAGTTGAACTCCTCAAGGAAGCCTCCCATCAGCTCCGCGGAACTCTCGCCGCCGAACTCGGCAACGACCTGCCCGAATTCTCCGACGATGCCGCCACTCTGCTCAAACATCACGGCTCCTACCTCCAGGACGACCGCGACAGCCGCCGCTCCAAAGATGCCGATGGCAAGCCACTGGGCAAACAGTACAGCTGCATGGTCCGCACACGCATTCCCGGCGGACGACTCACTGCCGAACAACTGCTCGCCGAACTGGACCTCTGCGACTTACTCGCCAACGGCACACTCCGAATCACCAGCCGCCAGGGCCTGCAGCTCCACGGAGTGCTCAAATCCAGACTCCGCGAATCCATCCGCGAAATCAACCGCATTCAACTCACCACCTTCGCCGCCTGCGGAGACGTCAATCGCAACGTCATGGCCTGCCCCGCGCCCATTCACAATCACCCCGTACGCGATCAGGTCCAGTCGCTCGCCCTCGAAATCGCCGAACACTTCCGCCCCAAAACTACCTCCTACTTCGACATCTGGCTGAAGGATGATGATGGCGTCGAAACTGACGTCAGCGAATTTCAACCCGTCGAAGAACCCATCTACGGCTCTCGGTACCTCCCGCGAAAATTCAAAATGGCCATCGGGTTCCCCGAAGACAACTGTGTCGACCTCTACACCCAGGACCTCGGCCTGCTCGCCATCGTCGAAAATCACCGCATCATCGGCTACAACGTGCTCGCCGGTGGTGGCATGGGACGCACTCCCTCCAACGAAAAAACATTCCCCGCACTCGCCCGCCGCATCACCTTCGCCACCCCCGAACAAGTCATCGCCGTCTGCGAAGCCATCGTCAAAGTGCAACGCGACTTCGGCAATCGAGAAGATCGCAAACGCGCCCGACTCAAGTACCTCATCGCTGATTGGGGAGTCCCCGCGTTCAAGGCAAAGGTCGAAGAATACTTCGGCGCCCCCCTCCCGGATCCCCACCCCGCCGATGTCACCGATGTCGATGATCACCTGGGCTGGCACGAACAGGGCGACGGACTCCTGTTCCTCGGCGTCAACATCGAAAACGGCCGCATTCACGACGCCGGCAGCGTCCGCATCAAATCCGGACTCCGCGCCATCCTCCAGCGATTCCGCATGGAAGTCCGACTCACCCCCCTCCAAAGCCTCATCCTCTGCAACATCCCGCCAGCGGACAAAGCCGAAATCAACCGACTCCTCGACCAATACGGCATCCTCCCCGTCGAAAAATTGTCGCTCATTCGCCGCTATGCCATCGCCTGCCCCGCCTTCCCCACCTGCGGACTGTCAATCACTGAATCCGAACGCGCCCTCCCCGGACTCATCGACCAACTGGATGTCGAAATCGCCAAACTCGGCCTGCAAAGCAGCCGCATCTCCGTTCATATGACCGGCTGCCCCAACGGCTGCGCACGCCCCTACACCCCCGATATCGGACTCGTCGGCAAAGCCGCCGGCAAATACACCGTCTTTGTCGGCGGCAACGCCGAAGGCACTCGCCTGGGATTCATCTACCGCGATATGGTCCCGCTCGATCAAATCGTCCCCACTCTCCTCCCACTGCTCACCCAGTACCGTGCCTCCAGACTCGCAGGCGAATCCTTCGGCGACTTCTGCACGCGCCTCGGACCCGACAAACTCCCCGCTCCCGATGCCGCCTGATCCACCATCCGCACGCCTCAGGTACGCCCGTTCTCACACTGGCTCTGTCCCCGCTCTTATCTCTCGCAAAGACGCCAGGACGCAAAGCTGGAACTGTTGGAAATTTGAACCTTTTGTCCTTCCTTTGCGCCTTTGCGAGAGACCAACAGTCCCTGCACAAGGGATCGCGGTGAGAACTGTCAACCGGCAAGCAGAACTGAAAACATCCCAAGTCGCCCGAATTCACACCGTTTCGCCATCCCAGCCTCGCCCTCCCGAGCCGTGTCACTTGCAGAGAAACCCCGGCTGCTGGCGCGGGATCCTGGCAACACGCCCCGTTCCCCGATACGCTTTCTCCACAACCTGCGGTCTGCAGGTCCGCTGCTCGCAAAATGGACATTCACGGGGAGTCAGACTGATGTCACGTCGTGTTTGGTGTTTGTGGTTGATGCTTTTGGCTGTCTGTCATTCTTCCGCCATCGCCCAAAACCGCATCCAGCAGGAAAACTCCCGGCCAGGCGCCATCGACTGGCAACTCACTCGCGTCAAAATCGTGGGAGCTCAATGCCGCTCCGTGCCCATCGAAGGCTACTGTTCCCGCCAGAGTGTCAAAGCCGGGGAACAACTCGATATCATGGTCTCCACCAACCCGGCCCGGGCCTTTCGGCTCGAAGTGTTCCGCACAGGCTACTATGCCGGCCGCGGCGCACGGCTCGTTCACACCATTGACCGCATCGAATCCAGCACACAGCCTGATCCCGCAAAAGGCGAAAAAGACCTGCACGAATGCCAGTGGAAGTCGGCCGTCACACTCACCATCCCCCCGGAATGGCTCAGTGGCGTTTACCTCGGACGGCTCACCACCATCCCCGAAGGTCAGGAACCCTATTGGCAAAGCTACGTGATCTTTATCGTGACTGATGATCGTCCCGCTGATGTGCTCTTCCAGTGCTCCGATAACACATGGCAGGCGTACAACGTCTGGCCCGGTAACTTTTCCGTCTATACGCACCCCAAAGGAAATCAGGGACCATGGGCGGATGTCAGCTTTGACAGACCCTATGGCCGCGAAGCTCAGTACAATTCCGTCGTCAATGACCCGCTGACTGTGGGGGCAGGCGAGTTTCTGCCGTACGAGTTTCCAATGTCCTACTGGCTTGAACAGCAGGGCTATGACGTCACCTACTGCTCCAACAGCGATATGCTCACCCCCGACCGGGGACTCAAATGCAAATGCTTCATCAGCATCGGACACGACGAATACTGGGATCGCCGACAGTTTGACAGTGTCACGGCCATGCGGGATGCCGGCGTTGATCTGCTGTTTCTCTCCGGGAACAGCGTGTGCTGGGTGAGTCCTCTGCGGGCTGCGACAGACGGACGTGCCAATCGCATCTTCTTCCGCGGCGGTCCCTACGGCGGAGAAAATACCTATGCCGCAGACCGCGAAAAAGATCATGGACCGTTTCCGTTCCGCGGCCCCGATGAAGGACTGCTCATGGGAGCCCGCAATGTGGAACCCGTCAACGGTGGCGGAGACTGGACCGTCACCAGATCCGATCACTGGATGTTTCGCGGCAGCGGCCTGAAAAACGGAGACTCCATCCCCGGTCTCATCGGCTGGGAATATCACGGTGACCCGGCCGCAATCCCCGGTCTGGAAGTTGTCGCCGGAGGCACCGCATGGCAGGGAGGCGTCAATCCTCAACAGTGGACCGCCACCATCTACCCCGGCCCCAAAGGCAACTTTGTCTTCAATGCCGCCACCATCTGGTGGGCACAGGCGCTCGGCGATCCTCCCGGACACACTCTCCCATGGTCCCACTACAGTCGCCCGCACGGACCCGATGAACGCGTCCAGATCATCACCCACAATCTGCTGAAGAAGGCAATTGAGTGATCAACTCGGACACACCACTGCCCTCAGGCAGCCAGCCGCTCCCGCTCCGCACCGACGTTCGCCCGGAGGATCTCACTGCCGTACGCCGGCTCGTACAGTCCACCGGCGTGTTTCATGACTTCGAGGTCCGGATCGCCGCCGAACTCGTGGAAGAACGTCTTCGCCGCGGGGACCCCTCAGGCTACCACTTCCTGTTTTCAGATGATGATTCCGGGCTGGCAGGCTACTCCTGCTGGGGACCCATCGCCTGCACTCAGGGCAGCTTCGATATTTTCTGGATCGCCGTCGCCCCGCAGCGCCAGGGACAGGGCCTGGGACGACAACTCATGCACGCCACCGAATCCCATATCTGCAAAGCAGGCGGGCGCCGCATCTACCTCGAAACATCCGGACGCCCCGACTACCTGCCCACACGCCGGTTCTACCATCGCTGCGGCTACCAGGTGGTCGCAACACTCCCTGATTTCTATGCCGACGGAGACGACAAAATTATCCTCATGAAACCAGCCTGCCTCAAACTGATGCCCACTGAGAATTGACCGCACAACGACTTGAAGGGCGAGGCTCCTGCCGAGCCACCGAACGCCGGTCCGCGCTGTGAGCGATTGCCAGCGATTTCAGCCGCATGGCGGCAGCCTGCGGGCAAACGGCCCTGCCAACGCCCCGCCAACGCCCTCGCCAGCGATGCAGGTGCCATGCACCTCGGGGCCTTACATGCCAGTTCCTGCAAACCCGGGGTGAAACATTCTGGATGCGCCACGCCGCCCACACCCACCCCGGAACTGCCGCTCAACACCGGAAGTACCAGATTCCAGGCCTGCATCCCTGCTGCCGTAACAGAGCGCTCAAGTCTCATTGGAACTGACAGTCCAGTGGCGGCCTGTCGGGAAAAATCGTGAAGACCTCTGGAATGCTGCGAAGGTCTGACGGATGACCAGCTCACCAAAAATTCGTCCGCCGTTTTTCAACATCTCTCCACGGGCCAAACTCTGAGTCCCGTCCGGCCAGTACTCGGCCGCAGACTTGACCAGCTCATAGTAAGACGGTATCTTACGAGGTATGAAAACTAAAATTTCAAGCAAAGGCCAAATTGTGATTCCTGCTGATTTGCGGGCTCAGGATCGAATTTTCCCCGGGCAGCAGTGTCAGGTGGAACGCATCGAAGAGGGCAGTTATCTGCTGAAGCGGGTACCCGCTGCCGATAACGCCGGTGTCGTTGACTGGCTGCTGGCCTGTCCAGCAGGCGACTGGTATCAGGCAATTCCCTCAGAATCGACCGATGCCGTATGAAGTATCTTGTCGATGCTAATGTGCTCAGCGAAGTGACAAAGCCCGAACCGCACCCCGCGGTTGTTCGTTGGC
>JBJTOM010000026.1:0-8727 GCA_046074585.1 Planctomycetota bacterium | reverse complement strand
GCCTGTCGATTGAGCACAAAACCGGCTGCCGCTCGAAATTCCGCGTCAGTTCCGTCTGCTCCCAGCACTTCCATGCAGAGTTCGTTTAACGGACGCCGGTCGGCCAGCCAGCGGCGAATGAATTCCCGAAACTCCAGCGTCCCGATGGTCTCACGTCGTTCGGTGAACATCACTTCCAGCACCTTGGCGTAGTACCTGGAAAACTCATGGCTGTTCAACAGGTGATCAATCACTGCGGTGCGGACAGCGGCACGTGCTGAGGGCATGCTGTCGATCTGTCGGAAGAACGCTTCGCTTTCTTCGGCCGTTGGTCCCCGTCCGGTCAGATCCAGATAGATGCGGCGATGAAATTCCGCGTCACTGGCCAGCGGTACCTGCGGACCCAGGTGGATGGAATGGAGGATCTGATCGATGCGTTCCGAGAGTGGAGTGGTGGTGGCGGACGTCTGCTGAGCGATGCTGATGGCGGAACACCACAGCACCGCCAACAGCGGCTGCAGGATGCCTTGCAGGTGTCTGAGAGAAGGAAGTTTCATGGGAACCGACGGCAGGCCTGCCCCGGGACAGGAATGGACACGCACCACCTGTGGTCACGTGGGGAATGGCAGGGACACTGGGGTAGCATACCAGAAATCCGGGCGGTGTGTCCTGTTTTTCGGGGGCCCTGAAGACAAAACCGGCGTTCGAAGCCGCCACAGGCGTTGTTGGATGACCGTCGGGATTTTTTCTTTGAGCCTGGCAGGGATCAGCGAGATCTGGTTACCGTTCGTATTCAAAATCGAGTGTTGACTCTGCGATCAGTGCATCTTTCAGAGCCCGGCGAAGGGCTGAGCGGCTGGCTTGCCCAGGATCGAGCTGCAATTCGCGTGAGAGTGCGTAAACGGTGATGTGATAGGTTTTGACACCGGGTCCGCGGGAGCACATGGGGTCATAGCTGCGCTGTTTTCGGTCATTGATCCCGGTGACCCCGGAGGTGGGTTTGGCAGCGAAGTTCTGTGGGAGCGATGTGACAGCGGCGGGGATATTGTAGACAACCCAGTAAGACTTCTCCTGATCCGGCGCTTCGTGCCACAGACTGACCGCGACAAACTTTGTGCCCTCTGGCAGACCGCTCCAGGCAATCGCCGGAGATTCGCTCCTGCCATCACAGGTGCAGTCGACAGTGAGTCTGCCATTGGCATCGACGGAGCGACTTTCGAGCCGAATGGCGGCGGCGGAGTTCTGCGATTTGGATGCAGGGGAAGCAGGCTGCGCCATCGGACGCTCACCTGGCGGCGGAGTGTTCTTTTTTCCCTGCTTCTGTTTTCCACCTTTTCCCGGTCCTTTCCCTTCCTGCTTTTTCGGGGGCGGATCACTTCCTGGAGGGCGTTCATCCGGACGCGGAGGTCGCATTTCCCCCGGAGGTGGATCTGCATTTTTACGTCCCTGCCCGCGAGGTGCCCCCGGGCCACCCTGTGGTCGAGCGGTGTACTGCCGGGTGTCGGTTTCGCCATCCGGGCTGCGGAAGGTGAAACTGACGGAACCGGCCGGACCAACGGTGTAGCTGACAGTCCCCGGCCGCCCGTTGATTTCGTAGGTCAGCACATAGTTTTGCGCGTTCGCCTGACGAAATGCGGTAATTTTTGCCCCGCGGAGCGGGGGCAAAGCGGGTCGCGGGGAAGAGGCTCGCGGCTGAGGATCCACCTGGCCGTCGCGTTCCAGCACTTCACCAAAGAAGCCACCGTTGAGGTAAGGATAGGTTTTGGTTGCGTGATAGTGATAGTTGCCGTCAGGGCCGCGATGGCCATTCCACTGGTCCAGCGGAGCGAAGTCCGGACCAGATGGATCCTGATAGCCGTAGATTGGATAGCCATCGAGTGCCCAGGCCACGGGCTGGCCGGCCCCGGCCTGCTTTTGCAGGTGAACCGGAGCGATGTGGTAGTGGTAGTCGTCGGCGCGTCCGCAGTGTCCACCAAAATCATCCAGTTCTCCGGCCACCAGTGTATCGGTTTTGCCGTCGTTCTTGATCGGATTGAAAATCGGCACCCCATTGACAGCGATTGCGATGGCTCCGCGAAAGAAACCTGTCTTTGCGGACATAGGTTCCTTTGCCGGTACTGGCTGGCGAGGAATTCGCCAGGCGTTATTGCCGGTGTAGGTCTGCGGGAGCGGCACCTGCTGCTGCCACGCGGTAATGCCGACCATCATCTGGTGATCCGGCATGCCGGCTGATTCCACGTAGAAAAAGTCATTGTCTGAGCGGGTTGTCACGGCGGGTGCAAACGGCCTGAAGCTGGCTTCGAGCAGTTTCAGGTGATCCACGACGGCCACGGCAGCCGTGACGGGAGTTATCGGGGCAACCGGAAGCACTGCAGGAATCCAGGCATTCAGCTGCTGAATCGACTGCTGTCGCTGTCGAACCCAGGCCTGATCAGCACTTGACAGTCGACTCAGTTCCACAGGTCGCAGCAGGCCATCGGACTGGCGGATGAGTACTTGTGTGCCCTTCAGGGAAACGAAGTGCCCGGTGAATTGCTGATGTGTCTCGTCAAGGTTCCAGATCCGATCGGCGGAGACGGCGGAGTGGTCATGCGTACCCGCGTGATCTCCGTCATGGGCAGCCACGGCAGTAACGCCGAACACAAGCAGCATCGCCCAGACGGCACAAGTGACCGAAACGTGTGTCTGCATGATTTTCAATCTCCACTGGATTTCTGTGTTTTTGGTTTATTGATCTGTTCAATTCTGAGGTGTTTTTTCTGGGCATCGGAGAGAGTTCGGCGGAGTGCTTCGAAGCCCCGGACATCATCTGCGGCAGCGGTGAAGACAGCCTGCGTTCGCTGCAGTGCCAGGCCTCGAACAATTCGTTCCTCCGGAACGCGGCCTGCAGACCCGGTCCGCAGGGCCATCTGCAATGCCGTGGTGGCGGCGATCGCCTCGCTTTGGTGACGAACGGAAGTCGCGAGCAGCTGCAGCAGAAGGTCCTGCTGCGGCCCCCTCAGCGCCGTGAGAAACTCGATCACCGCAGGATCCACGGTTTTGTCTCGACCTCCACCACCGCCCCGACGTTCAGCATCGTTTGCGGGCAGTGACTGGGCAGTTCTGGCGGCACCGGAGGGTGCCAGCCATGCAGCAAAGCTGACCCCCAGCTGCTCGAGATCGCGGGCAGCGTCTGCAGACGTCTTCTGCAGCTCTGTCCGGACAGTCTGCATTTCAGGCGTTGCAGCTTCAGGAACACCAGGACCGCCAATTGCAAGCAAAATCTCTTCCGATTGCTGTTTTGGGATTGACCTGGCGATTCTGAGAAATAGACGAACCTGCAGCGTGCCCAGTTCCGTGTCGATCCCGGCAATCTCCTGAATCAACCGGCGTGAGTCTGTTTCCAGCTTTCGCAGGGTTGCAGGAGATTCATGCGAGCGCACGGTCCCGAGAAGTTCGGTCAGTCGTTCGACAGACTCGTTGCGGCTGGCAGATAAGCTGCGAGACTCGTCAGGAATCGTGGCGAGTGTCTTCCGCTGGTCGAGGTTGAGCAGGGAGAGGATCCACAGGCCCCGGACTTCAATCGACGACATGTCACTCACATCGGCAGACGGCTGAAAGAGATCCGCGGGATGCTGAAATCCTGAGTTCAGCGGCGCTGTCTCGCGGAGCCATCCGAGGGCGCTGAGAACCAGTTGTTCAAGCTGTCGCACTTCTGCGGTCCGCAAATGCTGGTACCCTGTGGGCAGCAGTGCAGCCAGTTCGTAGTCCTTGCGGTCGTTGCCACCGTCCTTCATGCCACCGCCGGGCTTGTTGCCCGCCTGTCCGCCACGGCCAGGCTGATTGCCTTTCTGGGCCCACGCAGGTGCAGCGGTGAGCACAAGGCTCAAGAGCAGAGCAGTGGAGAGGAGTGGCCGCAGCGAAAGCCGGTGCGTGGCAGTGAAATTCAATCTCATCCCCAGGCTCCGAACATGACGAGCATTGAAAGACGTTCTGCAGCCCACCAGACGATGAGTGCTCAGTTCGACAGGCTTTCCGGCTGCATGCGTTTGCGACCGCCACCTCCCGGCCCACCCGGCGCTGCATTTTTTCCCTGTCCCTGTCCTTTTCCTTTGCCATTGGGTTTCATCCGACCACCCTTTGCAGGCATTTTTCCGGGTTCGGCGGGATCGTACGCGGCATTTCGGCCTCCTTTGCGAGCCACCGGCGGCGCGTTGGGGTCATAGTCAGGGTTGGCGGTGGGCATCTGAGCATCGATGGCGGCGAGATATCCGGAGAGTTCCGTGTTGAGCTGTCGAGCGGTTTCGGGCTGAGCAGTCGCGAGGTTGGTTGATTCGCCGATGTCTTTGGCGAGGTCGTAGAGTTCCACATGATCATCTTCGAGGAACCGGATGAGTTTTGTGGTGCCTTTGAGCAGGGCGGACTGGGGACCGTCAGAGCCCTGGTAGTGTGGAAAGTGGAACACGAGAAAATCGCGGGCTCGGCGGACTTCGCCGCGTCCGGAGCGGGCGAGGAGTGCAGCGAGGCTGCCCCCTTCAACATTGGCTGGGATGTTGCTGGCGGGGATGCCGGCCCATTCACAGAAGGTGGGGAGCAGATCGAAGCCGACGACGGGGGTGTGGCACCACGAATTCGGCTCGATGCCCGGCCCCCGGACGATGAATGGCACGCGGATACCGCCTTCCCAGACGCCTCCTTTGCCTCCGCGGAGCGCCGATCCTCTGTTGCCACTGGCGCCGTTGTCCCCCATGTAGATGACATAGGTGGAATCCGTGAGTTTCAGCTGGTCCAGCGACTGCAGGACACGTCCGACGCCTTCATCCAGATCTTCGGTGATGGCGGCCACCGAAACGGATTTGTCGTTTGCGCCCTGCATGGCGGCCTGGTATTTGGCGAGCGTGGTTTTCCGGGCGTTTCCGGAGGCGTGCAGGGCATTCCACGAGAGCTGAATATAGAACGGTTTTCCGGCATCACGGCTGCGTTTCATGAACGACTCGGCGCGTTCCGCCATCCCGAAAATATCCACCGGGTTCGGATCGACAAAGCGGAACGCCTGTTCGTTGCCGGTATCACCATCATGTTCATCGTAGCCGTGTTCGCCGGGGCCACCGCCACTCAGGTGCCATTTGCCATAGTGGGCCGTCGTGTAGCCTGCGGAATTGAGCAGTTCGGCGACGGTGGTTTCGGAGGGGTCAAGGCTTTTGATGAGCCTGGGTTCGGTGAGTTTGTGTCCTGGTTCCGGGGGAGCGGCTTTGGTCCAGTGCAGTTGTGCGGGGCTCTTGCCGGTCTGGATGCTGATCCGGGTCGGGGAGCAGACGGGCGCGGGGGCGTATCCCATCGTGAACCGCATTCCCTGTGACGCAAGTTTTTCAAGGCTGGGTGTCTGATGGGAGGTGTTGCGTGAGCCACGTACATCGGGGTGCATGGCCACGGACAGGCCGCTCCAGCCCTGATCATCGGAGAGCATCAGGATGATATTGGGTTTGTCGGCGGCGTGCGTTGCAGGCGGTCCGACGGTGAGTGCTGCGACTGCGGCGGTCAGACAGATGGCTGCGAGTTGAAGACAGCGGAGTGATGTCTGTTTCATTTGCCCCTGCCCTTTTTCTTCGGTGCGTTTTCCGGGATGACGTTGTTGAGATTGGAGAAGTCGGGACGTTGTTTTCCGTCGGGCGGGGACTTGACCGTATGTCGGAAGAGCACGGTGTTGTCGAGGGCGAGGTCACCGGACCAGATGAATTTCGCACCAGCGAAGTCATTCTCGTACCAGGGCTGTTTGGGGTCCACCTGTTCCTCTGTGTATTCCACAGCAGCACTCCAGCTGCTGTCGTCGAAGTCGGTCGCAAACCAGTTTTCCGGGATCGGCACCGTTTCGACTCGAGGGTTCTGTCTGTCACCACCGATCGGACCGGAGGAGATGACTTTGGCCTTCCACGCGGCGTTGGTGACAGTGCCATCGCCGAATTTCAGAATGAACCCTGCATCACCAATGTTCGTGTTGGCGTACTCCATCCCTGTTTTCGGGTCGGCGTTATCGCGTGCGAGTACAGCGATGGTCATGGGATAGCGTGGCAGAATATCGACCGAGATCACGTTGTGGGGAATAAAGCTGATGGAGTCGACGGCGGTGAGCTCACCGTTGATATAGAGTTGAAAGTTGTTGTCTGCATACACAGTCGCGCGAACGGTATCTGACATTTGAGGCTTGCGCATTTTTCCAGCGGGGGGAGCCTGTTGAGGCGCGGAGGCGACAGCGGCGGTCCAGAGACCGGCGACCAGGCAGCAGCAGCCGGCTGCAGCAGCAAGAGTCCAGGCAGCAGTGCGATTCATAGTCATTCCTCTTCCACCGGGAGTTCCGGGGGATGGTGGGCGGAGTGATTAAAAAAGGAGTCGGGAAGAGTTTCGTGGCTGGTGAGCGTCAGTCGCAGGGTGAGTCGTTCGGGGCCATAGGGCATGTCGATAAACCGCAGCTGATGAATCTCGTGACTGGACTCGTTGTAGGCAATTTCGATGCGGCGGGGGCCCTGAAACCCGGGACGGCGGACGGCAATGAGCAGTCGTTCGGCAGTGGCCGCTTCCTGGGGTGCCGCATCAGCAGGGGACCCACCATCGATGATCTGCACGTCACAGGACTTCTGGAGCTGCTGGAGCGTGGCAGACAGCTCGGTGAAGGACAGCGAGTGCTCGTGTCCGGGAAGATCCCGACTGAAACGCTGCAGATCGCTGCTGACACGCACCGGGCTGCCGGGACGAACAGCCCAGCTGTGGGTTGCATTGCGTCCTGAAATGAAGTCTCTGCCATCCGGCTGATGGCGAATCAGCACGAACTGACCCCCGCTGCGAAGATGCAGAACAGCGTGATCCATCGGGGGTTTGGGAGGGCGTTTTTCGCCGGCAGTTTTGCGGCCGTACCGACGTCCGGCGATGGATGCGGCTTCGACTTCGATCTGCCATGTCCGGTCTGTCCTGACCTGACTGTGGCTGATGAGTCGGGACAGTTCGGCGGACGCAGCCGTCGCTGTTGCCTGGCCACCAAAAGGCCGCAGGAAATCAAAGCAGACCAGCAGCAGCAGGAGTGCAGCAGCCAGACCAGAGACACGGCGCACCATGCGGCGCCGCAGACGGTGGCGAAACCTGAAGTGATTCCCTGAAGCCGCAGCAGTAGCCGGATCGGCCATGATGGTCTGAGAGAGTTGCAGATGGCTGGCCGTGGTGAAGGAGAGAGAGTCGCTGCGGAGCTGGTTGTGGAGCATCAGCAGGTCCGTGAAGCGACGCACATGATCGGGCGACTGTTGCAGCCAGACCTGCAGGTCAGCGTGCTGCGATGCCGTCAGGGTCTGGTCGAGATAACCGTTCATGAGTTCTTCGGGGGGATTCACAGGCGACCTCCTTCGGCAGCCCGTGCAGCCGCGGCGGCCCGGTCGATACAGATCCGCAGCTGATCCCGCAGTCGCTGGAGCGCCTTTGAGACGGTATTGGCAGCGATTCCCAATTGTTCACCAATTGCGGCTGGTTTAAGGTCGTCCGCATATCGCAGCTGAAAGAGGAGCTGGTCTCGGGGATCCAGCCGTTGCAGACAGTCGCGCAGAAAGCCGAGGCGATGGGCTTCGTGGGGCCGGATGGCCTGAAAGGAATCGACCAGCTGTGCAATGACCGATTCGTCGAAGACAAGCCGTTCCTGATGATTCCGTCTGAGGTGCATGCGAATCTGGTTGCGCGCGATTCCCAGAGCCCAGGCGACGAACGGGCGATCCGGGTTGTAGCGGTCGGCAGATTCGAGAACAGCCACGGCGGTTTCCTGGAGCACGTCATTGCGGTCCGAAAAGTCCCGCACGATCGCTCCGATGAAGGATGAAACAACGGGCTGAGCCAGAGTCCACTGGCGCATGACAATTCGGGCATTTTCGTTCACGATCCGCCGCTCCGCGCAAGAAGGGTTTGGTGATTCTTTGCGGACTTCGTGAGAACATGACGTGAAAAACGGGGAATTCAGCGTGTGATCCCGGAGATGGTTTTCAGCAGAGGCCCGGCCAACGCTGGGGCCCCGGGTTATCCATTATGTCAGACCTTGCAATTCCCGATGTGTGAGGTGATTTCTTCCCAGTTCAGCGGCCGATCCGTGATGATTTCGAGTCGACTGTCGCGACGCCAGCAGGAGCGGCGGAAGCTGGCCTCGCGCCCGGCCCGGTTGATACTCCACCAGTCATCTTTACAGTGAAAGACGCCTTTGAGTCGCTGAATTCCGGGCCATGATTCCAGCAATTCGAGGAGCGATTCGCGATGGAAAAGATCTTCGGGAGCGAACAGCCAGCCACAGGCATACCAACCGCTGCCACTGCTGGGGAACTGCAGAGGTTGCCCGGGTGCTGGTCTGGCTGGAATGGACTGCAGTGCCGTTTCAGAGGCCGGGGGTGGTCCCAGTTGAACGAGGGCCTCGGGAGGCCCCGCAGCACCGGACTGTTCCGGCGTACCGGGATGTCGGGCGCCGTGGGCATCAGGGAAACGCGGTGTGCGAATGACGGACCCGGACAGTGTCAGCCAGTGTGGCTGGAGTTGACCGTGAGATGTTTCTGCGATCAGGAGTTTGGGGGGATCGAGTTGTTCGACGAGTGCACGACAGTGTGCGATGGCTTCAGCGGAACGATGATCGGTGTGATTGATGACCACGATATCAGCCATCTCCAGTTGATCGTGAAACACCGGATTGGCTTGAATACGGGGGTTCTCTGCGTCCTGGGGATCCACGAGACAGATAACCGCCTGGAGTGTCAG
>JBJTOM010000025.1:0-3305 GCA_046074585.1 Planctomycetota bacterium | reverse complement strand
CACAAGGGATCGCGGCGAGAGCTGTCAACTGGCAAGCAGAACTGAAAACATCCCAATTCGCCCGAATTCACACCGTTTCGCCCTCCCAGCCGTGCCCTTTGCCCGAAAGTCAAGGCGATTGGGTGACCGCCCGACCGCTGACCACCGGGCATTCAGCGGGGGCGAAGATCGATGCGGCAATCGGCTTCGGGCTCCGTGAAGGGGCCGGTCTGGTCGACCGGGTGGGTAAATAGATAGCGCCAGACGGCTTCATGCAGAAAACGTCCTTCCGGATCCTTCGCGGCGGATCCGCCGGGAACGACCATGGTATGCGCTCGATCCGGATTGTTGTTGACATTGGCTTGAGTGATCAGGCGGCGGGAATGGCCAAACAGGGGAGCTCCTTCGGCCTGTGGCTGGTCGACATCTGTGAGCGGACCGAAGTGATTGAGTTCCAGCATGAGCCAGGAGCGGCAGTAATGGCTGCCGGTCCACCCGCCGTCCAGCACGTGAGTGAAGCCGAAAAAGCGATTGGCGGGCGTCGCTGACGGCAGGCTTTGCCAGGATTCATACTGGTCGCGTGGTCCGGAAAACATCACAACCCGCGCAACTCGGCGATGTTTGGCAAGCCGTGCAGCGGTAGTGGATCCGTGCGAGATGCCGGCGAGGATGACCTTGTCCCAGTTCAGGCCATCTTCCGCCGCGTTAAGAAACTGTTTCCAGCTACCCCGTGGATTTTTGTCCGTCAGCCACTTCACAAATTGAAAGGCGCGTTCTTCCAGCCCATCCGGTTGGGGGATTTCGACGAGCGGTGAATGAGGCTGGCCGGTCGCGGCTTCCAGACGAATCTTCCCCAGGCTTTGGCCGTCGTCTCTGTCTGCGGCCTTCAGCGTCCCGAACCAACCCCGGGCGTAATGCACGGAGATCACATGCAGTCCGTAACTGCTGATGCGTTCGAAGAGCGGTGCGTTGTGATCCATCAGCCAGATGACCAGTTGCCCGCGGGACGTCGCGCGGGAGTCCACGCGCGCATGCTGCAGATCCTGGGGGCGCCCTTTTTCGTCGGCAAACGGAAATCCGATTTTCGGGTGTGGCATTGTGCGGAGGTCAATTTCACTGGCTCTGGCTGAATACTGGTACACACCCTCGGGGAGCGGCTGTTGGGGGGTGCGTGAAAAAACGCGGCTGCAGGTGGCCAGAGCCAGCAGCGCGGTGAACACGGCCAGGTGGCGGGGAAACAGGGTTGGGTGGCGCAGGGTCATGGGAATGAGGCTTCCTGATTGTGCGAAGATGTTGAAGACGCTGTCCGAGCGGGCCGTGGAACGTGGCAGGAAGGGGAGGGGGAAGATCGGCAGTGGGGGCAGAGCGTTGACAGTTCAGTGACCTGGTTCGAGGGGCCCGGCTGCAATTGCGTGCAGGAGTGTTGCGAACTGGCAGACTTCCACCACCAGCGGTTCATCGGGGACGAAGTCGGAGAGGGATCGCGGCAGATCGCCGAGGTTGCCGGGATTGATGGCCCAGCCTTCCACAGGAGCCCGGCCGAAGACGAGTGCAGCTTCGTCGCCGGTCCGCTGAACGGCCAGCCATTGCGTGATTTCGTCGGAAAAATCAAAGGGCAGCCAGATCAGACCACCATCTTCCAGCGTCTGCAGCACACGGTGCCATTCCCGGAGCAGACTGGTGAGAGCGGAGTTCAGCTGCTGTCTGGTGGGTTCGGCGGGTGCTGTGCCGTCAGGAAGTACGGGGCCCGGGGTGAATCCTGAGTCCAGATAATGGCATTCCCCGCAGCGGGATTCTGTTCCGCAGCGAACTTCAATCTGATTGCCGGAATTGAGCCTGACTGTTAGGGTCCGCATCTGAACGTCTTTGTGTTGCCTGTGCATCCTGAGACGGCCTGACAAATGCCGTCAGCGGACGGCCATTTCCACTGCCTGGAAACCATCTATGATACGCGTTCTTTGTACGGCGCTGAATGCCGAATCCGGCCCGCATTTTCAGATCCTTGCGAATGCCGGTCACGAGTGCCACGTGGTTGACCGAAGTCTGGATCTGTGGAACCCCGCAGTGCTGTCCCGCGCCATCCGGGACTATGACGCCGTGATTGCCGGGTCCGAGCCGTGGCCACCGGACGTGATCGCCTCCAGCCCGCGACTCCGGGTGATTGCCCGAGCCGGTGTCGGTTTTGATGCGGTGAATCTGGCAGCGTGTGACGAACGCCGCATCGTGGTTGCCACAACACCCGGCTGCAATCATCATTCCGTCGCTGAACACGCCATCGCAATGCTCATGGCTGTCGGTCGCGGTTTTCCGGCACTGGATCAGGAAGTGCGTCGCGGCGAATGGAACCGCAACCCGTGGCCACGCGTCTGGGGCCGCACCATCGGCCTTGTGGGACTGGGCCGCATCGGCCAGGCCACGGCCATCCGCGCCAAAGGACTGGGACTCCGCGTACTGGCCTACGATCCTGCACCGCCCGCCACCTTCGCCGCCGAACACGGCGTGCAGCTCGTAACCCTCGAAACGCTCATCACCCAGTCCGACTACATCTCACTGCACCTCCCGGTCACTCCCGTAACCCGGCATCTGATCAATGACGACAGCATCGCAAAGATGAAGCCGGGGGTGGTGATCATCAACACATCCCGTGGTCCGCTGATTGATGAACCGGCGTTGATTCGAGCTCTTCAGGCGGGCAAAGTGCGCGGAGCCGGACTGGACGTCTTCGCCATTGAACCGCTCCCGCTGGACAGTCCGCTCATCGGCATGCCCAACGTTCTGCTCAGTGGCCACGTCGCCGGACTCGATGACGAATCCCACGACGCTACCTGGGCCATGGGCGCAGACATCATTCTGAAACTGCTCCGCGGCGAATGGCCGGCAGACTGCATCCAGAATCTGAAAGGCTGCAGCGACTGGAAATGGTAACCGACAGTGCCGCCACCTCGTCAGCGGGGTCATCCGGGCTGTTTTCTTGGCATCGCCGGTGTTTACGCCCGTTAGCGCGGTTTCGGCAGACAGGCAGGCATCCGGCGTGCGGCCGATGTCATTCGGCCGGTGCGGCCCTGCAGAGCATTGTCGGCCGCTGCGAGGACTGTTGGTCTCACGCAATGGCGCCACGGCGCAAAGGAAGAACAGGGCCTGCGGATTTCCAGAGCTCATCACTCCAATCCGGCGTCTTTGCGGCTTTCTGTGTGTCAAAGCGGGGACAGCGAAACATGAGCACCGTGACCGGGGGATTGACGTGCATTTTTTGACGGCACCTGCCGTCAAAAAATCGAGCAGCAGAATGGAGAGAGGAGACTCTCGACTTTCTTCACGCTGCTGCG
>JBJTOM010000024.1:0-4525 GCA_046074585.1 Planctomycetota bacterium | reverse complement strand
CTCACAAAGAGCAGGCCTCCGGCGACGGCTGGAGTCGTGTAAACCTCTTCACCAATCTCGTTGCGCGCCAGTACATGAAAGCCAGGTCGGTTTTCAAAGATGGTGCACCGTCCGGTGTCCTCGAACAAGTAAATTCGACCGGCTGCGGCTATGGGTGAGCTGTACGTGGAACCGAGAGCCCGGGCCGTGTGCAGCACTTCGCCGGTGATCGGGTCAATACAACTGTAAACACCAAGGTCATTGACCACGTGCAGATAGTTTCCGACGAGCAACGGTGAAGGCACATACGGCATGCCACGTTCGCTGCGCCAGGCAACGTGCGTCTCCGTTACATCACCGTGTCCGCCCAATCGCACTGCGAGCGCCTTTTTGTCCGGAGAGCCAGCAAAGCTGAAACACATCCCATGACCCACGGACGGTGTGCAAACAAATTTTTCCCTCGGACCGCGAACGCTCCAGATGAGCTTTCCGGTGGCGGGCTCCAGAGCGGCAGTGTGCTGAGAACCCGTGAGAATCAGCAAATCACGGCCTTCGTGCTGTGCCAGGACCGGTGTGGAAAAGGAACGCTGATTCACCTGCGGAGCATACCGCCACAACTCGGCACCCGTCTGCCGGTCCAGCATCGTCACGAACGCTGTCCCGTCCTGCTGCCCGTTAATGATTACTCCCGGTCCGTACAGCACTGGGGATGCAGCGAAACCGTGATTGGAATAAAAGGTGCCCGGCGATGTCTTCCAGAGAATTCTGCCCTGCAGATCCAACGCAGCGGCCGTGAGCCCCACGTCGTCCACAAACACCGCATACACTCGTGAACCGTCTGCCGCAGGAGTGGATGAAGCCGTGGTGTTATCCTGATGCATCTTCCCTGGTGCACCCTCGTGGACAATGGTGTTCCAGACGACTTCTCCGCTGCTGCGTTTCAAACACAGCACCCGCCGCGCAGCATCGTCTGATGTGCCCGTGGTGACGTACACAGATTCCCCGATGACAATCGGCGAGGAACGGCCACTTCCAGGGATCGCGGTTTTCCAGGCAATGCCACTGCCAACACTCCATTCCAGCGGAGCGGATTGTTCAGCACTAATCCCGTCACCCCGCGCCCCCCGCCACGCCGGCCAGTCGTCAGCTGACAGCGGAAGAGCGAACACAGACCCGGAAAGAACCAACACCAGAGCAGCTCGGATTGCGAACATGTTTGACATCACCATTGATACGAGATCTCTGAAAGAGCCCCAGCACACACCAGCGGTCAACAGCTCACAACTACTCCGCCCCGTCCAGCAGTGCTGCTGGCAAAGACAGCCGCTCCCCATTCGCCAGACTGTGCAGCATCAGTCGTCCGGCGGCGTCCGCAGACAACACATGCGAACCGTCCTGGGTGACTGCCAGCCGCACCACTTCATCGCCTGACTGCGCCAGCGAACGCACGTCACCTGAATGCTCAACGATCGCCAGACTCCTGTCTGACGTCCCCACCACCACTCCACCCGCCGGCAGGAACACCGCATCCAGCACTCGACCCCTGCCCGGATTGAGCACCAGCTCTTCAGTGCCCTGATGCAGCTCCCGACTGCGAATGCTTCCGTCCTGACTGGCCGAAAACACTTCACTGGAATCTTTGGACCAGGCCAGAGCACTGATGGGGCCGGAATGCCCGCGAAGCGACGCAAACTCATGCCCATTCCTCGTTTCACTCACAATCACCGCACCAAATCGATCACCGGAAGCCAGCAGCAATCCATCGTGACTGAAGGCCAGCTGCAGAATCCAGTCCGTGTGCCGCGTCATCTCCGCGATACGTTCACCGCGGACGGTGTCATAAATCCGCACCGTTCGCGATGGCCCGCCAACAGCCAGCAGCCGTCCGTCAGCCGACAAGTCCACGGCCAGCACCACATCGGGCTCCTCACCGCTGACAAAAACCTGTTCGCCGGTGAGCACATCGAAGCCAGCCGCCCGGCCAGTCTCCGCACCAATCCCGCCGCCCACAATCAACAGCGAACCGTCCACTGAGAAACTCAACGCAAACACATCACCCCACGGAAATGCAATTCGCTGCCGCAGAGACTGATCACTCCAGTCAAACACCAGCACTTCGCGATGTCCGGGCACGGCCATCAGTGAAGATGTCGGGCTGGCCGCAAGCGCCGTCACCGCTCGATGCTGCTGACGCACAGGCTTCGCAAACACCGGCTTCATCGGACTGACCTCCGCCTTCTCCGGGGCCGCTGAGGTCACTGCCAGTGACGCACCCCCCGGTCCGGCTGTGAGAGCAGCCGTGCCGGGACGCATCTGACGACCCACGCGAACGCGGGCCGTGTCCGGCTTACTGTCCGCTCCCGCGTCCCGCACCTTCTCTGACATCCCTCCGGTAATCCAGCGGGAGATCAGATCCAGCTCACGCTGAGGCAGCTTTGTCCCGTTTGGAGGCATCTTCGGATCCTCCAGGTGGGCCGGCAGAGTGTAGATCAGACTTTGCTCCGGCTTCCCCGAAACAACGGCCGCCCCGGATGTGGAGCCCGCCTGAATCGCAGCTGCCGTTGACAAATCCAGACCACCCCGAGCCTGTTCACCGCGATGACAGGCAAAACATCGCTTCTGAAACACTCCACGAACCTCGTCCCACGTGACCTCAGACGCATCCGCCTGAGCTGCCTGCTGAGCCAGCGCGGACGCCGGGGCCACACACACACCACACACCAGAACAAACACCGCAATCCGCCGCATCTCCACACCCCGCCTCAGTGATTGAAAATAAACTCGTTGGAATTCAGCAAAGCCCAGAACAGATCGGTCAGCAGCTGCTGCGTCTCCGTCGGGCTGGCATCCAGTCGCCTGCGAATTTCCGCCGACTCTGCTGATGTCGGCCGACGACTCAGACACCGTTCGTACAACGTCGCAGCCGCCTCCAGCGGATCTGCGTGCTGCTCCAGCAGCCGCCGCACAACGCCACCGGATTCAATTCGCCCGCCCGTGGATTCACCATTGAGCAAATGCAGGGCCTGACTCAGCGTCGGTGATGTCTTCACCTCACACGAACACGCAGTCGCTCGCGTGGATCGGCCAAAGGTCGTCAGAAAGTAATTGGGTGACGGACCATCGGGAATCTGAATGGCCCGGCTGCCCGGCGGAAGTCCCCGAAACTCCTCCGTCGTCTCCGTCACCTGATTCAGACAATCCAGCAGCACCTCAGCTCGCAGACGACGAACCTTGCCATGCGAAAAATGCCGCTCATCAAGCCGATTGGAGTCGTTGCGTTCAGTGGACAGCTGATAGGTGCGCGACAGACAGATCTCACGCACCAGCGGACGAATGTCATAACCGTCCTGCTCCAGCTTCCCACCCAGCCAGCCGAGCAGTGCAGGGTTGGACGGCGGATTGCTCACCCGCACATCGTCCACCGGATCCACAATCCCAACGCCAAAGAAATGCGACCAGACCACGTTGCCAAGATTGCGAGCAAACGACGGATTTGCCGGCGAAGCCAGCCATGCAGCGGCGATCGCGCGGTAGTCCGAACCAGCCGGAATCTCTGCTCGACCCGCCCCCAGCCAGGCCGGCTCCACAACGCGGTTATCCAGAGGATGCCGCAACTCGCCCGTTCCGGCGTTAAACACCATGATCTCACGAGGATCCGGGGCCTGCTTATAACCCACCTGGCTGAAGAAGGCTGCAAATCCGTAGTAATCGTCCATCGTCCAGCGGTCAAACGGATGATTGTGACACTGAGCACACTGAATCCGCGTCCCAAGAAATGACTGAGCCACATTCTCTGCCAGCAGCTGTGGAGTGGTCTCGGTCTGATAATAACCGGCCGCCGGATTTTCAAAGGTCCCGCCCGTGGCCGGCAACAACTCACGCACAATCCGATCAATCGTCACTCCCGCATGCACTCGCTCACGCAGCCAGCGGTCGTACAGCAGCAGCCCCTTCGGACTGACACCGTTTGCTGAACGAATCTGCAGCAGCTCTGCCCAGCGCATCACCCACAGATCCGTGAAATCCGGACGCTGCATCAGCTGGTCCACCAACGCCGTTCGTCGCTCCGGATTCGTATCGCTCAGAAATGCCTCCCGCTCCGCTGCGGACGGAAGCAGCCCAATGAGATCCAGATACACCCTGCGCAGAAAGGTCTCGTCGCTGCAGAGTTCTGATGGCAGCAGATGCAGTGCCTGCCAGCGGGCAAACACATGGTTGTCAATCTCATTCACCGCCTGCAGCGGCGGAAACTGATATGCAGTCCCAGGACGCACAATCACAGCCGTGCCCTGCGTAAACTGATCAAACCTCGCCATAATGAACGCCGAACCACGGCCATTCGCTGTGACCCCGCCCTCCGCTGTCACACCCGCAGACGCTTCATTATTGCTCAGAAACACACTCAGATCCGTCACGTCCCGATCAGTTCCATCACTGAACGATGCCATCACCAGCAGCTGCTGTGTCCCCCCAGGCCCGGCAAACACGGCCTCGTCCGGAAACACGCGAATTCCCGTCGGCACCGGGGCCTCCGCAGCATCCGCCG
>JBJTOM010000023.1:0-3062 GCA_046074585.1 Planctomycetota bacterium | reverse complement strand
CACCGGCCACACCGGCCACACCGGCATCGCCCGCTCCTGTCAGACAATCGTCCCTGCGGCCGTCAAAGCCAGCCGTCGGCGGACCGTCCGAATCAGCGGTGCTGACGCCACGGTTTGCTAACGATCCGAACAACGACTGGTTCGCGCTCAGCACTTCAGAGCCGCAGCGGGAACTGGCAGCTGACATTGTGCCTGCTCCCCATTCCACCGGTCGCTCCCTGCAGACACTCAATCCCGCAGACCTTTTCGCTGCGGCCGACGAATCGCCTCTGCTGATGGCCGCTGCAGAACCTGCGCAGGCGGATGACTTCGTGATCCGTGGTCAGAATCCCGGCCCCGGTAGCATTGCCGCACCGACTCGCGAAGACCAGCTGATCAATGAAAGCCCCTACCGCAATCAGTTCCGTGACATCCCGCCTGGCTGGGTGGACCTGAACGTGAACGCCAGTGAAGGTCAGACGGGACGACTCATGTTTGGTGCCGGCGTCAACAGTAATGCGGGCGTGGTGGGCAATTTTGTCTGGGACGAAAGCAACTTTGACATTCGCCGTCCCCCGACGTCGTGGGCGGATGTGCTGGAAGGGCGTGCATGGCGAGGCGGCGGTCAGAGGTTCCGGCTGGAAGCGGCCCCGGGTAATCAGGTGAGTCGCTACGCACTGACGTGGACCGATCCGTACTTTCTGTATTCGGATTACAGCCTTTCAGTGAGTGGGTTCTATTTCAACCGCTACTATCAGGACTGGACGGAAGATCGGCTTGGTGGTCGCATCGCGGTGGGCCGGCAGCTGAGTCCGGAATGGTCCACGGCCTTCGCACTTCGACTGGAAGATGTTGAAATGCGTCAGGTGCGGCAGCCGGTTCCTGCCATCGTGCAGCCTCTTGTCGGCAACAGTTTCCTCTCCACCGGCCGCATCTCGCTCACCCATGACACGCGGGACAATCCGATGCTGCCCGGGGAAGGTCACTTCTTCGACGTGGGTTACGAACAGGCTTTCAATGATTTCACGTATCCTAAGGTTGATTCGGAATTTCGCCAGTACTTCACGCTGCACAGCCGGCCTGACGGGAGCGGTCGGCAGGTGCTCACACTGGCCGGAGCGCTCGGCTGGGCGGGCGACGATACCCCGGTATTTGAGCGGTACTATGCGGGCGGTTATTCGTCCTTTCGTGGCTTTCGCTTCCGCGGTGTGACCCCCCGCGATCCCACCGGCTTTTCTCTGGGCGGTATTTTTCAGGCGCTGGGCACCGTGGAGTATCGCCTGCCGCTCACCGCTGACGACATGATCAGCATGGTTGTCTTCTCAGACTTCGGTACGGTGGACGACGAAGTGCAGCTGAGCGAATTTCGGGCGACGGCTGGTTTCGGAGCGCGAATTGCCATTCCCATGATGGGCCCGGTGCCTCTTGCCTTTGACTTTGCGTTCCCGATTACTTCCGAACCGGGTGACCGCGAACAGGTGTTCAGCTTTTATGTGGGGATCAATCGCTGAACGCTATTCAGCGATGCAGTACAGCCGGTTCCAGCTTCGCAGAAACAACTGGTTGCCCACAGCAACGGGCGATGCGTCAAAGTTGCCCTCCAGTCGACTGCTGGCGAGTGTTGCAAACGGAGCTGCATCCTGCAGAACCACCGCTCCGCCCTCGCGGCCGATGATGTAAACCCGGCCGTCAGCAATCAGCGGAGATGCGTAGCAGTTGCCAACTCCATTGAGCCGGAGGCGATCACGAATGGGTTTTCCGGTGGACATGTCGAGCACTGTGAGAATATCGCCCAGACCACCCGTAAAGTACAGGCGGTTGCCACTGGATGATGGCGATGGGACATAAGGCGTTCCCTCAGAATAGCTCCAGCGAATCCCGTCGGATCCCGTGATGTCACCGCGGGACTTCAGCGGAATCGCAAATGACGCAGCCCCCCGATAACCGCTCACACAAATCGCCAGATCCTCGAACCGCAGTGGCGATGGAATAGCGTTGGTCGTCTGCCCACCGCATTCCCAAAGCACGTCGCCAGTGCTGACATCGTAGGCTCGAGCTTTGCCGGAACCGTTCACCACCGCCACCTGACGGCTGTCGACTTCTGTGATCAGCGGGGTGTTCCAGGATGTCTTTTCGCCCGGTCGATCCTTCCGCCAGATCTCTTCTCCTGTGTCCGCACGCAGAGCCACGATAAAGGAATGTTCTTCCTGGTCCCAGTTGACAATGAGCAGTTCGCCGGCAAGGGCTGGAGTGACGGCTTCGCCCCAGGCGAAACGCGTCCGCATGTCGCCCAGATCCTTTGACCAGAGCAGGCTGCCATCGAGGGTATAGCAATAAATGCCGCGGGAACCGAACGACGCATACAGTCTCTGCCCGTCAGTCACCGGGGAAGCGGCCGCATAGGTGTGAGTACTGTGTTTGCCCTCGTGCGGCAATTCCTCGGCAGCCAGCTTCTGCCAGCGAATCTGACCACTGCTGCGATCGACGGCCGTTACGAGAAATCGATGATAGACGTTGGGGGGCAGAGTCTTAGCGTCGGCGTGCGGAGCGATCGGCGTCTCGGCCGGACGATCCGTGGCCAACGCGGACAGCACAAAAACCTGATCGCCCCAGATGATCGGCGTTGAGCTGCCTTCACCCGGAAGGTCCAGCTTCCAGGCCACGTTCTGTGTTTCGCTCCATTCACGAGGCGGTCGAGCGGTCGGAGCCGCCTGGCCCGTTGACGTCGGGCCCCGCCACTGATGCCAGTTGCTCTCAGAACCAGGCGGGGCCGTGGCAGCAGCGCGAGCGGCCAGCAGCGGCAACAGACATACGGAACACAAAAGCCAGCGGAAACGGATACGTGTCATGAGAATGGCGCCGAAGTGCGGGAACGGCAAAGGCCAGCAGGCAGATGGATGCTATCGTCGTCGGACGACAAATGCCAGAAACCAGGCCCTGAGCCGCCGGACGGCAGTCCGCGGGCCACGGCGCCGCGGGGCATGCGTGTGTCGCTGGGGCGAAATGAAGAGTCGCCAATGAGGGACCAGGAGCTCAGCCCCGCTCCGGAGCGATGGCCATGCGTCTCATCGGTCCCATTTGTC
>JBJTOM010000022.1:0-2341 GCA_046074585.1 Planctomycetota bacterium | reverse complement strand
AGGATACCCACCAAACACCTTCCGCATTTCGGTGCCATGCACCTTCGCCTTCCGAATTTCGGTGCCATGCACCTTTGCCGGGTTCTGCACCTTTGCCGGGTTCCTGGCCTGTCGGGGACAGTCCCCGCAGCCTGCGGACGGAGACGTTCTGCCGGTCGTGGAGACCGCGAGACGACATCGGAGCCCCGCGTTGCGGGGACAGTCCCTGCGGCGAGAGCAAGGCGGAGCGTCTGACTTGACCGCCCCGGTTGGGACGGTTTTTCGGTTTGTGGTGATTTGGGCGGTTGCAGCGATAACCGCGATTGCAGAGCCACGAGTGGGGTCGGCCGGAATCCGGCCCGCGAGACCACCGGGGACAGTCCCTGCAGAACCGACGACGCCACCCCGGTGGCGTTCCACCTCCAGCGAAGGCCGTTGCCGGGAGGGCGAAGCTCCTGCTGAGCCACCGTCGTAAAGAATATCCACCAAACACCTTCGGCGTTTCGGTGCCAGGCACCTTTGTTGCACCTTTGTTTTTCGGTGCCATGCACCTTTGCCTGCATTCCAGTCCCTCGAAGGTGCGCGTTTGCAACGGCTCGACGATGGCTCCCTGCTGGCCACTGGTCCCCGCCCCGAAACGGACACCACAACGCTCACATTCAGCCCGGGCGACCTGCCGCAAATCACCGCAATCCGACTTGATGTGCTGCCCCACGAATCACTCCCGGCCCAGGGACCCGGGCGCGCTGAAAACGGCAACCTGCATCTCAACGAAGTCCAGCTTCAATTCTTCACTGCCGACCACCAGGAAGCTCAAAGCGTGGAATTCCAGGGTGCTGCCGCCGACTTTGATCAGGAGGGCTGGACCAGCGCACAGGCCATCGACGGAAATCCTCAGTCCGCATGGGGCATTCATCCGCGCGAAGGGCAGGCGCATTCGGTCGTGTTCGCGCTGAAGTCAGCAATTCCCGTCACGCCTGGCCTGACACTGCATCTGACACTGCGGCAAAGTCATGGGCGGGGCCATACCATCGGTCGTCTGCGTCTGAGCATCACAGATGTGGCGGCGGAATCGGCATGGGTCTTCCCTGCAGACCTCCAGGCGCTGCTGGACATCCCGGCCGACCGGCGGTCTTCCGAACAACAGCTGCAGCTGGCCGCCCACGCTCTCAAACTGCGGGCCGCTGCCGAACTCAACCGACTGCCGCCACCGGAAAAACTCTACGCGGCCGCCTCCGTCGCCACCAACGAACGCGGCACCATTCGCATCGACAGGCCTCGTGAAATCCGCGTGCTGAAACGTGGCGATGTTGACCAGCCGACCGATGTGGCCCTGCCCGGAGCACTCAGCGTCCTCGAACCGGCCGCCGGACTTCCCGCGCGGTTCAGCATCAGCGAACAACAACCCGAATCCGCACGCCGCGCGGCTCTCGCCGACTGGATCGCTTCTCCCGCCAACCCACTCCCTGGCGAAGCATCGCCAATCGCGTCTGGCAGTACCACTTTGGTCGAGGTTTGTGTGAGACATCCAGCGATTTTGGACGCATGGGCAGTCTGCCTGAACACCCTGAACTCCTCGACTGGCTCGCCTGCGAACTCCGCGAACACGGCTCGCTCAAACGGCTCCACCGCACCATCTGCCTCAGCGATGCCTGGCAGGCAGCTGCGCAGGCCGACGAACAGGCACTGCAGCTGGATCCACAGAACCGCCTCGTCGCCAGACGCTCCCGACAGCGACTGGATGCCGATGCCTGGCGCGATTCCGTGCTGCTGGCCAGTGGCCGACTTGACGACACCATGGGCGGCCCCGCCATTGCCCACTTCTCTTCCCGCCCCGGTGCACAGCTGACTCCAATTCTCGACTACAGCACCGTCAACTGGGATGCTCCGGGAATGACCCGACGCAGCATCTATCGGGTGGTCTGGCGAGGCATTCCGGACCCGGTGCTGGAACAGCTGGACTTCCCGGATCCTGGACTGCCCGCCCCGGTCCGTGGCCAGTCCGTCTCTCCGCTGCAGGCCCTCACATTGCTCAACAATCGCTTTGTGCTGGACCACGCGGAGCATCTGGCACAGCGCGCCCTGCAAACCAGCCCCGACGTGGACGCTCAGGTCGCCAGCGCCGTGACCTACACGTGGCAGCGTCAACCCACCCCCTCAGAACTGGACACACTCAGCCGACTCGCCCGCGATCACGGCCTGCCCGCAGTTGCCAGACTGCTGCTGAACAGCGCGGAATTCCTCATCGTTGACTGAGGCCGTTGGCCCAATGGCTGTCACTTTCGCGGTCGGGGGCTGCGATAGTCGTCTTCCGCTCCGCGAAAGAATGGCACTGGAAGTCCTTTCGCTCTGCGAAAGGACT
>JBJTOM010000021.1:0-63917 GCA_046074585.1 Planctomycetota bacterium | reverse complement strand
TCAGGATGTGAATGTACAGTTCGTCTCCCAGCAGCATTTTGAAGGCGTAATCCACGAGCGGGCAGATTCCTATGGCCATAACGAGTTCCGGAGCAGGCGGTTTGTGAATGATTGGACAAAGACGTATAATGTCATCACCCCAAGGGTACTGTGTGGTGTCATCCGGAATCAAGAAGAATCTGTCGCATTTTTTGGCCTGCCGCGTGGAAAGGCAGGCGGACGGCAGGTCATCAGCGGATGAGTGCACTGTCAATCTGCGAATGCTCCGGCCCTTCTGTGATTCGCCCGGTTACGTTCACTGGGCGATTTCGGCCTGTCCGGCCAGTTCTCGCAGCCTCGTCCCAGTGACCGTTGCGCCGCGACACGGCATGGCCAACTGCTGCCTGCGGAGGGACCGAAGAGAGGAGAGAGGAGTCAGGAGACCGCAGGAGAATAAACAACGTCGAGAGTCTCCTCATTCTCCTGCTCTATTTTTTGACGGCAGATGCCGTCAAAAAATGGGCGTGCAGTGGATGTCAATCCCCCGGTAATGGCGCGTGCCCGCGCGGCCAATACCGCATGAGGTATGCACCAGGAACGCACCGGCCGATTGACATCGGCCGCACGCCGAAGTCTCTTTCCGGAAACGGGTTACGTGGTCACGCTGCGGCCCGGCCCCCTCACGGTCGCGGCTCGTTTTACGCCGGGTGTGCGGCCGGGAGGGCGAAGCTCCTGCTGAGCCGCATCCCTGCCGCACGTACTTCACAACGTTGCGCAGTTCCGCGAAAAAATGCTGGCAGAGCTTCGGAGCGCGAACCCGCGAGCGGTGGCTCGGCAGGAGCTTCGCCCTCCCGAGTCATGCACCGTCACCACAGGATTGACGGCCCCGCGCACGCCGAAGTCTCTTCCGGTTTACATCCAGAGGTATTTCTGGAGGAATTCAACAACGTCGCCGAAGCACCAGTAGGCGAGAGTGGTTTTTCCGCAGTAGATTTTGACAGAGACTTCAGTGCCGATGCTGAAGGGTGGCAGAGTCTGACCATCGTCTGCGACGGCAATCAGCTCAAACACGGTGCCCTTTTCGGAATCGGTGGTGGAACGAGTGGCGATGTGGGTGAGGCGGCAGGAATATTTTTCTTCGGCGCTGGAGGTGATCACGAAGTTGCCGGAGAGTTCCGTGGATTCGCCGCTGGCCTGCCGTTCGCGGAGTGCTCGCAGCAGATGTCCCATCCGCTTTTCCTCGACCAGCAGTTCCATGTGCCAGGGTCCCTGTTCGTTCATCACGTCGAACAGGTAATCACCGGTTCTGACGGGACGATCTTCGAGCATTTGTCGGAGCTGGGGGTTGGGAACGCGGCCGGCAGCCGGGGCGAAGATGCGCAGTTTCTGATCGCGGCGATTTGTGAGTGTGCGGAGCTGATCTGAGGCGATCGCGCTGTCACCTTCGAGGCGAGCCAGTTCGACAAGGAGTCGCTGACGATTGGTTTCAGCCTGCCGAGCTGTTTCCGAATCACCGGCTCGCTGCTGCGTACTGACAACGTTGATTTCCTCTTTTTTGGCGAGGATCAGGTTGTCTTGTTTTTCGAAGTTGGCGCGAGCTTCCTCGATCTGTCCGTCCAGTTCATCATTTGTGAGAGTAATCAGCAGCTGCCCCTGCTCGACAACGGTATTTTCATCGACGTGCAGACCTTCCCGGGAAATCTGGCCATCCCACGTGGCGAAGATGGCATGCTGTTCGACTGGCCTGAGGAAGCCTTCGGCGGTCACGGGGTACTCGATCCGGATCAGCGTCATGGCGGCGACGATGGCGGCGGTGACAGCAAGCACCGCGAGCGAGATCATCAGTTTGCGGCCTCGAAACCATTCCAGTGTCAGGCCGATGGTGGTCCAGAGTCGCAGTCCGAAGATGCGTGTGTGCAGACGGCTGTTCCAGAGTGCCGCACCGGCGTGGTCAGCGATCAGTTCTGCGCGCTGTTCAAGCTGTGGCAGCGGTTCTGACTCGGCCATCTGTTCGATGATCAGACAGCCGGAGGCGCGGAGCCTCTTTTTGCGTTGTTCCCGATCCGCATCTTCGCCCTGTTTGCGAACGAGGGGTGCATTTTCGAAGGTTGGAATGATCATCACCATGCGTGCGCCGCTTTCCTGGACGAACGCCGCCAGCGGTTCTTCGATCTGGGGGGCAAGACCTTCGATGCGTCCGGTATAGAGCAGCGTTTCACCCATATCGATCACGCTGGCAGCGAGCCGGCGCATGGCCGCAATCAGGTTGGCTCGGGCATTGACACTGCTTTGACCGCTCACAGCCCGAACCTGAATGCTGCGGCCGCGGCGAGTGGCAACGGAGACGCGGTCACAACCGAGCAGCGGACGGCTGTCACTGGCGACAGCATCGGCCACTTCCTGTTCATCCAGCGACCGCTGCAGCCGCAGCGAAAACTGTTCGAAGTCGGTCCAGAACTGGTTCTTCAGATCGACGGATTCCGTGGTGTTACGACGGCGACCTTCGAGGAACCGGGAGGCGTAGCCGCACATTTGTTCCAGAAACTGCATGTAGCCCGACTGCGCTCGCACAGGCACATCGGGTCGCTGGAAGAGTTCCACAACGCCGACGCATTTCTTTTCACGATGCAGGGCGGCAAGGACCAGCACGTGTTCGGTGGGCAGCTGCGTTTCTCCGCCATTCGAAATCGTGCGGGCCTCGCCGGTGCTGAGCACGTCCATCAGGAGCTTTTCGTTGATGCCCTGAGCCCCCGGACGGTCAAACAACCGAATCTGATCCAGATTGATGTGGGCGATGGGGGCGAGTCGTCCGGAATCATCGACAACCCACGTCGCCCCCGCTTTCGCACCAATCGCCGTAATGACCCGCACCAGAAATTCCTGAAAGAATTTCTGCGGCGGCAGCTCCTGCCCGGAAAGCTGCTCAATCTCCTTCGCCAGCTGCATCACCCGCTCGCGGACTTTCTGCAGGTTTTCTTCTGAGGGAACAGGTTCGCTCATGGATGGTTCCAATTGCTGCCGTCGGCAGACGCAGGAAGAATGGACAGGAGTCAGGAAACGGCGGGAATTTGCGACGCAGCATAGCGCCCCGGGGCTGCCTTATGCAGCAGGCTGATCGCGCGCATAGTCGAACATCGGTGAGGACAGGTAGCGTTCACCGGAGTCGGGCAGGACCACCACGATGTTACGGCCGGCACTGGACGGACGGGCAGCCACTTTCAATGCCGCCGCCATCGCCGCGCCACAGCTGATGCCACAGAGGATTCCTTCTTCCCGAGCCACTCGGGGAGCCATCTCCATGGCCTCCTCGTCTGTCACCTGCAGCACTTCATCGACCAGTCCCATGTCAAGAATATCCGGCTTGAAACCGGCGCCGATCCCCTGAATGCGGTGACGGCCAGGAGCTCCTCCGGACAGCACCGGACTGGCCGAAGGTTCCACCGCTATCGACTGAATCGGAAGTCCTTTTTCCTGTTTAAGATACTTTGAGACGCCGGTAATGGTGCCGCCGGTTCCGACTCCGGCCACGAAAATATCCACCTTCCCCTGCAGATCCTCGAAGATCTCCGGCCCGGTCGTCCGAAAGTGAATATCCGGATTGGCCGGATTCTTGAACTGCTGAGGCATATAGGTATTGGGCTGCCGCGCCATCTCTTCGGCTCTCGAAATGGCCCCCTTCATGCCCTCGGCGCCCGGTGTGAGCACCAGATTGGCACCGAAGGCCCGCAGGATCATCCGGCGTTCGATGGACATGGTTTCCGGCATGGTCAGCGTGAGACGGTAACCGCGGGCAGCACAGACGAAGGCCAGAGCAATGCCGGTGTTGCCGCTGGTCGGCTCAACAACTTCCATCCCTGGCTTCAGGCGGCCACTCTTCTCGGCGTCCCAGATCATCGCCGCGCCGATCCGGCATTTCACACTGTAGGCAGGATTGCGACCTTCAATCTTCGCGTAAATTGTTCCCGGGAGCCCTTTGGTCAGACGGTTGATGCGTACGAGCGGACTGCGGCCAATGGTCAGTGAATTGTCATCGTACAAAGTCATGGATGGGAGTCCTTTCGCGGGATGTTCAGGGGCGTGAGGCGCGTTCAGTGCGCTGAAGCCAGAGTTTTAGCAAACAGATTCGCTCTGCGAAATCCCGACCTTCCTGCGGAAAATTCCGATACCGCATTTGCCCCGGAACCAACTCTCGGGAAAAATCTCCCGAATCGGCAGTTTCTGCCGCTCTGCTCCCATTCTCCCCCTCCCCCACACCACACGGTTCTCATGAGCACCCTTGGCGAACGACTGGCAAAGGCCCGCGCAAAGCTCTTCGGCACCGCCGCCGCAGACGTTCCCGCCCCCTTCCAGCTCCCCTGCACCTGCGGTCATATTGTCGCCGGGATCCGCCGCCCCTGCATCCAGATCACACTCTGCTCTGCCTGCGGCCAGTCCCTTTTCGTACTCCCGGCAGACCGCTACCCCCCAACCCGCCGCACCGCTCGCACCACCAGCGAACGAACCACCGATTCGTCCCCCCCTGCAGCGACATCTGACTCCGTTGAGCCCCCCAAAACGCAGCCCGAATGGGCCTCCAGCGAATCTGCCACCACGGAAAGAACTGCCTCAGCCGAGAAAACAGCCCGTCGCAGCACCCGACGCACAGCGACGTCCCCCTCCAGACCCTCTTCAGCCCCCGGCACGTCACCCACTGAGGGTTCAGCAAGCTCCAAACCCCAGACGTCCACTCGACCAACGCCCCCGCCAACCCCGACACTCGCCCCACCGCGCCCCTCCATCACAGTCCGAATTCGTCGCACCTTCACGCCCTTCCGACTGCTCACCGCCGGCTGCCTCGCTCTTCTGATCCTCACCGCGGGCTGGATGCTTCATCAGCGGCAGCTTGAAAATGCCCGCCGCATCTGGCGACGTGAATTCGATACCGCACTCAAGGCAGAAACAGAAGGCAACCGTACCGCGCTGCAGCAAGCCCTGCAACAGGCGATCGCTGCCGCAGACCTCCTGCAAAAACAAGACAGCGACGTCGCCCACGCCCGCTCACTGCTCCGACAATGCCAGGCCATCAGCCAACTCACTGCCGTCGATCCAGTCGCCATCCTCACCACGCACTCTGCCCCAGGCCAGCCAACCAGCCCGGACACACTCACCACAGAACTCCGCGGACTGATGCTGCTCTTCGATGCAATCCCGCAAGCCGCTCCGGAGGCCCCCAATGGCGTGCTGCTTGATCTGCCGCTCGTGATCCACGGACACCTGCTGCAACTCTCCGTTCAATCCGAAATCCTGCACCGGTTTGCTCAGCTCCATCCCGGTCAGTCCGCCCTGTTCACGGCCGCCATCCGCGCCTCCAGCCCCGCGGCAGACTCCTCCGGCCCACTCCTGCTGGAACTGGATCCCGACAGCATCACTCTGCTGACCTCCGAATTCCTCGCAGCCGAAGCCGGACTCAGCCCGGACCACGTCCCCGAACTCCACGGGATTCTGCAGCGGCAGTCCAGTCTGATGTTTCCGGTTGCATCCGGCCCTTCCAGCGACACTGCTTCCAAACCCAATGGTTCCGCGAAAGCCACCACTCCATGAATCGTCCGCTGCCGATCCTTTCGCTGCTTGTCGCCTGCATGCTCGCTGCTGCCACGCCTGCCTCCGCCCAGATCGTCACCGTCCCCGAACTGCTCCAGCAGAAGGAAAGCTGGCCGCAATACGCTCGTGAACAGAAAAAATTCCTCATCGAGGGTCGCCTGCAAAGCCGGGTGACAGAGTCCTTCGGGCTGGAGAAAATTGACGTTGTCTTCCGCCACTCCAGTGCCATCCGCGTCTCTGAAAAAGTCCGTCGCGGCCAAACCATGGAAGTCTCCGGCACCTTCGTCATGGATGGCCCCCGGCTGCACTTTCAGGTCACCAGCGTCTATCCGCGCGAAGTGGATGCCGAACAGCTGCAACGCCGCACCACTGAGGGCAAAAGTCTGCCATGGGACCAGCTGCTCAAACTTGCCGACGAATACACCAGCCGCGCCGAATTCTACAACGACGAAGTCCTCCGGCAGGAAATCACGGCCGTCCGCACCACTGCCGTCAACACCCGCAGACAACAGCTGCGCGGACAGCCAGCTGCCCTCCGCGAACTCCTTGATTCCGCCACCCGCATGCAGCTGCCAGCCACCGCCATTCAGAACATCACCTGGGAATGGCTGCTGGCCGCCGCAAACGCCGGCGATGATCCCGCAGCACTCGCTGCCGCCGCCAAAGCCCTCCCCGGCTGGGACCGGAAAAACGTCGATCCCCCGCTCCCGCTCCTGCTGGCATTCCAGAAGAATCCCGCCCGAGCCTGGGAAGACACCACAGAATCCAATCGACCGCTGCTCCACCGCCTGCTGTACAACCAACTGCAGCTTGCCAGCCTCAGACAACAGCTCAAACCCGACGGCAGCAACGGCGTCGCCCTCGCCCGGCTCACCCGCGAGCAGCTCCCCGAAGAAGCCACAGCCGCCACAGAACTGGAAAGCCTCGAAGTGAACTGGCATCTGCAGAATGCCGCAAATCTCAGCCGCCAGCAACTCCTCGAATCCGTACAGCTCCTCGAACAGCTCAAACGCCAGCCCGAATCCATCCGGCTCCGCGAACGCTGGCTTGAAGCCCAGGAACAGAGGTTCGGCACCAAATCACTCGCCGGCATGCTCCGCACCGCTGAAGAAACACTCTTCGCAGCCGAACAGTGGCAGGATTCCAGCCTCCGCGACCGCGCCGTAAAACTGCTCAAAGTCGCCTTCGATCAGGCGGCAAAGGAATCCCCCGCCGAAGTCAATGCCATCGCCGACCGACTCAAAACGCTCGGCTGGGAACACTTCCGCGGTACGTGGATGACTCGCGAACAAATGTCCAGCATTCCCGGCAGCGACCTGCAGCTCGCCGCCCGCGAAGGTCGCGTTGTTCCCGGGATGACCGCCGAACAGGTGACCCGGATCCTCGGACGGCCCACACGCATCGCACGCCTTGGCGGCAGCTCTCTGCTCCGCGAACTCTGGAACTATCAGGACGCAGGACTCATCATCCGCCTCCGCCGAAATCTCCAGCAGTCCTCCAGCACCCTGCTCGTCGAAGACGTTGCCAGAGTCCGGTAAGGTTCCGTCAGACCCGATACCGGTGTGCGTACGACCGGCAAGAGGCCCAGCGTACTTCCTTCCCTGCATTTTTTTCGTGTTTTCGCAGCCGGTTGCAGGTAGAATCCGCAAATCGGTGCATTCGGCAGGCGATCGCAGCAAAGGCAAATTCAGATGCAGACAAACGTGTTTCAGCGGGCGGTGCTGTTGCTGGCGGGATTGTGCTTGCTGTGTCCTCTGCCCCCGGCCAGCGCACAACAGGGAGGCGGAGGCGGCCAGGGCCAGATGCCCGGTGGCATTCTGATTCGCCCTGGCGGTTTGATCGACCACACGGCCACAATCGCCTTTCCCGCAGCGTCGCTCAGGGAACGGCGTCAGCTGGCAGAAACGATGCTCTCAGAATCACTCCGCAAGCCATCCACCCGCCGCAGTGTTTCGCTGAGGCGTCTGGACCAGCAGCTAACCACTCTCCTCGCGGACGCCAAACCACTCCCCCCCGAGATCCGCTTTCTCGCCGGACTGACTCGGATCGACGAAGTCTTCATCGACGGCACAGCAGACATCGTGATCAGTGGTCCGGCCGAAGGATTTGCTCCGGCTGCTGGGCGGCGGGTGACGGGTTTGGAATCCGGTCGCCCGGTGCTCTGCCTCGATGACCTGCTGACCGCTCTCCGCGCCCCTGAAATCCTCGAACACTGCGGATGCTCAATCGATCCGAACCCTGAGCGACTGGCGGAGTCGCAGGCATGGCTGCGAGCCAACTCCGCTCCGGCTACGCTCCAGGTCGCTCGGGCCCGCATGGATCACATGATCCGCCTGATGGGGCCCTGGCAGGTGACAACGTTCGGCGTTCCGGAAGACAGTCGAATGAGTCTTTCGATGGTGGAGGCAGACTATCTGATGAAGCGTCTGGCGATTGGTGTCGAACGATCCGGGACCGGTGGTCTGAAGACAACACTCCAGCTGGCCAAACCCGGTGACAACATGATGCGTCGCTGGTGGTTTGCCGGATCACCCGACTATCTCAGCTGCTCCACAGACCGGTCGCTGTGGCTGTTGTCAGGTCCCCGTTTTCAGTTACTGGCGCAGGAAGAATTGATGGCGGCAGACGGAACATTGTTCGACGCAGAGAATCTGCAGGGCAGTTCTGAGGAGTTTGCGGGGCTGTTCAATGAGCGGCGCGAAGAACTGGTGAAGAAACATCCGGCATTCGCAGACCTGCAGAATCTGTTTGATGTGCTGATCACCGCCGGACTGATGCGTGACGCGCTGGACAACGGCCGTCTGAGCTGGACCCCGCAGGTGCTCACAACAGCCGAACAGCTGCCGACTTTCTCTTATCCCGTTCCCCGGGAAACGCTTCCGCTGCTCAACACCCGTCAGGCGCCCGGGGGACCACTGATCGGAGCCTTTTCCGGGGGTGTGGTGCTGCGAGTGCGGAGCCTGCTCGGCGAGGCGGGAACGGTTCTGCGGGAACCTGAGCGACGCGGGGCGAAATTCGGGGACGGGGAGTGGTGGGTGGAGTAATCCAGTTCAGACAAGGATTTCCACGTCCAGAAACAGAGACGGATCGGCCGCATAGCGTTTCTGCATATGCTGCAGAGTTTTCCAGCGAACAGCATGATGCGGGCTCTCCAGTGCCGGTTGCTCGACGGGAAGGCTCAGCAGCCGATCGCGGCGGATGACCATCGCACGGACCTTGCGAGTGCGGACATCACCATCGCACTCGTTGGTGAGACAGATCAGATATCTGACGGCATCATGGGGCCGCGCAGCCTCTCGGAGGAACAAACCAGCCGAAAATTTTTCAGAGACTTCGTTGAGGATGGCGTTGAGGTAGAACCAGCGGTCGTCGGGGATCAGGGGGATGAGCGGATCGGCGGGCGTTGTGTTCTGAGCGGCCTGCAGCAGCCGATCGACAGCGATACGATTCATGAAGACTTCTTCGCAGGACTTTTCCAGAACGGTGCGGATGAGCAGTTTTCCGTCGATCAGGCTGTTCAGCGAAATATTGAGGCGATTGAAAAATTCGCGGCGGCGCCAGTCCCGGGCGGCCTTCCAGCGCCCGAAAAGCCATCCCAGAATGGTGAACGCAACAGCCACAGCAACCTTGATGCCGTGGTCGCTGAGCTGATCGCGGATGGTCACAAGCCAATCGTTCATGAAGGCACTCCTTTCTGGTTGTGACGGAACTGTTCAGCCGACCGGAACCACGACTGACTCGCCCGGTGGCCATGAATAGCCGGCAGCCGTCCCCAGCGGCAGACCAAGTCCCCACCAGATTAAAAGCAGCACAGTCCAGCTGATGAGGAACGCCATACTGTAGGGGAGCATCAGAGAAATCATGGTGCCGACGCCCGTGCTTTTGACGTACTTCTGCGCGTAGCTGACGACAAGGGGGAAGTAGGGCATCAGCGGAGTGATGATGTTGGTGCCGGAATCTCCGATGCGATAGGCGGCCTGAGTGAGTTCAGGTGACAGCCCCAGGGACATGAGCATGGGCACGAAGATGGGGCTCAGGAGTGCCCATTTGGCAGAAGCGGATCCGATGAGCAGGTTGACCAGTGACGTCAGCAGGATGATGCCGACAACAGTGACCTCGGGAGCCGCCTGCAGGCTGGTCAGAAAATTGGCGCCCTTGACCGCCAGCAGCACACCGATGTTGGACTGCGAAAACACCGCCGCGAACTGGGATGCAAAGAACGCCATGACGAGATAATACGTGACGGAGCCCATGGAACGAGTCATGCCGGCCACGATGTCGCGGTGGCTTTTGATGGTCCCGGCGATCGCACCGTAGAGGGCTCCGGGGATCAGAAACAGCAGGAAGATGAGCGGCACAATGGACTTCATCATGGGAGCATTGTGATCTGTGAGCGACCCTTTGTCGCGGAAGGGGGAGTCCGCCGGCGAAGCCGCGAACCAGAGAGCGATGAGTCCGGCCAGGAGCACCAGGGCGGCGACGGTCAGCCCGGCGTACTCTCTCCCGGAGAGCGACTGCAGACTGGAACCGGCGTTGTCCTGCCCGTCCACGGGCATTTTCTGCAGTCGGGGTGCGATGATGCGATCGGTGACGTACCAGCCGACAGCGGTGATCACGATGCACGAGATCGTCATGATCCAGTAGTTGCAGAGCGGATTCACGGTGGCGGACGGAGCGATGATCTGGGCGGCTTTTTGTGTGAATCCCTGAAGGAGCGGGTCGAGTGACGAAGGGAGGAAGTTCGCACTGAATCCACCGGAAACCCCGGCAAAGGCCGCTGTAATCCCCAGCAGCGGATGTCGGCCGGCGGCCTGAAACATGACGGCACCAAGCGGAATGATCAGCACATACCCGGTGTCGCCCGCTGAATGGCTGATGAGTGCCACGAAGATCAGAGTGGGCGTCAGCAGGAAGGCGGGTGTGATCCGCAGGAGGGCTTTAAGCATGGCCTGGATGAGTCCCGCATGTTCGGCCACGCCGACCCCCAGGAGCGCCACGATGACAACGCCCAGAGGCGGAAAGTCGGTGAAGGTTTTCACCATACCCGCCAGCAGTCCCACGAGTGCCGCACCGCTGGTCTGGTCGATCACCTGAATTCGCTGATCATCGCCCGGGGAGGTTGTCGCTGAAGCAGCCAATGCAGCGGCGGCCTTACGCGGATCGACTTCACTGAATTGCACTGGGGCCAGCCAGCGGGAAGCCAGCATGGTGATGAGAATGGCCCAGACGAACAGAAAGGCGGGGTCGGGGAGTTTATTTCCGGCCCATTCAATGGCGTTGAGGAATCGCTGGACGAGTGGTGAGCCGGAGGAGTTATCAGCGGGGCGGTTCATGTGAAGTCTCTGCGGCTGAGGTGCTGGTGGGAACGTCAGTGGGCTTTTCCAGTTCGACCAGAATGCCTCCCAGTCGGAGTGCCCGATGGACCCGCGTAAACCAGTGAACGGTTCCCCAGTTCAGACCACAGTCGGCTGCAGCTGCCTGGAGCTCCTGGCGGTTGAACGTGCGGCATTTCCAGGTGTGGCTGGTGAGCAGTCCTGAGACGGAATCTTCGGTGGCGAGCAGGAGCACGACACCACCGGGGCGGAGGACGCGGGCAAATTCGCGGAGTCCATCACGGGGGTCGGGAAGATATTCGAGGACGTAGCCGCAGGTCACGCAGTCAAAACTGTTGTCGCGAAACGGGAGCGATCGCATGTCGGCGGCGACAAAGACAGGGCGTGGGGAGTTGAGTCGTTCGCGGGCGCGACGGAGCATTTCCCAGGACAGGTCAAAACCCACGATTTCGCAGTCGGGTCGTGCGGTGGCCAGCAGATGTCGCAGGATTTGCCCGGCACCGGAGCCCACATCGAGAATGCGATTGAAGCGGGAGGCCTGGAAACGCCCGGAACGAAACAGGCGTCCCATGAGCGGTTCGTGGAGGGAGATCAGGCTGCTGAACTTGAGCATTGCCCCTTTCGGACCGTCGTACAGCCGGCGAACAGATTTCTGGTAGGACCCGAAGGGCTGGCGGCGGATTCCGCGAAACTCACCCAGCCGACGGAGTTGTTGTCGAGCGGACCGGCGGAGACGCTGAACGCGATCTTTCACGTGTGAAAGTCCTGTGCTGGCAGGCGGAGGTCGTGGGACAGTAGTTCACAGGATCTTCCGCTATTCCGGGCAAAAAGGCAACAAACCGCAGAATCGGCGGTCATGGTTTGGCGGGAATCTTCGGCAGATTCGGGACCCTGGACGGTTTTCTGACAGCGTGGCTGGCGGAATTCCGCCCTAACCGCTCCCGGAAATGCGTTGAAAACTTGAGATTCCGCCCCGCGCTGCTTAGGATGGTGGCTTTCAGGGCATCAGCCGGGGATCTCCGGGGTCCGTCAACGCTCACACGGTCAGGGAAAAAACCAGTGAATATGGCTGACGGTTCCGGCAAATCCGTCCTGCGGGTGCTCTTTGTCTGCACAGGCAATACCTGTCGCAGCCCAATGGCAGAAGCAATTTTTCGTCTCCTCGCCTCGCAGGCACTCGGCTGTCGCCCGACAGAACTTCGCGAGAACGGAGTCGATGTGTTTTCTGCCGGAGTGTCTGCGTGGGAACATTCTCCAGCCTCTCCAGAGGCGGTGCAGGTGATGAAAGAATATGGCATGGATCTCACGGACCACCTCAGCCAGCAGGTGACTCCGGAAATGGTGCGTCAGTCAACCTGCGTCCTCGCACTGACTCACCGCCATCAAAGATTGCTGGCAGAAACCTGCCCGGAACAGACTTCCCGACTTCAACTGCTCAGCCGCAGCGGACACGACATCCAGGACCCTGTCGGCGGAACTCTTGAAGATTACCGCCTGTGTGCGTCTCAGATTGCCGAAAACCTGCGTTACTGGGTGCACGACCTGCTCAAGAAAGATTCAGAATTTCCATGAAGATCGGCATAGCCAGCGATCACCGCGGTGTCTCCCTCAAATCCCGCATCACTCAGCTCCTGCAAAGCCTCGAATGTGAAGTGCGCGATTTCGGCCCGTTCGAATCTCAAAGCGTCGACTACCCCGACTATGCCGCTCAGGTGGCCCGTGAAGTCTCCGCCGGAACACTCGATCGAGGCATCCTGATCTGTGGCACGGGAATCGGCATGTGCATCACGGCCAACAAATTCACCGGAGTCCGCGCGGCCACCTGTCATGACAGTGTCACCGCCGAATACAGCCGCGCCCACAATGATGCCAACATCATCTGCCTCTCCGCTGATCAGCTCAGCGATCAGCTGGCAGATCAGGTCATTCGCATCTGGCTCCGCACCCCCTTCGAGGAAGGCCGGCACGCACGACGACTGCAGAAAATATCCGAACTCGAACGCGAGGTCGCCACACACCTGATCAAGGGTGACACCGGCTGATCCAAACCACGGACGCTCACCATGAAGCCTGCCGACCTGCGATTTGCCAGAACCCACGAATGGGTCAGCCTCAATGGCTTTATTGCCACCATCGGCATCAGCGACTTTGCACTCAGACTGCTCGAAACCCCGGTCTCGCTCGCACTTCCTCACCACGGTCAACTGGTCGTTCCCGGAGATCGCATCGCTGAACTTGAAGGTGAAAAGGCCGTCACCGATATCTATTCACCTTTCAGTGGCCAGATCACAGACGTCAACACTGCCCTCCCTGATCAGCTTGACCTGTTCTCCATCAGTCCGTTCGACAAAGCCTGGATCGCGAAGATCAGAATCGCCAATGCCTCAGAAGCATCGCGGCTGATGTCGCACACAGACTACATGCGGTTCTGCGCCCACGAACTGCGCTGAAGGGCAGGCCATGCATGACGCCGATTCTCAGCTTCCGCGAAGTCTCCCGTCGGTTTGCCGCTGTTCAGGCCCTCGACCACGTCTCCTTCGACATTCGCCGAGGTGAAGTGCATGCCGTTGTCGGAGAAAATGGCGCCGGCAAAAGCACACTGATGAAAATCGTTGCCGGGGTCATCAGCCAGTATGACGGCAAAGTGCTCGTCCACGGCCAGCAGGTGCGGTTTCAAAACCCCAGGGACGCCGAAGCAGCCGGGATCGGCATCATTCATCAGGAACTGAACTCCGTCCCGCAACTGTCCGTCGCTGCCAGCCTGTTCCTCGGACGCGAAATCACCCGCTGGCCCGGATTGCTGGACGAAGCTCGGATGGAACAGCAGGCCTCGCAACTGCTGGCACCCCTCGATGCCTCCATCAACCCCCGCGCTCGCATGGGAACACTCCGGATCGGCGATCAGCAGCTCGTGGAAATCGCCCGCGCCCTCGCACTCCAGCCAGCTGTTCTCGTCATGGATGAACCCACGTCCGCATTGTCAGAAACCGAAGTCCGCCGGCTCAAATCCATCATCCGCTCCCTGCAGGATCAGGGCACGACGATCCTCTACATCTCACATCGCATGGACGAAATCTTCAGTCTCGCAGATCGCATCACAGTGCTCCGAGACGGGCAGTTCATCGCAACCCTCGAAACACAGGCCACCAGCCCAAAGCAGATCGCAGGACTCATGGTGGGTCGCGATCTGCCGCCTCTGTCACCCCGACGCCCCCCCGACACTCATGCCGAAGCGGTCCTCGAAGTCCATGCACTCTCACTCGCCCCTGCCCCCCGCTCCACTCAGCCTCAACTGCAGAACATCAGCCTTGAACTGCGCCGCGGGGAAATCCTCGGGCTCGCAGGTCTGCTCGGAGCCGGCCGCACTGAACTCCTCGAATGCCTCGCCGGCGCCAGCGTCCGACAGCACTCCGGAAAAATCCTCAGAAATGGACGACCCTGTGAACTGCAAACCCCGGCACAGGCAATTCGAAATGGCATCGCACTCGTCACCGAAGACCGCAAACGCCTGGGCCTGTTCCAGCAACTCCCGGTCCTCTCCAATATCACCATCGCCTCCCTGAAACGGCTCAGCCGGATGGGAATCGTCAGGCATCAGCAGGAATCAGCCGCTGCCGGGAATGCCATGCGGCAGATGCACGTTAAAGGAGCCGCAGACGTTCACATCGCAGCACTCAGCGGTGGCAACCAGCAGAAATGTCTGATCGCCCGAGCACTGCTGACCCATCCTCAGATCCTGCTGCTGGATGACCCCACACGCGGTGTGGATGTCGCAGCGAAGGCCGAAATTCACAGCCTTCTGTGTCAACTCGCACACCAGGGCCTGTCCATCATCGTCACCTCCGGAGAACTCCCGGAACTGCTCAGTCTCTGCGACCGCATTCTCGTGCTCGCCAGCGGACGCCTGACAGCCGAATTTTCTCGAAATGAAACAACCGAGCAGCGGATCATGGAAGCAGCTACCGGACAGGCGAACGAAGAAACCAACGGGCCGGAGTCCGGCATGCGAGAAGACACGGGCGGGATGACCTCAGGTCACGGACGCTGCCAGTAATCGCGATTTGCTCCAGGTACAATCGTATTGCGGACTTCAGGACCACCGAGCTGACGTTTTCGGCGAATTCTGCGGAAATCCGGCTGCAGGTTTTGCCGATTCCGTAATAACGCCTTCCGCCTCTGCCACTTGGCGACCACGACAGTCCCATTTGCCTCCACCTGTCGCCGTTCAGACTGCCAGCCGATGTTGTGGTCGCCCTCGCTCCGCACTAAATTGAGGTCTGTGTGCAATCGCGTGGACAGAATCTGGTTCCCGGTGATCCTGATGCCGTTTTCTGATGATTTTCAGCAGGACGAACAGTTCCTTCGTCTGGTTCGCCGAGAACCCGATGTGGATCTCGTCACAGTGGCTCTTGAAATCGCCCGCGACAGCGAGCGGAACCTGGATTTCGCGCCGTCCCTCGACGTTCTGCGGCGAGCTGTCTCACGGCTCACACATCCGGTCACTCAAGCCGGCTCAGACCTCGAAGAACTCAAACTGCTCGTCCGCTACATGACCGAAGAACTCTGCCTGCACGGTGAGGATTCCGGGCTGCCGGATCCGGATGCACACTACATTCATCACGTGCTCCGCAACGGACGCGGAATTCCGATTTCGCTGTCAGTGGTTTATCTGCATGTGGCCAATGAACTGGGAATTCCACTCGAACCCATCTGTGCGCCCGTCCGATTCCTCACACGACTCCCCACGGACCACGGCCACCTGTACATCGATGCGTTTGACCACGGTCGAATCCTTGATGAAACGGAATGTATCAGCCTGATCAGACAGCTCAGTGGCCTGCCTGCAGCTGAAGTTCGCAGGTCTCTGCGGAGGGCGGATGAGCGGGCGGTGGTGATTCGCATGCTGCAGAATCTGAAGGCCGTGTTTGGCGGGCATGAACAGTGGGTCCCGGCATGGCGTGTGCAGTGTCGCCTGAGACTGCTCAACCCCGGCTCATGGCGCGAACGACGCGACCATGCAGTACTCACGCTGCGCGCCGGACGCTACGGAGAAGCCATCGAACTGCTGGAACGGGAACTCGCCGTGTGCCCCGGCGAAGACCGGCCGTTTCTGCAGAATCAACTCCGCCAGGCCAGAAAACTCCTGCCCGGATGCAACTGAAGATCCCCGCCCGGGACAGGTCCGGGATGCAGTCTATAACCCTCGGACGCTCCGCAGCAAGTGCGTTCTGAGCGTCGCACAGCAGACCGCTTTCCCCGTTTTTCAAAGAAAGAACACCGATGGCCGACTGGCTTGAACCGCCCGCAAAAGCTCCTGCTTTCTCTCTGAAGGCCACCGACGGAAAGACAGTCAGGCTGTCAGACTTCAAGGGCAAAACCGTTGTGCTCTATTTCTACCCCAAAGACGACACCCCCGGCTGTACGAAGGAAGCCTGTGCGTTCCGTGACCGCCTGGCCGAAATCGAGGGTCTGGGAGCAGTCGTGCTGGGAGTCAGCGCCGACGATGTGGCCAAACATGTGGCGTTCACGGAAAAGTACAGCCTGAACTTCCCGCTGCTGGCGGATGTGGATCATGCCGTCTGCGAAAAGTACGGCGTCTGGCGCGAAAAGAATATGTACGGCAAGGTCTCAATGGGAATCCAGCGGTCCACCTACATCATCGGACCGGACGGCAAAGTGGCAAAGCTGTGGAAGAAAGTTTCGGTGGACGGTCATGACGAGCAGGTGCTGGAAGCCCTGCGCGAACTGGGAGCCTGAGCTACCTGACGCCCATCTCCTGCAGCAGGTGATCGGCGCCGTACACATGACCTGTGATCCACAGAACGTAGCGAATGTCAACTCCGATTGAACGGCTGTAGTTGGTATTCCACGCAAAATCGTTGATTGTGGCCTCGAAACAGCGGTCAAAATTGACACCCACCAGATCACCGCGGGCGTTCAGAACGGGGCTCCCCGAGTTGCCGCCCGTGGTGTCGGTATCGTACAGAATAGCAACCGGTATTTCGCCCAGACGCGAATGCACGAAGTTGCCGAAGTCTCTGGCCGCATACCGCTCACGGACGGCGTCCGGTGTGATAAACGGGTCGACTCCTGTCGTTTTTTCCATTACGCCCTTCAGGGTTGAAATCGGAGTGCGAATCACGGCATCGGCCGGTGAATAACCTCTGACTCGCCCCGAAGTGAATCGCAGCGTACCGTTGGCATCCGGAATGAACGACTCGGCCTGAAACTGCTCCTTGATCTCCACGAGGGAACCGTAGAGAACGCTGAGTCGCCCCTCGCGGGCCTTGTCGAGTTCACGAAGTTGCAGGTAATCCGGGTAAAGGTCCAGCAGCAGGCCGAGCAGCGGGTCGGCGGACCGGCGGAGCTCGGCAGGCGTCTGGCTGAGCGCAGCATTGACGAAGGACGCATCACCCAGCTGCGTGCCGGAGATCATCTGGTCGACAAGCGTGCGGATTTGATCCGCGTCCGCGGGCAGACGGGCCAGAGCGGCCACAGAGCTGCTGGAGGGAAGTTTGCGGAGTCGTTCAAGCACACCGGCAAGCAGAATCTGATCCGTTGGCGGATGCCAGTCAGCGAGCGAAACCTGCAGTTCGCGAAGGGATTGTGGGAAATTGCGATCCATGTAGGCGGGTTCGCGTTCGAGATCTGGCTTTGCGCGTTCGTGAACAGCATCCACCACGAAGAAGCCGAACGCGGCAGCACGGCAGGCCTGGCGAAGTTGCAGGAGCAGGATTTCGTGCGGGCCTGCCGCTGACATTTCTGCGTAGACTGCGGCAATTTCCGGGAGCAGCTGGCCGTACTTCGTACTGCGTTCGGGATTTGAATGGATGAATTCCTGAAGACGCTGTTCCTGTGCGCTCCGGGCTTCAATGATGCCGGCACGACGCAATCCCTGCAGCTGACCGCGGGAGCGTTTTTCGACATTGGCCAGAGACTTCATGCGGCTGGCATGTTTGAGTGCCGCAGTGCGATCCCTCGCCCCGGCCCGCTCCATTTCAGCAATCTGCCACTGATAAAGTTCCACCGTGAGCGGCAGTCGGACAGTCTGTTCCCACGTGAGAAAGCTGGCTGTCCGATGTCGGGCCGTGCGTCCTGGATATCCCAGCAGAAACACTGCATCCCCTTCATCCACTCCTGCTGCCTCCACACGGAGCACGCGTTTCGGTTTGTAGGGGACGTTATCGGGGGAGTACACAGCGGAGGAACCATCGGGAGCCGTGTAGGCACGCATCAGCGAAAAATCGCCTGTGTGACGTGGCCACTCCCAATTGTCCACCTCACCACCGAAATTCCCGACAGAGGCTGGCGGAGCAAACACCAGTCGCACGTCCTTCAGCCACGTGTACAGAAAAAGCACATAGGTTTTTCCGGCGAACATTTCGGCCACTTCAGCTCGCAGCCCCGGATGGTCTTTCTCTGCCGCGATTTCCAGCTCCTTCCGGCGACGCTCAATCGCCCTCGTCCGCTCCAGACTGGATGCGCCTGCAGGGACCGCGCTGAGCACTTCAGAGGAGACATCGCGGTACTCTTCCGTGATTCGAACCTGATAGTCCGGAGCTGGTATCTCGGTACTGGTGGTGGCCGAAATGAAGCCATCCCGCAGCAGGTCCCGCTCAGGTGTACTGGCTTTCTGAATGGCATCAAAGGCGCAGTGGTGGTTGGTCAGAATCAGGCCCTCGTCGGAGACAAAGGAACCTGTACAGCCATTGACCCGGCAAATGCCGTCGACGAGGCTCACACGATCGGGGTTGAAGAGCTCTTCTGCCGTCAGCTGGATACCACGGGTACGAAGATCCAGCCGCGGCAACTCGCTCATCGGAAACATCCCGTCATCCGCCATCACAGGAATGCTCATCAGCCACGCTCCGGCAACAGCAGCAATAAGGGACATGCACGGTCGTTGAAGCAGCATGACGGTGATTCCATGGCAAAACAGGCGGAGAAAAGGGAGCAGACAGGGACGTGGACTGCACGGTCGATTCAACCGCGGGAAAGGGCTATTCGCGATTCCCTTCCCAGCCGGCCCACCACGTACGGAACTGACGATGCTGTCGTTCCAGCGACTGCTGCTGGCTGTCACTGAGACGATCGAAGGAGTTGATCTGATGACGGTATTGCAGGTGTCCTTCGAGCACCATCAGGGCTTTGTAATAGAGGACGAGATCGGGACCTTCGTCGTAGGTGGAAAGGACAAGCAGGGCTTCGTTGAGTTCCTGTGCCAGGCGGCGGGACTGAGGGCAGCCACCGGCAGCCAGGGTGCACAGGCGGATCAGTCGCAGCACCTCGCGGGGCAGCGCATTGCCAACACCCGTGATGGCACCCGCAGCTCCGCAGTTGACGAAACCGTGATAGACCTGAGTATCCACGCCCACCATGAGCGTCAGATCGGGGTTGTGGCCGGTAATGTGTTCGGTGGCGAAGGTCAGTGACTTCGCACCCCCGAATTCCTTAAAACCGACAAGATTCGGAAACTCGCGACGCAGATCAAAAAACAAATCCGCACGCGTTTCAAACCCATACCATGGGCTGTTGTAAATGACAGCCGGCAAGCCACCGGCCGCCCTGAGCACCTCAGCGAAGTGCTGACGCTGAGCGGATGCAGAAGAGCCCCTGGAAAGCACACGCGGGATCACCATCAGTCCGGCGGCACCAACGTCGCGAGCGTGCGCGGCATGGGCAGCAGCCTGAGCCGGACTTTGGGCGCCCGTCCCGACAACCACCGGCACGCCAGCCCGCACCAGCTGTGTTACACCCGTCTGCCGCTGCTGATCCGTGAGCAGGGGCCAGTCACCCATGGAGCCGCAGTACACCACAGCCCGCATCCCGGTGGCAATCAGAGACTGCGCGGTGTGTACCAGGGCATCAAAGTCCGGAATACCCGCGGCGGAACACGGAGTCATCAGGGCCGGAATACAACCACAAAACACATTGCTGGCGGCAGCCATGGAAGATCCATCAGGAGGGCGGAGGAGAATGGTGACCGCAGCATTCTGACAGGTTTTCAAAAAAACTCACCCGAAACCCCGCCTTCGTCTGCGTCAGGGATTGTTTTGGGCAATCGAATCCGGGAGCAGTCCCTGGGAACGAGCAATCACATGCAGCAGCGACTGATTGTCCAGCCATGGTTCACTGCCCTGGTGACACCAGATGACACGACCGTTGCGGTCAATCACAAATGTCCCGTGATCCATCCACTCGTCCTGATCGTCCACAGCTGGGTGAAAGACGCCCCATTCACGAGCGACCCTGCGATCGGAATCTGACAGCACATGGAACTGAAAGCGACCATACTCAGAGAATCGCTGTGCCGTATGCTCTGAAGAATCCGCACTGATCGCGACGATGTCCGCGTCAAGCTCGCGAAAGTAGTGAGCATCACGATCCAGAGAAACGAGCTGGGCAACGCAGTGGCTGCAACCGTAGCCAAGATAAAACACCACGACAACAGGGCGGTTTTGGGCGAGCTGACGGAGCTGGTGCAGGGCGTTTTTTTCGTCAGGCAACGAGAAGTCCGGGGCAGACTGCTGAAAGAGAACTGAAGGCGCAGACGCGGCTGGCTGAAAGTTGGGTGTCCGCAGAATTTCTGCAAGCCCGACGGTCAGAGCACCGGGTCGAACCACCTGGATGTATCTTTCGGCGTCACGACGCAGATTGCCAGTCGAGACCAGTCCGTACTTCTGACAGATCTGCCGGCAGCGTTCAAGAAAACCCGTATCTGCAACCTGAGCTTCCGGAGGGTACGCGCTGTGGTAGATGAGAACCGTGGCGTAGAAGCAGGCAACGAGAAACAGACAGGCCAAAAAAATTCGCGTACCCAGTTCCCGCTCGGCCACAGGGGCCGGCCGGAGTGGCGATTCGCATTCGAGCAAGGTCTGACGGTCAGCGGGATCGGAAGCGTTCATGCAGCGGAACCTCCGAAAAGAATTCTCCCCGACGACGGGTTGCACAGCCAGATAAACCTTGCCCCAACAGCAGTTTTCTCACCGGTGCACAGTGAATTTCTCAGGAGTGACTCGTGACCGTCAGGCAGCCTGCGCTGCCGAATCGGACGTTCCCCGCGCTTCACAGGTCTCCTCGGCCGCCATCAGACTCCCCCGACCCAACGCGTCTCGCCCCTGGGGACTCACCTGATACTGCAAACCCCGCGCCCGACCGGAAAACTCAAATCGCAGCAGTCCCTGAGCAATCAGCTGGCCATGGATCCCAGGCAGCTGAGCAGGCGAAATCCCAGGCGCTTCAGCAATCCGATCCACCCAGCCGCTGAAATCCGCCTGCTCCGACTTCACCGCCACCTCCAGCGCCACGTAGCAGCCCAGTACCTCAAGGCACTGGCGTTCAAGACTGACGGGTTGTTCTGGGCTGGTCTGCATGCCGGTTGTATCGGCAATGCACTGCAGGGCATTCAGCCCGACTGCTCGCAGCAAAACGACCATGATTATCTGCACAGGCGGCATAATCAGAAAAATCGAACTGCGCCTCTGGCTCTCCCGGAATGCAGGATCCGGTCGCGGCAGATTCTGCTGAAGTCCGCCACGTCCCCTCGCCAGTCACCGGCAGTTTTTGCCGATTCACATCTCCAGACCGATCAACCACACCGGTTTTACAGGAAACCGCATTGCCGGGCTTTTTGAAATCCGGCTAATCTCCGGAAGTCTCCTCAAGCCCCCCTGAAACGGAAATGGCAGGCGGAGACAAGCAGCGGAAACATCCAGGCTGCCTTTTGAACAACCCAACGGATCCACAGCCACAAAGTTGTGTCTCATTGCTTCACTCCCCTAATTCTCCAGGGTTTCCAGTCATGGTCAGTTCTCAGCGTCATCGCGCGATTCAGGGCATTTTCGGTCTCGCAGGAGCGTGTTTGCTGGCAGGCTGCGGATCACTTGGCGGCAATGTCGCAAATTCTTCAGGGATGGGTTTCTACGAGCGTGGCAACTACTCCGCTGCCGCCCAGGAATTCCAGCTGGCCCTGCAGAATGATCCCGGAAATCCCGACTACATGGCGAATCTGGCAAAGGTAAAGATGAAACAGGGTGATGCCCATGGAGCCGAGCAGCTCTACAGGCAGGCACTCACCGCAGCCCCCTCTCATCAGCCGTCCTATCACGGACTGTCTGAGCTGATGCTGACCCAGGGACGCAGCAATGAAGCTCAGGCAATGCTCACCACCTGGGCGGGCGCACAGCCGTATTCCCCCGAGCCGCACATCGAACTTGCCTGGCTGCAGCGACAGACCGGTCAGTCTGCCGGCGCCGCCCAGTCACTGCAGCGGGCCCTGCAAATTAACCCGAATCACGCCGTCGCCATGGCCCACCTCGGTGAATACTACGAAGGCGCCGGTCGTCCCGATCAGGCAGCCACGATGTACCAGCAGTCGCTGCAGGCCGACTGGAATCAACCCGATGTCCACTCGCGGCTGGCAGGGGTGAGTCAGTCGGCCGGAACCGCCAATCCCATGGTGGCGACCGCGATGGCCCGCGGCGTGCATCCATGGGATCTCCCGCGGCAGGGCTCAGCCTTCGGACCACCCTCCCAGGGAGCTCAAATGGCCCGTATGCAGAATCAAATGCAGATGCAGGCTCAGCTCCGGAATCAGTTTGTGCAGCACCCACAAATGCCCGGCTTTGGCACCACCCCCCAAATAGCCTCACTCCCCTGGCAGTCAGGAAGCATGAGCGGCAGCGGAATGCCTGCCGGCTCTTACTTCAGCAGCCCCGCAGTGAACGGTCCCGGCAGCCCCATGAACTTCGGTCCCGGTGGCGGCTGGACCGTTTCCGGGTCGCCGCAGCCATTCGAAATTCCCGGCGGTTCAGCAGCCACCGTGATGGGGCCCGCCACTGGAAGCGGACCTGTTCCTGATCCGGCATTTTCCACTGGGAGCGGTTCAGGTGCCGGACCAGCCCCTTCGGGTCCGGTGGCCTCGGGAGTACCGATCTCCACCATCTCCCTGAATGCTCAGGCGGCCACAGCAGGCCTGTCATCAGGCAGCGAATCTCCACTCGTCGAAGCCTTCTGAGGCCCCTCGAACCGGGATTTCCCGAGCAATGTGTAGAGCACCTGCAGGCCGAAACTGGCAAAGGGCTAAGCCGGGAGGGCAAGGCTGGGAGAGCGAAACGGTGTTAAGGACACATGATTTCGTACTTTTCATCAGCCCACCAATGACAAGGCGTGCGGGGGATGTCAATCCCCCGGTAACGGTGCGTGCCCGCGCGGCCAGAACCGCATCAGGAACGCAGCAAAGCGGCACCGGCCGATTGACATCGGCCGCACGCCGGATGCCTGCCGCGCGCAACCGAGCTGCCGGGTGGCAACACGCGTGATGCCATGAAAACAGCCCGGATTGCCCCGTTTACAGCTTTTCGCCCTCCCGCAAACACCTTCCGACAGAGAATTCACCCCATGTGTGCCGCGTCAGCGACTCTGCCGGGACTGTCCCCGACGGACCCACTGGCCAGATCGTAGCCGCCACCGTTGCCCTGCGATCGTCTGAATCGCTGCAGACGGCAAATCCGCTTCCAACTGCACAATCACTCCAAACGGGTCTGCGAGTCACGCGTGTCAGCGTGCCCGCTCAACCGTAACGCCGTCTCGTCATCCCGGTTTCATCCTTCCAGCCTGAACAGCGGCAGGCGGGAGCACTAATACAAACCGCAGGACAGATTCCTGTGCACGTCTATAAAACGGGGTCCGAAACATCGCAGGCGGCAGAGGTCCCGGGCCTGTGGATGTTTCGTGGTGAAGGACAGGCGCGATGCAGATCTTCGAGTCCCGTTTTCGTGTTCCGGCTTCGCTCGAAGCAGTCTCCGCCTTTCATTTCCAGACTGGCATCCTGCAGGCACTCACACCGCCGCTCATGATCATGCGTGTGCATCGGTTTGATCCGCTGGCTGAGGGATCAGTCGGGGATTTCACGATGTGGATGGGTCCAATCCCGGTGCGGTGGACAGCGCGACATGAGTGCGTTTCGCGGGAGTCCTTTGTGGACGTCCAGGTGGCCGGCCCGATGAAGACATGGCGTCACACGCATACGTTTGTGCGTCTGGGGGATGCGTTGACGGAGGTGCACGACCGGATTGAGTTCGAGCACCACAGGGGCTGGCGGGGCGTCTGGTCGCGGCTGCTGTTCCCGAAAATTGCCCTGCAGGCCCTCTTTTTCTACCGGGGAATCGCGACGCGAAGCGGTATTCGGCGGATGCAGTCGGGTTGATTCGGCCTGCCGGAACGATATGCTTCGCTCCCCAGTCTGTTTTCCCATGAGCCGCTGCGGTCGGCCGATCCTTCTGCGAATTTTTTCCGGCAGTTGAACACATGGTGCACATCAATCATCACTACCTCAAGCTCCGTGCAGGCTACCTGTTCCCTGAAATCGGGCGTCGTGTCTCCGCGTTCGCTCAGGCCAACCCCGCAGCCCGCATTATCCGCCTGGGAATCGGCGACGTCACCGAACCGCTCACACCGGCCATCGTGACGGCCATGCACGAAGCTGTCGACGAAATGTCCCGGCGCCCCAGCTTTCGCGGGTACGGTCCCGAGCAGGGCTACGGATTTCTGCGGGATGCCGTTGCAGTACACGACTTCCATTCCCGCGGCATGGATATTTCCGCCGACGAGATCTTCATTTCCGACGGCTCAAAGTGTGATACCGGCAATATCCTCGATATTTTCGGCGACAACAACCGCATCGCCATTTCCGATCCCGTGTATCCTGTCTACGTCGACACCAACGTGATGGCAGGTCACACGGGCCCCGCAGACGCGTCAGGCCGCTTTGGCGGACTGGTCTATCTGGAAGGCAACGAAGCCAACGGTTTTGTCCCCGAACTGCCCTCCGAACCCGTCGATCTGATCTATTTGTGCTATCCCAACAACCCCACCGGCACAGTCGCCAGCCGCGACACACTGAAACGCTGGGTTGACTATGCCAGAGCCCACGGATCACTCATTCTCTTCGACGCAGCCTACGAAGCCTTCATCGCTGATCCCACGATCCCGCACAGCATCTTCGAGATTGAAGGAGCAAGGGACGTGGCGATTGAGTTTCGCAGTTTCAGCAAAAGTATCGGCTTCACCGGAATCCGCTGTGCACTCACCGTCGTACCAAAGCAGCTCATGGGCAGTGCCCCGGACGGCAGCCGCACTGCCATTCATGCTCTGTGGAATCGCCGTCAGTCGACCAGGTTCAATGGTGCATCCTATGTTGTTCAAAAGGGCGCAGCGGCAGCCTACAGCGAACAGGGTCGCAGCGAGACTCGCGGACTGATCGACTTCTACATGAACAACGCCAGACTCCTCCGCGAAGGACTCACCACTGCAGGGCTGCGAGTCTTCGGTGGCGTGAACGCTCCTTACGTCTGGCTGAAAACGCCGCGCAATCTCTCCAGCTGGGACTTCTTTGATCTGCTGCTGCAGCACGCCCACGTTGTGGGAACTCCCGGCAGCGGCTTTGGTGCGGCTGGGGAAGGCTATTTCCGACTGAGCGCTTTCAACAGCCTGCAGAACGTGCAGGAAGCGCTGGAACGGATTCGTCAGGTGCTCTGACTCAACTGCTACTGCAGTCCTCCGCGGTGAACACAGCAAGACAGGATTCGCCTACTTCGATGCCCGCAGCCGTCGCACGTCCTTTGTCATCTGCGAGGCCAGTTCCGACGGCAGACCACCAAACGCACTCACAAACATGGCAGTCCGTTCGTCAGCAGTCACCGGGTCCAGAGGTTGCTGCTGACGAAGGTTTCCAATCCATCGCCCCAGCTGCTCAGGCTGTTCGCGCACCAGCCACGTCACCAGCGCCCAGCTCTCGGCATACGCAGCGACTGCCGTCCCGGACTGCTGAAACAGGGCGTCCCGTCGAATCAGATCCGCAAGTGAAATGGGTAATTCGGCAGCCTCCGAAATCCGCAGAAACTCTGCATGATGCCGGGCATTTAACAGATTCGGACGTGTCCACAGCAGCGGCGTACGCAGCGAGGGCTGTTCGAAGCACAGCGACAGGCCCTCCGAAAACCAAACCGGATTATCAGCCATCCGCACCTGAACGCCCGTATTGAATGCCAGCTGATGCACGGCTTCGTGAATCACAGTGGCCACCTGCAGCGGCTGGTCAGCCAGACTACGGCGAATGGCGGCCGCGGTTCGCAGACTGCGGTCTTGACTGAGATCCTGCAGGAGCACCAGATTGTCTCGAACAGTGTAGAAGCCGGGAGTGTCTGTGAAGGAGATTTCCGGGTGCAGGCGCCCGGCATAGGCTTCAAACTCGCCAGCAGCAGCAAAAATGAGCACCGGCAACCGGCGTTCGGGAAACTGCACGTCCACGCCCAGCCCTGCCATGAACTTCTGAAACTCAACACTCACTTTCTCCAGCATCTTCCCGCAAAACTCCGCGTATTCATCGCTGCTGTTCGCAAGAATCAGATAGTGCTCGGTCTGAGTCACTGTGAATTCCGAGCCCAGTCCAGCGAGCAGTTGCCGTGCCAGCTCTTCGTCTGTCCATGGCACCCACGGTTCATCGAGCAACACATGCGTTTGGATGGCCTTTGCCGGAAACATCCGCAGTCGCCCCGCCTGGTCTTCAATCAGCAGCGTGCCATCCCGCCCCTGCCCTGCCCGTCGCCCCGTCACGTCCTCCATGCCGGATTCCGTCGTCACGGTCCACCGTTCCAGCTTCGCGGGCTCATCAGCTGCACAGGCAGCCGGAAACGGTAAGCACAGCATCAGACTCAGCAGCCAGCGACAGACTGCAGCCGCAGGGCGGGAACAGCTGAACGCTGCGGAGGTGAGAATCGAGACACGTAAAGCCATTTTGTCCACCACTCCAGCAGGATGACATTCACGAAGGGAATTCCTGACATCTCGCAACGATCCCCGCGGGAAAAACCACTCTGTTGCGATTCTCCCGAAAATCGATACGCTTTCCAGACAGCCGGCGATGAATTTCCGATCGGCCGGTGCCACGCAAAAAAATTCCCAGGGGACGGTTCGTGAGCGAAGTTCCTGATTATTTCAAAATTGAATGGCACGGCAGCACGGTCGTGGTAACGCCCTCTTCCGGCGTCGAATCACTCAACTGGGACCTCGTCGAGCGGGCTGCCGACGTCATCATGGAACCGCTCAGCGATCAGGCGGCCCCGATGGTGATTGTCGACCTCAGTCACGTCACATACTTCGGTTCCATTTTCCTCGCCCTGCTCCTTCGCTGCCACAAGTTCGTCAAACGCAAAGGTGGCGAACTGGTGCTGTGTGGTCCAAGTGACCTCGCCCGTGAACTGCTCCGGATCACGGCACTCGACACCATCTGGGCCATCTACGCTACTCGTCAGGAAGCCATGGACGCGCTGCTCAACTGACCCTCAGGAACTCAACATGACCGACCGGCATCCGCTCAGGCACCCGCAGGAATCGGAAACCGAGGTCATCGAGCACGTTTCCGAACTGCGGTCACACGACCAGCTCATTCAGGAAATCCGCGATACCGCTGACAAACTCGCCGCCGACGGCGCCGCTCGCGGTGACCTCAAAATCCTCAGCCGCGCACTCCGTGAACTCCGCTACGCCTTTCGCGTCTTCAAACCCTACCGCCGCAACCGCAAAGTCTCTGTCTTCGGCTCCGCACGGACCCAGCCGGACCATCCCGCCTGGCGAACCGCTGAAGACTTCGGACGCCGCATGGCTCAGGAAGGCTGGATGGTGGTCACCGGTGCCGGTGGTGGCATCATGGAAGCCGCCCACCACGGGTCCGGGCGTGATATGGCCATGGGCCTGAACATCCTGCTTCCGTTTGAGCAGCAGGCGAATCCGATCATTGCCGGCGACCCCAAGCTGGTCAGCCTGAAATACTTCTTCACCCGCAAACTCCTGTTCGTCAAGGAAGTCCACGCTATCGTCACCTGTGCCGGTGGCTTCGGCACACTGGACGAAGTCTTTGAAACACTCACCCTCGTTCAGACCGGCAAACGCGACCTGATGCCGCTCGTCCTCCTCGATCAGCCCGGAAGCACCTACTGGTCCGGATTTGTCCGCTACATCCGCGACGAACTCCTCTCCAGAGAACTCATTTCACCCGAAGACATGTCCCTGTTCAGGGTCACCGACAGCGTAGAAGCCGCCGCACTGGAGGTCATCGGGTTCTACAGTGTCTACAACAGCATGCGGTTCATCCGCGACCAACTGGTTCTGCGCCTGCATGTGCCCCCGACCCCGCAACTCCTCGAACGACTCAACGACGAATTCGCAGATGTCTGCATCCGTGGACGCATTGAAAGCGTCCCCACCCATCGCGTCGAAGCCGACGACGAACACCTGCTCGAACTGCCACGTATCGGTTTCATCTTCAATCGGAAGGCAACCGGCCGACTGCGACAGATGATCGATGTCATCAATTGTGAACTCGAAGGCTACTGCACTCCGACATCCCGTCCGGAAAACTGTTGATTTTCTCTGCACATCCTGAAAGAATTCCCGCAGGCACAGCAGAACGCTGTTCCGAAACCGGTGACCATCACACAGGAGCCACCCCATGCAGCGTCGTTATTTCCTCACCAGCCTGCTGTCGCTCGCAGCCGTTCCCGGTGCCCTTGCCACTCGCGGTGCCGTCCCTGCCTGCGGTGCTCCTTCCATCGCCGCCAGCCAACTGGCTCTGCAACTGCAGATGCTGCACGGACAGCTGGTTCCGCTGACCCCGCAGACTGCTGCTGCCCATCCCGCTGCTGAAGCCCTCGCTCTCACCACAGAAACACTCTCTCGCCTGCAGCGGCAGCAGCACGTGTCGCCAGGGTTGCTGCAGAATCTGGCCGACGCCATTGCCCGTACCGAACAACGGCTCGCCATCCGCCTGCAGGCCGGCATCACACACCTGATCGCCCTCGAAATCAGCAGACTCGCTGGCTGATCCGAACCCGCAACCGGCCCACGGATCGATCTCCCCGACCCCGGCCCCTCCCACGCCAGGGATCAGGGTTGCTGCTGTTCGCCAGCCTGATAAAACCGCGACAGATCCAGGCCCCCTTTGGCTTCCATGTCCAGAATCTTCAGCCGCTGCTCAATCTTCTGCAGCCGCGCTTCCAGAAACCCCGGCAACTTATCCGTCGCTTCGGTGCTGGCGGTGCGCGGAACAGACGGATACCCCAGATGCCTCTGCAGGGCTGCGAACAGATACAGCGGATCGCGGCCCACATTGGCCCTGGCAATCCTCCCTTCCTGTTCACCAAACAGCACCAGCCCGCGCTCAGCAGCCTCTCCGCTGCTCCCGCCCGCGCGACCGGTCGACCGCCGCGAATAGAAATGCTCAGAGACGCGATACACAAGATCCGCAAGCTCCAGTGTCCCCAGGTCCCCGCGAATTCTCAGGATCCAGCGGCTCCAGTCAGAAGAATACAACGGATCTGCCGACATGGCCTCCAGACCCCGGCCATATCCCAGGCGATTTCGAGCGATGCATTCCAGCTGATAGACAAACAAACCCGCCATCCGCGGCGAGGCTGCACGATAGCGAGACTCCAGCTCCAGAATCCGCAGCGCCGTCTGTTGCTCAAACCGCGACTCCTCCTCCTCAGCCCGGTCCATCACAAATGCCTGAAACGGGGCAAAGTAATGCGCCAATCGCGTCATCGCATCACTGATCCGCCCCTTATGCAGAATCTCTGCCCGCATAAAGTCAATCGCCATCGGCAGCCGCGTGGTGGCCAGCAACTCTTCATGAATCGTCTGCAGAATCTCCTGCGATGGCACCCCCTCCTGCAAACGCTCCCGATAAACCCTGAAGAAATACTCCTGTTCAACATATTCTTCGCGGTCAAGCACGTGGCCTGGCATGAGTTGTCTGCTGTGTGAATAAGGAAGGAATCGGCCGGACGGGCTGACGAAGTTTCCAGTTTTCAGGTTCAAATTGCAACTCCCCTCGGATCCCGTTCATCCAGACCTGTTCAGCCTGAATTCAATCGTTTCGCCCTCCCGTGCATTGGCCCGTCGACCACGACTTGTGATATGCTCTGAGTTCGATTCCTCCTTCACGCCCCGGAGCCGCCGTGATGCAACCGCCGGATCAACCCGTCAATGGACTCCCCTCTCAGCCCTACGGCCGCCGCAGCCTGCTCTCGTCAGCCGCAGCGCTGGCCGCCGTAGCGCTCAACCAGCCCGCTCTCGCCATGATCCCCGACGAACCCGCCTCCGCATTACCGGCAGTCCCTCATTCACCAGCCGACCTCCGCAGCCAACTGCTCAATTGCCTCGGCGGTCCCTGGCCAGACCATGGGCCACTCGATGCCCATGTGGAATCCTCTGAGCAGCTGCCGGGGTTTCGCCGCGAACGCATCAACTATCTGGTGGAACCCACCGAACGCATCACCGCATGGCTGCTGATTCCCGACGGCGTCTCCGCCTCCAGCCCGGCCCCAGGCATTTGCGTCTGGCATCAGCACGCCGGCCAGTACGATGTCGGCAAGGATGAACCTGCCGGTGTCAGAGCACCGAATTTCGGCGACATGCATCAAACCGGAGTTGCTCTGGCCCGCGAAGGCTATGTGGTCCTCTGTCCCGATGCTGCCGGGTTCGGCGAACGCAATCACTCCTTCAATACCACCGTCCGCAACCTCCGCGGTCGCGATCTGGAACACTATCTCTTCGGCATGTACGTCACAGCCGGAAAATGCCTCGCATGGAAGAATATCAGCGACATGCGACGAGCGGTGGACTACATCAGTTCCCGCCCCGAAGTCCTCCCGGAACAACTCGGCTGCTACGGTCACTCCATGGGCTCCACACATACCTGGCAGGTCGGTCCCTGGGAGCCTCGCCTGAAAGCTCTCGTCGGAAACTGCTGCATGCCCACCTACGCGGCCATGGAACGCACCAGCCTGATTCACTGCTTCCCCAACTACGTCCCCGGCTGGCGACAGTTTGGTGATCTCCCTGACATCGTCAAACTCATCGCCCCCCGACCACTGCACCTGAACTTCGGTGATCTGGACGCCGGCAGTCCCATCGAAGAAGTCCGCAACGCCATGCCGCACCTCAAACAGGCCTGGGCCGCCGCCGGTGCCCCCGAGAACTTCACGTGGTTCATCGAAAACAACACCGACCATGTGCTCAGCCCGGAAATGTGGCGACTCACCAAAGCCCACTTCGCCAAACACCTCAACCGCTGAAAGTCTCGCCACCATGCACAAACTCCTCCTGCCGCTGCTCGCCGCAGTCACCCTCGTCCCGTGGACCGCATGCGCCGACGAACACCCGGATCGGTCTCGACAACCCGGTGTTCCGCAGGGAATGCTCACGTCCGCGGAATTCGCCGACAGCCGTGTCTTCCCCGGCACAACACGCAGCTACAGCGTCTACGTCCCCTCCCAGTACTCGCCGGATCAGCCAGCCGCGCTGATGGTCTTCATGGATGGTGCCGGCTACGCCAGGGAAGACGGTGCGTTTCGTGTGCCGATCGTCTTCGACAATCTGATTCACCGCAAAGCCATGCCCGTGACAATTGCCGTCTTCGTCAACCCCGGCTCCGTTCCCCCGACACGCCCCAACGGCACTGCCCGCAGCAATCGTTCCTTCGAATATGACTCCCTGGGCGATCGCTACGTCACCTTTCTCCTCGACGAATTCCTTCCCACTGCCCTCAAAGGACTCAACGTCTCCACCGACCCCCGCCAGCGCGCCATCTGCGGAATCTCTTCCGGAGCTATCTGCGCCTTCACAGCTGCCTGGGAACGGCCGGATCAATTCGGTCGAGTGCTCAGCCATATCGGCAGCTATACCAACATCCGCGGTGGCTGGGCCTGCCCAGGCCTCATTCGCAAAACGGAAGGCAAACCCAAACCGCTCCGCGTCTATCTCCAGGAAGGCCGTGACGACGTCAATAACCTGCACGGCCACTGGCCACTCGGCAATCAGGACCTCGCCGCCGCCCTGCAGTTCGCCGGATACCCCTATCGGCTCGACATGACCGAAGGCGGACACAGCGGTCGCTGGGGTGGCGAACTGCTCCCTCAGGCACTCGAATGGCTCTGGTCTGACACCGCAGCCTCCACACAGATCACACGCACAGAAACCAAGCCCGAATGGACGCCGCACCCCGACGCCGTTGCTCGCGACAACGTCCCCCGCGGCACCGTCGAAGAGATGCCGCCGTGGGAATCCAGCATCTTCCCCGGAACAACTCGCAATTGGTCCGTCTATATCCCGGCCCAGTACCGCCCCGACCAGCCCGCCGCCTTCATGATTTTTCAGGACGGCGAACGCATGCGGGATCCCAAAGGCCGCTGGCGCGTCCCCATCGTCTTTGATAATCTCATTGCCAGCGGAGAAATGCAGCCGACAATTGCCATCTTCCTCGATCCCGGGCACGAAAAAAACCGCCCCATGACCGACAATCGACCGTCCAACCGAAGCTACGAATACGACAGCCTCGGCGATCGCTACGTCCGCTTCCTGACCGAAGAAATCCTCCCTGAAGTTCGCAAACGCTGGTCACTTTCTGATGACCCCGAACTGCACGCCATCGGCGGCTCCAGCTCGGGCGCCAGCTGCGCCTGGACAGCGGCCTGGGAACGGCCCGACCTGTTTCGCCGCGTGTATTCCAGCGTCGGCAGCTTCACCAATCTCCGCGGTGCAAACGAATATCCGTCGCTCGTTCGCAAAACCGAACCCAAACCCATCCGCATCTACATGGCCGATACCTCCGGTGACCTCGATAACCGCTTCGGTCACTGGCCGCTCGCCAACCAGCTGATGCACGCAGCACTCCAGTATATGGGCTACGACGTCCGCCTCGACTGGGCCGAAGGTTATGCACACAACGCAGATTTTGGCGGCGCCCGCTTTCCTGATGCCATGCGCTGGCTCTGGCGAAAAGAACAGCACCAGCCCGCCTACGACACCCGCGGTGACCTCGGTGGTGACCTCACTCTGCTCAAACTGCTCGTCCCCAACGCCGGCTGGGAACTCGCCGTGGACCAGCTGGGCTTCGCCGATGCACTCTGCGCTGACCAGCAGGGAAATCTGTATTTCTGCGACATGAAGGCCCCCGGAGTTTTCAGACTTGATGCAAACGATGGCTCCCGAAGGGAAATCGTTAAGGAATCCGTGAGTGGTCTTGAGTTTGGTCCGGATGGCCGACTGTATGCCTGCCAGGGCTCGAAGAAACGCATCATCGCCATCCATCCGGCCGATGGAACAATCGAAGTCATCGCTGAACAGACCGCTCCCAACGATCTCGCCGTGTCCTCCGATGGCCTGCTCTACTACACCGATACGGCCGCCGGTCATGTCGTGCGAATCAACATCGCCACTCGCGAACGCAGCGTCGCAGCCACAGGTCTCGCCAAACCCAACGGCATCGCACTCTCCGGTGACGGCGGAACGCTGGGTGTCTCGGAATACGGCGGCAGCGCCACATGGATGTTCCGAGTCAATGCTGACGGCAGCCTCGATGCCGGTATGCCCAGCATGCCCCTGCGGCAACTCATCGATCCCAGCGGCGAATTCCGATTCAACGAAGGTCCTCCACGAATCCCGGCCGCCCGCGGTGACGGCATGGCCGTGGATGCTGACGGACGCTGGTACGTCACCAGTGCTGCTGGCGTGCAGGTGTTCGACCCCACCGGCCGTCCCTGCGGAGTCCTGCACGCGCCCGATCCCTTCAAGCCCACCACCACCTGCATCCTCGCCGGCAGCGACTTCCAGACTCTGTTCGTTGCTCAGGGCGGACAAATCTTCCGCCGTCCACTCACCATCGCCGCCAGACAGCCGAAAGCGGCCACAGCAAAATAAGCCCAACTCCTGAAGCAGGCCTCCGCAACAATGTGCCCGGCGAACCCTTGTGGAACAACAATTCGAGCGAAGGGGATGATGTTCGAGAAACTCAACGGGTTCCGGCGAACTTCTGCTGGACGGCACGTGGCAACTTTAAAGAATATCGAGACCTGAATGTCATTCAGGACGCCCCTTGTCTCCGTCGCAGGAATACCGGTCATGGATGTTGTTCCCGATTCCTCGGTTCCGGTAGTGGTCAAATTACCGGCCGCCAATGTCGACTCTGCGGCACCGTCCGGCGAACCCCGGCGGTGCGGACGAACATCAGCGATCCGCAGGCTGACTCTGCCCGCAACGCTGGCTTGTCTGTCAGCCGTCTGTATCGCGGCTGCCCCTGCTCTCCTTGTTCACACCTCCTTTCGCAACACGCTGCTGGCCACTGCCATCCACAGCGACACACTCACAGCAGTCGCCGGATCGGCAGACGGTGGCTGGTTTCAGCCCCTCGTGTTCCACGACCTCCTGCTGCGGGATGCCAACGGCCAGGTGTCCTGTCGCATCGGCCGGGTCGAAACATCAAAGGGACTTCTGGCACATCTGACTGACAGCACGTCTCTGCATCTTGCCGTGCATGATGCCGCACTGCAGGTGCAACTGAACGCCGATGGCAGCTGGCCGAACTGTGGCCGGCAGGGCCATTCGGATTCGGTCTTCTCATGGTCCATTCACAACGCGGCCTTTCAGCTGAACGCCCCCTGGCGACCGCTCCCGATTGTGGACCTGGACAAACTGCAGCTGGATGGTCGCATCGAACCCGACTCGGAAGGCCACCGACAGCTCAGCATTGAACCCTTCGCAGTCCTTGATCATACAGCCATTTCGGATGATCATGCCAGCCAGAATCTCGCCCTGATCGCCCCGATTCTCTCCCGCACCACTCGCATTGACGGCAGCGCTTCGGTGCAGTTTGAAGCCATCACGGTGCCTCTGGATGGTGCTACAGCCAACGCCCCGTTCCCACTCCGTGGCATCGCCAGATTCCACTCCCTCGAAGCATCCGTGCGTGAAGACTTTCTCGGACAGCTCACAAAACTCATTCCAGCCACTGGCCTGCAGATGCCCAGTCGCATCGCAGTCCTCGACGAAACGTCCGTTCGGTTCGAAGTCACTGAACATGGCATTCGTCATGACAGCATGGTGGTGCTGCTGCCTGAACTGGCCAGGAATCTGCAGATCACCACCAGTGGTACCATCAGACTGGACGAACAGCTGGATCTGGAACTGACACTGAACCTGCCGCAGCTGCCAGCTGCCACCGATGCGGACACCGGCAACACGCCCGTGCTCGCTTTGCTGGCCGGCCTCACCAAAGAACCGCTCCGTCTGCGCGTCACCGGTACCGTCTCAGCCCCCCAGTTTCTGCTGCCAGACGGCGTGGACGCTGCCACAGAACTGCTGCGCCGGCTTGCGCCCGAAGTTGTCAATTCCGCTCCCCCCTCCGTCCCTTCCGCTGTGACAGGTCTGATTCGCAGCATCAGCAGCGAAGACAAGACTGAGGCCACACGACAACTGCCGGGAACCATCATCAACCTGATCCGTGCCGTGGACAAGTCCGCGAAAGCCCGCAGAAAGCAAAAGCAGCAGCGGTCACAACCTTCCACGGAAGCTGACAGAGAACAACCCATGTGAGCTGGCAGGGGGCGGACGGAAGACTGGAACCGTGGTCCCGGACAGCACATGCCGGTTCCCGCTACGGCGCGCCGCGTTCCGCAAGCAGTGCCAGATACGAACGACGCTCGGACGACTGCAGTCCCAGCCGTTCAGCCAGCGCCAGCAGCACCTCCGTGCCCCGTTCACGATCGAGCGGATCACAGATCGTCTCCAACTCAACATACACACCCAGATTCTCCACCTCGTCGATGCTCACGTGCATCGATCGCTCCTGAAACAGAAATTCGGCGGTCTGCCTGAATTTATGAACCAGCCCGGCGCTGCTGAATCCCAGTTCAAGGAGGATTTCCCGGAGCCGCTCGCGACGGAATGCAAATGTCGCAGCCAGTTCGTTCACCGTGAGCTCCAGTTCTTTCCGGGACCTGGTCCGCGAATCCAGTTTCGGACCTTTCCACGTCAGTTCCACGATGGTGCCGGATGAGCGGATGCGGAGGGCTTCATCGGTGACATTGAAGTCCCGGCAGGGATGCTGAAAATACTCATCCGTCTCCTGCCGCTGTTGAAATGTCATGCCGCACTGAACGCGATCCAGTGCTGCAAGGAAGACAGAGCGGTCCTGGAGCGGGAACTTGAGTTCCACTTCAATCATCGGATCGGGTCCGCTGTTGTTGACGTGCGGCCTCCAGACGGTCTGCGATGTCCCTCAGGTGCACCCAGGTGAACAGGCCGGAGTCGTGCTGATCGGACCAGCGCACGCGGAGTGCGTAGTTGCCGGCCAGAGAGATATCGAGCAGGCCGAGGTCTGCAGGAATGGTGTCGGGATCAAGCAGCGGTCGCCCCGTCATTTCGTCAACACACACAGCACAGCGACAGTTCCGGCGGACAAACTGGAATGGCAGACGCGACACCTGCTGGTCGCTCCATGTGAGTTCAAGGATGCCCTCGTCCCGGTGCACGCGGATGTTCTGAGGAGAAATCATGGGACCATATTGCCTGATGCTGGAGAAGGGAGCATGATCGGAATCGGGAGCTGGATTTTATGCGACGATCGATCAGTTGGCCAGGCCGGGTGAATCGTCGATCGATGTGTCGTCGTTTTCGTCGTCGTCCCCGTCCTCATCTTCCCCGTCATTGCCAGCGTAATCCTCATCCCAGTCCTCATCCTCCTCGAATTCCACGTAGGCTTCCAGCAGCATTTCAAGGTAGTCTGCGAAGCCTTTTGTGAGTCGTTTGAATTGCACCGGCAGGTGCTGGAACTGGTGCACACCACAGTTCGGGTCCTGCGGGTCGATGCAGTAATAGTCACCATCGCCGGATTCTCCGATGACGATGTAGCTGGCGGGCCAGTGGAATTCACGGTTATCGGTATCGAGGATCGAAGTGGCCCGGACTTCCTGATTAATTGCCAGCACATCACCGGGGTCCGCGAGCAGTTCGGCGTCGCCGACACAGCCTTCTTCTTCGGAACCATCGTCGCTGCGAAGTGCCTGTTTCAGTTCTTCGGGGTAGACCGCGAGGAACTGCAGCCATTGCCATGGCAATGGTGCTCCGCACATTTCTTCAAGTTCCCGACGGATGGCTGGCAGCATGAAAACACTCGACAGGCTGGAGACGTTGAGCTGAACAGTCTATAAAGCCGGAAAGCATTCCGGAACTGACTGGAGAATTCCATCATGTCTCAATGGTCCCCCGACATGCGAACTCGTCCTTCAGCAGCGGCAGCCAATGGCTGGCTGGTGGTCATTCTGGTGCTGCTGGCCGCCGCCCTGCTGTATCGCACGCTGGCCGACGGTGTTCGCAATCGCCCCAACTACCAGCCTCGCATCACCACTCCGCGCGGAGACCTCGGCGACGACGAGAAGAACAACGTTTCGGTGTTTGAGGCCGTCTCCCCTTCGGTGGTATTCGTCCGCACAAAGGGCTCCCGCTGGACGCGATTCGGTCAGATGGAAGAACGGGAAGTGTCTGCTGGCACCGGGATCGTCTGGGATGAATCCGGTCACATCGTCACCAATCTGCACGTCGTCCAACAGACACTCGAAGACAGCGACGGAGCCCTTGAAGTCCAGCTGCGTGACAACGCCGTCTACGATGCTCAGATCGTCGGAGCCATGGCCAGATTCGACATCGCAGTGCTCAGAATCGACGCCGAACCGGCCGCCCTCGAACCCATCACGATCGGCACGTCCAATGATCTGAAAGTGGGCCAGAAAGTCCTCGCCATCGGCAATCCGTTTGGCTTTGACCGGACTCTGTCGACAGGTGTCATCGGCGGCCTGGATCGGTCTGTTCCCGACAACGCCGGTCAGGTGCTGGGAGGCATGATTCAGACGGATGCGGCGATTAACCCAGGCAATTCCGGTGGACCGCTCCTCGACAGTGCCGGCCGGCTGATCGGAGTCAACACGGCGATCGTAAGCACCAGCGGAGCTTCCGCAGGACTTGGATTTGCCGTTCCCGTCAATGATGTGCTCACCGCCGTCAACGAAATCCTGCAGGCATCAACCACCGACCAGTCCCCCAGCATGGGTGTCTCGATCCTCGATCGGGCCACAGCCACTGCCAACGGAATTCCGGAAGAGTGGTTTGAAGGCGGTCTGATGATTCTGCAGGTGTACCCCAACACACCGGCCTCGCGTGCCGGCCTGCGGGGATGCATGCGGCAGGGATTCCGGGTCATTCCCGGGGATCTGATCGTCAGCGTTGACGGCACCCCCGTCAGCAGCCTTGAAGCACTCCGCAAAGTGCTCGCCAGCCGCCGGGTTGGCGACCGCGTGGTCGTGCAGATTCTGCGAGGCAATCAGCGTGGTGAAGTGGAACTGATCCTCGAAAGTCGCCGAGTGCTGCTGTAGTCACAAGCCCGGTATTTACGCCACCCCGTTCAACTCCACCGTTTTCTCCGGTTTCCTGGTGGCGAAATCCAAACGTCCACTGCAGAATACACCGCCAAGCCGCAAAACAACCACCACACCGGACCGGGGAAACGCCACGTGCCAGCCTCTTCACCCAACCCCGCCATTCTGAATGCCGGTCGCCGCGCCTTCCTGCATCAGTCCGGCCTTTCACTGGGCACTGCCGCCCTCACCAGCCTGCTCCATGCCGATCTGTCGGCCGCGGATCGCGCCATGGCTCCCCGTGCTGCTGCGTTTCCTGCCAAAGCCAAAAACGTAATCTACATGTTCATGGCCGGCGGCCCCAGCCAGCTCGAATTATTCAGCCCCAAACCCGTGCTGCGGCAGTACCACGGTCAGACTCCGCCCGAGCACATGATGCAGGGACGAAGATTTGCCTTTCTCCCTGCCGACGCCAAACTGCTCGGATCCAGCCGCCGCTTCGATCGCTGGGGCCAGTGCGGCATGGACCTCAGCAGCGTTCTCCCGTTTCACCGTGGCATCGTCGACGACGTCTGCTGGCTCCGAGCCGTCACCAACGATGTCTTCAATCACGGCCCCGCAAAGCTCTTCATGAACTGCGGCTTCCAGGCTCCGGGCCGGCCCAGCCTCGGGGCCTGGGTCGCCTACGGACTCGGCAGCGAATCCTCCAGCCTCCCCGGTTTTGTCGTGCTGCAGTCCGGCCCGCGCGGCCCCCGCGCCGGTAATACGCTCTGGTCCAGCGGTTTTCTGCCCACCACCTTTCAGGGCGTCCCCTTTCGCAGCCGCGGCAACCCCATTCTGAATCTTTCCAATCCTCCAGGCATCTCCCGCGACGCTCAACGGGACTTCACCAACATCGTCGGACAGCTCAATTCCCTCCGTCTGTCTGAAATGCGTGATCCCGAAATTCAGACGCGAATCGAAGCCTACGAAACCGCCTTCGCCATGCAGATGGCCGCTCCGGAACTCACACAGATCGAACAGGAAACGCAGCAGACCCTCGACCTGTATGGTGCAAAGCCCGGACAGGCATCCTTCGCCAACAACTGCCTGCTGGCTCGAAGAATGATCGAACGCGGCGTCCGCTTTGTCCAGCTCTACCACACCGACTGGGACCACCACGGTGGCAAGGGGGCGGATCTGGACGGAACACTCGATCAGGTTTGCAAAGAAGTCGATCAGCCTGCCGCAGCTCTGATCCTCGACCTCAAACAACGCGGACTGCTCGATGACACCCTCGTGATCTGGGGCGGTGAATTTGGCCGCACACCCATGGGCGAACCCCGCGAAAGCACCGGTCGCGATCATCACATTGACGCCTTCACCATGTGGGCGGCCGGCGGAGGTCTCAAAGCCGGGTATCTCCACGGCACCACTGATGAACTCGGCTTCGGTCCCGTCACAGGTCGTCTGCACGTGCACGACCTGCACGCCACCATCCTGCATCTGCTCGGATTTGACCACCTGCGACTCACATTCCGCTTCCAGGGCCGCGACTATCGACTCACCGACATCCACGGCGAAGTCGCCCACGAAGTTATCGCCTGAAACTCCATGCCCTCCTCTCCGCATTCCCCTCCCGATCCCCGTCGCCAGTTTGCACTCAATGTCGTGCAGCAGCTCCGTGCCGCCGGTTTCCAGTCGCTCTGGGCGGGCGGCTGTGTGCGCGATCAGCTCCTTGGCAAAGAACCCAAAGACTACGATGTCGCCACCAATGCACTCCCGGCCGACGTGATTCAACTGTTCGGTGAACAGCGGACAGTGCCCGTCGGCGCAGCATTCGGCGTGGTCATGATTCCCGGACCCACCCGCAGACATGGGCAGGTGGAAGTCGCCACATTCCGCAGCGACGGCCAATACCTCGACGGCCGACGTCCGGAATCCGTCCTGTTCTGTTCAGCCGAAGAAGATGCCAAACGTCGCGACTTCACGATCAATGGAATGTTCTTCGATCCGCTGCAGGAGCAGGTGCTGGACTATGTCGGTGGACAGGACGATCTCCAGCGACGGCTGATTAAGGCCATCGGCGATCCCCACGCGCGCTTCGGCGAAGATCACCTGCGAATGCTCCGTGCAGTCCGGTTCGCGGCCACCTTCCACTTCACGCTCGACCCACAGACGCTGAAGGCGATTCAGGATCTGCACTCGCGAATCACGGGGGTGAGTGTCGAGCGGATCATGCAGGAACTGCGGCGGATGCTCGCCCATCCCTCCCGCGCTGCCGCACTCAACCTGCTGCATCAGTCCCGGCTGCTCCCGACGATCCTCCCGGAACTCACTGCCACGCTCACAGATCCGCAGACGTTCACCGGCATCAGCCGCGCCCTCGAATCACTCGAAGCAGTACAATTCGAACCCGCACTCGCCCTGCTCCTCCGCCCCCTGCATGACTCGCCACACGCCGAATCCCGCCAGCCGCTGCACGCGATTCACGCCCTCTGCCAACGACTCAAAATGGCCAGGCTCGAAATCGATTGCATCTCCTGGATCCTCGAATCGCTCCCGCTGCTGCGGCACATCGCCACACGTCCCCTGCACGTGCTCAAACCCCTGCTCGCCGATCCCCGCGCACCGCTGCTCCTGTCTGCTTCCGCAGCCGCTGATGTCGCCAGCGGCCACGTTGCTGACGATGCGGCCTTCGCCTGGCACTATCTCAGCCGCACACCTCCGGCACTGCTCAATCCGCCCCCCTTAATCACCGGTGAAGATGTCAAGGCGATGGGAATCCCGCCGGGACCGGAAATTCGACGGATCCTCACGGCTGTCCGCCATGCTCAACTGGACGAAATCATCTCCAGCCGCACCCCAGCACTCCAACTGGCCAGCCAGCTCGCTGCTGCCGCGACTTTGGCCGCGCAGACACGCACCGGGGATTGACTCCACTGCACGCCCGGTCGCGGGGAATGGTCCTGGCAAACCGGTGCCATGCACCCCGGGGCCGCAACTGGGAGGGCGAGGCTGGGATGGTGAAACGGTGTGAATTCGGGCGAATTGGGATGTTTTCAGTTCTGCTTGCCAGTTGACAACTCTCACCGCGATCCCGTGTGCAGGAACTGTTGGTCTCTCGCAATGGCGCAAAGACGCAAAGGAAGGAAAAAAGGTTCAAATTTCCGGCATTTCCAGCTTTGCGCCTTGGCGCCTTTGCGTGAGGTCAGAGTTGCTGCAGCAAGATGCCTGGCGACGCGTCTGCAGGAAATCCGATAGACGATCTCAAGTGTCCTTAACACCGTTTCGTCATCCCAGGGCGAGGCTCCTGCCGAGCCACCGTTTGCCGGTCCGCGCCGTGAGTCCCTGCCCCTGTCTTTGCCGAGCCGCGCGATGCAACGGAGTGTGCATGACATAGATGCGGCTCACCAGGAGCTTCGCCCTCCCGCCTCGACGCCAGACACAAAACGAGCCGCGACCGTGAGGGAGTCGGGCCGCACTGCGACGCCGCAACCCGTGACCCGAAAGAGACTTTCTTCGGTACTGCCCGGGGAAGCAGGTGGCCACGCCTTGTCACAGGGGAATGCTCCAGCGTGAAGTCCGGAACACGAATCAGGTGCCCTGATCACCATTTCGTTGTTTCCTCGTTCGGGCTAACGAGCGTGGCGTTCCAGCCACGTCTGCAACAGGATCTGAGCCGCCAGTTTGTCCATCCGCTCCTTCCGCTGTTTTTTGGTGAATTCCGCCGCCAGCAGCATGGATTCCGCCTGCCACGAAGTCAACCGCTCGTCCTGAAACGTATGCGGAATACCAAGCAGCCCCGACAGCCACCCGGCAAACTCACGCGCCTCTCTGGACTTTTCGCTTTCTTCACCATTCATGTGCAGCGGCAAACCCACGACCAGCCCGACGGGTCGATATTCAGCCTGCAGCCTCCGAAAAAAACGTTCGTCCCCCTGCAGACCCTGACGCTGATGATTGTGCAGCGGGCTAGCGAAACGCTGCTCCCGGTCCGATACCGCCACCCCTACGCGTTTTGTCCCGTAGTCGATGGCCAGAAGCATACCCGGAAACGGGAGCGGTGATTCAGCCATCGGACACTCCGGCGGCTTCTGCTTCGGAAGCCACGTTGTGGCTTGCCTCCCCCAGACCCAGGGGAACCAGCAGCCCATTCAGATTTCCTGATCGAAAGCCTTCAAGGTCCAGCGTCACCGCGCGAAAGCCGATCGACTTCAGCTCACTCACAAGGCGATCTCTGACGTCAGGAACCATCAGTGCGGCGAAGTCTTCCGGCTGCACCTCAATCCGCGCCAGCTCGGACTGTTCACACCGAACCCGCAGCACACGAATGCCGGTTGTTTTCCGAATCCATGCCTCAGCCTGTTCGATCCTGCCCACACGTTCTTCCGTGACTTCGACACCATAGGCAATTCGACTGGCCAGGCACGGTGCGGCGGGTTTGTCGGCGGACTGCAGGTTCCACAGGGTGGCCAGAGCGCGCACGGCGGTTTTGTTGAGTCGTTCTTCGAGGAGCGGACTGCGGACCCCGTGATCGACAGCGGCCTGCATTCCCGGCCGATGGTCTCCGGCATCATCGAGGTTGGCGCCATTCAGGAGCACTTTGACACCAAACTCTGCAAGCTGGCTGCGAGTCAGGGAGTACAGCGTGTCCTTGCAGAAGTAGCAGCGATCACCGGCATTCCGTCTGTATTCTTCTCGCGTGAATTCCGAGGTTGCAATTTCCACGTGACGAATTCCGATAGCCCGCGCCTGAGCGGCTGCGAAGTCGCGTTCAGACGCAGCCAGACTGGGACTTACTGCCGTCACCGCCACCGCCAACTCCCCGTAAACAAGAAAAGCCGCCTGGGCGACCACAGCACTGTCAACTCCGCCGGAAAACGCCACCGCTGGAGCACCGTAGCTGCGGATTCGCGCAAGCAGTCCGGAGGCGAGTTCTTCGGGGGACACGGCAGAACGCAGGGCACTCAATTGGGTTGGCTCCGAACATGTTCAGTCAGCAGGGCAGGAGGCGACCGTCGGGATTATACAACTCCCCGCGGCAGAATCGACCCTTGTCGGCAGGAACCTGGATTTGCTGCGCTGAACTGTCTGCCTGGTCACAAGCCTGTCCCCGGCTCCTCAGCAGGCGGATCCGCAGCTATTGCTGTGAGCCGTTTGAGTGGTCGTTTGAGGGCAAAGGCCATGCGATCAACGACCAGAAAAAACACGGGCGTCAGGAAAATCCCAAACAACGTGACCCCCAGCATGCCACTGAAAACCGCCGTTCCCAGCGCTCGCCGCATTTCAGCACCAGCCCCTGTTGCAAATACCAGCGGAACCACACCAAGAATGAATGCGAAGGATGTCATCAGAATGGGCCGCAGACGAAGCTGACAGGCTTCGATGACTGCCGACTGCACGTCTGCTCCCTGTTCCCGCCGCAGCTTGGCAAATTCCACAATCAGAATGGCATTCTTGGACGCCAGTCCGATGAGCACCACGAAGCCGATCTGTGTAAAGATGTTGATGTCCAGCTCTGCTGCAGCCACTCCGATTATGGAACACAGCACGCACATGGGGAGGACCAGAATGACGGCAAGCGGGAGTGTCCAGCTTTCGTAGAGGGCGGCCAGTACGAGAAAGACAAAGGCGATGGAACCTGCAAACAACAGCAGTCCGGTGTCGCCGGACGTCCGTTCCAGATACGACAGTTCCGTCCATTCAGCGGCCATGGAGGCGGGCAGTTCACTGCGTGCAAGCGTTTCGAGGGCGGCAATGCCTTCTCCGCTGCTGATTCCGGGTGACGTGTTGGCCGTGATGGCAGCCGCCGGATACATATTGTAGCGGGTGACCATGAGCGGTCCGCCGATGCGTTCAACGGCAGCGACGGACCCCAGAGGAATCATGCGGCCGTCGCGGCTGCGCACATGCAGCTTCTGCACGTCCTCCGGACGATCCCGATACGGATGGTCGGCCTGCACCACAACCTGCCATGTGCGGCCATACATGCTGAAGTCGTTGATGTATCGAGACCCGAGGTAGCCCTGGAGGGTGCCGAAAAGTTCGGCCATGGAGACGCCGAGTGCCAGGCAGGCGTCGCGATTCACGTTGACAAACAGCTGCGGTGCATTCACGTTGAAGACGCTGAGCGTCCCGCGGAGCTCCGGGCGCTCCGCCACCCGGCGAACAAGGCTGTCCGTCTGTTCCTGCAGCGCGCTCAGACCCACCGCACCACGGTCCTCCACCATCAGTTTAAGCCCGCCGGCACGACCCAGCCCGGAGACTGCCGGTGGCGGGTTGATGCTGACAGTGGCCTCGGGAATTCGAGCGGCGTACTGCTGCAGGAGCGATTCCTGAATGGCGGTGGCGGTGAGCCCTCTGGGGAGGCGGTCCGGGAAGCTGTCGAGAATGATAAACATCGAACAGAAGTTCGATGCACGCGCTCCAAGCTGGAACGAGTTCCCGGCGATGGCATTGATGCTGCTGACGCCTGGAGTTGCCAGCGTGATTTCTTCGACGCGTTCCAGTGTTCGCAGCGTGCGTTCCGCTGCGGCAGCGTCCGGAAGCTGCACACTGCACACCAGATACCCCTTGTCCTGAGTGGGAATGAAACCGGTAGGCAGTGAGTTGAAGCCGGTCCATGTGAGCAGCAGCAGCCCGCAGTAGAGCAGCAGTACCACGGCCGGCAGGCGCAGCAGGCGTCGAGTAGCCGCGGTGTGGGCACGAACCGACAGCTGCATGCTGCGATTGACCAGCCGAAACAGCCAGCCAAGGAGCAGATCAAGCAGACGTGTGAAGACGTCTTCAGGACCGTGGGCCGGTCGGAGCAGCAGTGCGGTGAGGGCCGGGCTGAGTGTCAGCGAATTGACCGTCGAAATAGCCGTGGATATGGCAATCGTCAGCGCAAACTGCCGAAAGAACTGGCCCACAATGCCCGACACAAAGGCACACGGCAGGAAGACAGCCGACAGCACCAGCCCCACGGCAATCACCGGGCCGGTGACATCCTGCATCGCGCTGATCGAGGCGTCCCGCGGAGACATGCCCTGTTCAATACGTCGCTCCACCGCCTCCACAACAACAATCGCATCGTCCACCACAATCCCGATGGACAGCACAAGGCCGAACAGTGTGAGATTATTCAGACTGAAACCAACTGCCGCCATGGCAGCAAAGGTGCCGATAATCGCCACAGGTACCGCCACCAGCGGAATAATGGCCGGTCGCCAGCCCTGCAGAAAGAGCAGCACCACGAGCGCTACCAGAATCACCGCGTCCCGCAGCGATTTGAACACCTCACGAATCGATTCCCGGATGAAGGGAGTCGTGTCGTAGCCGGCTTCAAACATCATGCCTTCAGGAAAGTCCTCCGATAACGTCCGCACCGTCGCTTTCACCAGATCAGCTGTTTCGAGCGCGTTGGCGTCGGGCAACTGAAAGATGGCCAGCCCGACCGTGGGCTTGCGGTTGAAGCGGTTATTGGTTTCTTCCGCCCGCGCCGCCATTTCCACGCGACCAACATCCCCCAGACGCAGCGTGCGACCATCAGGCAGCGAACGGACAATGATCTGCTCGAATTCCTCGGGGGATTCCAGTCGGCTGCGAATGGTCAGCGGAAGCTGCCAGGTGCGGGCACCGGCTGTGGGGGCCTGACCCAGCTGCCCCAGAGCGACTTCGGCGTTCTGTTCGCGAATCGCATTTGAGACTTCAGCGACGGTCAGTCCGCGGGCTGCGAGCTTGTCCGGATCCAGCCAGACACGCATACTGTAGTCCCGCTGCCCAAACACTCGCACCTCACTCACACCCCGCAGCCGGGAAAGTTCGTCCACCAGATGGAGCCTGGCGTAGTTGCTGAGATACAGCTGGTCGTAACGCCCGTCCGGAGAATTAATGCTGATCTGCAGGAGGATGTCAGGGGAACGTTTGCGAGTGGTGACACCGGTTCGCCGCACCGCCTCCGGAAGAGTAGGCAGCGCCAGACTGACCCGATTCTGCACTCGCACCTGAGCCAGGTGCAGATCAATGCCAGGGCGAAAGGTCACCGTGAGTGCATAAGAGCCGTCGTTGGTGCTGGAAGAATTCATATAAAGCATGTCTTCGACACCGTTGACCCGCTGTTCGATGGGCGCGGCAACGGTTTCAGCCACTGTCTGTGCACTTGCGCCAGGATAATTGCAGGCCACTTCGACTGTGGGTGGCGCGATCGGCGGGTACTGAGCCAGCGGCAACTGTTGCAGCGACAGGGCTCCGACCATCGTGATCAGAATGGAGATCACGGCAGCGAAAATGGGACGGTCAATAAAGAAACGCGAAAACCCCATGCGGATGGTCCGGGTTTCGTAGGCTGGAAGAGGCAGACTCCCGAGTCCAGTGGCGCGATGTTGCTTACGCCTGACGGTCGCTGCCGCCATACAGCGGCGCAATCACGGTGCCCTGATTCAGGTGCACGGGGCGATTGAGCCGATCACGAACGACCGCATGCGGGTCGATGCCCAGAGCAGAGTAGACGGTGGCCCCGAGATCATCGGGAGACCATGGCGTGGAAGCGGGCCAGGCGCCGATTTCGTCGGTGCTTCCGAGCACCTGTCCGGGAATGACACCGCCGCCGGCAAAGAGTCCGGTGAAGCATGGCCCCCAGTGATCCCGGCCGCCGTCCTTGTTGATTTTCGGCGTGCGACCGAATTCACCGAGAACGATCACCATGGTGTCATTCAGCAGCCTGCGTTCTTCGAGATCATCAAGGAGGGCGGCGACGGCCTGGTCGAGCGGTGGCAGCAGGCGGTCCTTCAGCGTGCGGAAGATCGCACCGTGGTTGTCCCAGTTCTGCACAGGACCCATGTTGGCCTGAATAATCGGGACCCCGGCTTCGACAAGCCGGCGTGCCAGCAGCAAAGACTGGCCGAAGGCATGCCGACCGTAGCGATCCCGGACCACTTCCTGTTCCCGCTGCAGCTCGAATGCCTGCGTGAGCTTTCCGGATGAGAGCATCGTGAAGGCCAGTCGCTGGTCTTCGGCAAGGCGACCGGAGGCGGAGTTGGCCGACTGGGGATTGGACTGGTTGAGCGATTGCAGGAGCGTTTGTCGCTGGTGGAGTCTGGCGTGATCGAGACCCTGAGCAAGCGTCAGTGCATCGACGCGGAAATCCCGGCTGCCAGGATCGCCCACAATCTGCCAGGGATCGTATTTGGGGCCCAGAAATCCAGCGTGCTGTCCGGGCCAGGTGAGCGGTGCGGACATGAGGAATGTGGGGAGATTGACGCCGCTGGGAATGCCGTCGCTGCGGGGCCGCAGAAATTCGCAGCCGGCAGAATAGCAGGGCCAGTCGTCGCGGGAAGCCACTTTATCGAAGAAACCACCCGGCTGCTGATGCCCCGTGAGCACATGGTGGGTGGACATGAGATGATTATTGTCGCCGTGGCTGAGCGTTCGCAGGAGCGTGTAACGATGGGCACGGGCAGCAAGTCGCGGCAGATGCTCGCAGATCTGCAGGCCAGCGACTGAGGTGGCAATGGGCTGGAATTCGCCGCGAATTTCGAGCGCAGCATCGGGCTTCATGTCGAACGTGTCGTGGTGGCTGATTGCCCCCGTGCAGAACACCATGATGAGCGATTTCGCGCGGGCGACCGGGGCAGGTCGGGTCGCGCCAGCGGCGTAAGCCGTACCGGCAGCGTTGCCCGGCAGACGATGCATCCCGAGTGCCAGTGCGGACGAACAGCCGATCTGGAGCAGGTGCCGACGGGAGGCGTGCAGGTGCTGGGGGTTGAAGTCGGTCGTGGCCATTTGGGGGCACCCGGGAACAAAAGGAGGGATTGGAGCTGCCCGAGAGTTCATTTCCGTCAAAAACACGGCAAAACAGGGCTGTTTTCGACGGGATGCGGAGGGAAGGATGATTCTATCAGGCCGGGGGACAGGGGGAAACGAGAAAGTGGTGGGAGGGCAGGGGATGGGCGGAAATGGTGATTGTGCGGAATTCCCTGCATCCGTTTCCCAACCCCAAAACTCGCCTGCTCCCACAAAAATCCGCAGCGATTTTGTCCGGATGGCACGCCCTCTGCGGATACAATACTCGCACAGCGATCGCTGCCAGTTCGGCAGTCGGTCGCTAAGAAATGTCAGCAAAGGAACGCAGGAATGTTCGGCTTTCACTTCGACACCGCCTACATGCTGTATGTGTTTCTGCCATCGATTGCGATCTCCGGCATCGCCAGCCTGATGGTCAGAAGCGCCTTCAATCGCTACTCCCAGGTGGGATCGCGGCGCGGCTACACGGGCGCTCAGGCTGCTCAGGTACTCCTCCGCGAAGCCGGAATTGACGACGTCCAGGTCGTCCCCACGCACGGATACCTCAGCGATCACTACAACCCCATGACCAAAACTCTCGCACTGTCCGAACAGGTCTACTCCAGTACCTCCGTGGCTGCGATCGGCGTGGCCTGTCACGAAGCCGGCCATGCCATTCAGCACGCCCACGGCTACGCTCCGCTCTGGGCCCGCTCGGCACTCGTCCCCCTTGTCGGCATCGGCTCCTATGCCGCCAATATCCTCATTCCCATGGGATTGATCTTCAACTCCCTTTCTCTCCTGTGGGTCGGTGTCATCGCCTTCGGTGCTATCGTGCTCTTCCAGTTCATCACCCTGCCCGTCGAATTCGACGCGTCCCGCCGTGCCAAACTGCTCTGCGTGGAAGCGGGCATCATCGGTGCTGACGAACGACAGGGCGTCGATTCTGTCCTCAATGCCGCAGCCCTCACCTACGTTGCCGCATTTGTCGGCAGCCTGCTGACGCTCCTGTACTATCTCATTAAGCTGGGCGTTATCGGCGGACGCAGCGAAGAATGAAGGCCGCCATGCAATCCCTCAGCCCGTCCCTCTTCACTGCGGTGTGGATGCTCGTCGTCTGCACCGCAGCCACCCCCGCAGACGATCTCCGTGAACGCCTGAAGGACGACAACGGACGGAATTCCGACGTCTGGGTGTACAATGACATCCCCGCTGCAATGGCTGCAGCCAAACGAACCGGCAAACCGCTCTTCGTGACCTTCCGCTGCGTGCCCTGCCGCGACTGTGCCGCCTTTGATGCCGATGTCGCCAACGGCAACGAACGTGTTCGCGAATTCGCCGCGAACCGCTTTATTTCAGTCCGCCAGGTCGAAATGAAAAATGTGGATCTGACGCAGTTCCAGTTCGACTACGATCTCAACTGGGCTGCCCTGTTTCTGAACGCTGACGGGACTGTCTACGCGCGTTACGGCACCCAAAGCGCCGAAGGCTCTGACGCTTACAATTCCATCGATGGCCTGCTCGCCACCATGCACCGCGTGCTGGAACTGCACAGCCAGTATCCCGCCAATCGTCGGGAACTGTCCGATAAACGCGGCAAGCCTCGTGCCGTGTCAGACGCCCTGCAGCACCCCGGCCTCAGAAACCCCGCCAAATACGCCCAGCAGACCACTCGATCCAACTGCATCCACTGCCATAACATCCACGACGCCGAACACTTTCACGCACTCCGCCAGGGCCAGTGGAACCCCGCCCTGCTCTGGAAGTATCCGCTCCCCGATCAGCTTGGCCTGCAGATTGACCGCACCAGCGGAATCAGGATTTCCAGCGTGACGCCCGGGTCCGCCGCGGCAACCGCAGGACTCGCGCCCGGAGAAGACATCCTCCGTGTCAACGGTCAGCGAATCACCTCCATCGCTGATTTTCAGTGGGCGCTCCATGAAGTGCCTGACGACAACGCCCTGATCACTGTCCAAACCACTCAGACAGGCCCGCGACAGCTGCGGCCGGCAAGCGGCTGGAGACAGTCCGATTTCTCCTGGCGCGGCTCCATGTGGAATGCGCCCCCCCGACTGCAGGTCTGGCTCCCCGAACTCACACCGGATCAGTCCGCAAAACTGGGACTGCCAGCCGGCGACTCAGCGCTCGAAGTCCGCTGGATCAACCTTGAAGGTCCCGGGGGCCGACAGGCTCAGGCCGATGGCCTGCGCGAAAAAGACATCGTCACAGAACTCGACGGTAAACCCATTCGCATGAATTCCCGGCAATTCAACGCCCACCTCAAATTGCATTACCGCGTGGGTGACCGACTGCCACTCACAGTTCTCAGAGACGGACGACGGCTGCAACTTTCACTGCTGCTGGTGGAATAGTCACATGTCCCGGAACCCCTGGTCGCCACCAGCCGTTCAGGAGGATCCTGAGCCCTCCACGCCGTTGTGGAGGCAGGTCTTCGGAGCGATCGCTGCCGGACTTTCTGTTCCGTTCGCAGTCAGTGCCGGTGTGCTTCTGGCGATGGGACAGTACTTCGCCGTTCCCACCAGCATCCTGCTGGCCATTGCCCTGTGGCGCGTCGGCAAAAATCTGCGCCTCAATCGGCCGGTGCCGTAATCCAGCTTTCCGTAAACTCCGCGTGCTGCATGGCTTTGCCTTCTGACGTGAAGGAACTGTAAACCACGTGGATGCGGTGATCGCGCGTCTGGATCACACACGGATAATGAAACGCACCCTCCAGGCGATCTTCCAGACAACGCGTGGCCGCCCATGTCCTGCCCTCATCCGTCGACAGACACACAGCCAGTCGATTACGCCCCTCAGACGTATTGTTGCACACCAGCACCCAGTGACCGTTCTGCAGCCGCACACCGTCAAGACCTGAGCCAGGATTTGCCAGGAAATCGCTGGTCACGGGCCCCCATGAAAGTCCTTCGTCAAGCGATTCCGCACGACGGACTTTTCCACTGAACCCGTTTTCCCGCAGAAAAGCCACCAGAGTCCCGTCTGATTTTCTCAGCACTGCAGGTTGTATGGCCCCGAACCCCAGCATCGGCTGGCCCGCAAACCACGAATCACCACCGTCATCACTGATCGCCATCAGTGACAGAGAATACGTGTCGGAATACAGTGGGAGCAGAATGCGGCCGGAAGGCAGTACGGTCGGTTTGCAGCGCGGCTGCCATCCCAGTCGCTGATAAAGCTTCTGACTGAGCCGCTGGCGGGCTTCAGCGATCGAAGCTCGAGTCTTCTCAGGCAGTGGCGGCAGCTCCGCGATTTGCGCATCAAGGGCAGCAGTGGCCGCCGCTGAGAAATCGGCAGGCTTCAGCAACAGAACATCCGAGCGAGTCCAGACGATCGGACCGGGTTGCTCCGGATGTGCAGCCACCTTCACATGCGTCAGACAGGATTCCCACGTGTTCGCCAGAATCACTGGCCAGAACAAAAACAGCCGTCCGCGAGCGTCGGTCATGAGTGTGGTGTTGCAGTCAGGGAAGCCTGGAGTATCCGCCATCAGAAATGGCTCGCTCCATTCCCCACTGCCCGCCAGCCTGCGCGAACCGTAGACAGCCACGTCATCCGCCTGCCGCTCGCCACTCCCCCGATACCACGACACGATCAGATCACCCTGACTGAGCTCCGCAATTCCCGGAGCATGGTTGTGGGACGCCTGTCGCGGAAACACCAGTTCGCTGGAGAAATGGACTCCATCCGTCTGTGCTGCTACCCAGCGAGGGAACGCTGCAGCGCCACCCGCAACCAGCAGGACAATGAACACTCGTGAAACCATGTGCGCGGAGAGCATGTTCAATCCATATCAACAAAGGGCCCGATCAGCCATCGAAAGACCACCAACCGAAGTCTGCAGACGCGGACAACAAAAGTCGAGCCACCACCCCCAATCCCCCCTCTCCCGGCAGGGGAGAACAAGTGGAGCCGAAAAGCTCCGGATATCCAGATACCAGGGGTCGGGGGTGAGGGGTCAAGAACACACCCAGGCACCACCCCAAACACCCACGCCCCCCAATGCCCTTGCCATTTTCGGAAATCCTCGAATCACTCAGGGTACACCTCGGGATGGCGAACCGATGTCAAGGGCACCTGATGTCGTCTTTGGCATTCCGCCCAACGCGACAAGGCGTGCAGTGGATGTCAATCCCCCGGGTGACGGTGCGTGCCAGCGCCCAGGCAGGAACGAACCAGGGCCAGTGAACCCCGGCCGACCGTCCCGGAAACACAATGCCCGGATACCGTGTGATTATGGGTGTGGGGGCGAGCGAGTTTCAGGGCGTTTCACCGCTCACCCCCAACCCCTCTCTCCCAGGAGAGGGGAGCCCATGCGTTTGGGTCAATCGCCGGTGACTACCTTCAGGCACCGCAGGAATCCCACGGCTGTTTTTGGGGGAAACCGGGTGCGAAGTGACACATTTCTTTTCCTTTGCCACTCCCTTCACCCAAATTTCAGCCACCCCGAACTTTTCTTTTCTCCGGATCCCCAGCAGAATGACGCTCCTGCTCTCTTCGGCGGTTTTTGCCGACCTTCCCTCACCGTCCTCTGGAGTCATCACATGCGTGCCCTGAATCGCAGGCCCCGTGGCTTTACCCTGATCGAACTGCTGGTTGTGATCGCCATCATCGCGATCCTTGTTGCCCTGCTGCTGCCCGCCGTGCAGCAGGCTCGCGAAGCCGCCCGCCGCACCCAGTGCAAGAACAATCTCAAACAGATTGTCCTCGCAACTCACAACTACCACGACGTGGCCAACATGTTCCCGCCAGGCTACATCGTCAACCCGCCCAACCATGTGACTCGCTCTGCCTTCACCATGCTCCTGCCGTACATCGAACAGGCCAACCTGTACAACCAGATCGATTCCAGCGTGCCAATGTTCAACGGCCCCACAGGTTTCAACGCCACCGCTCAGGCTCAAAACGTGCTCGCCGCCGCCACTGTCATACCCGCCTTCCTCTGCCCGTCTTCCGTCGGCCCCCAGACCGATGATTACCTCTATCCGGCAGGAGCCCTGATCACCGGTGTCTTCCCGTCAGTCAACTGCACATGGAAAGGCGGCCGATCAGACTACGGTGGCACCACAGGCGTTCGCGGCGTCTTTGCCAGCCTGGCCTACAACAACAATGCCGGTGGCGATCGCGAAGGATCACTCGTCGCCGCAGTCCCGGGTGGTGGCACCAGCAGCATGCGCGACCTCACTGACGGCACTTCCAATACCTTCATGTTCGGCGAACGCACCGGTGGCTCAACGATTTATTACAAGAGTCAGAAAGCAATCGGTCTCCCGGCTGTCATTGGCCAGACCAACGGTGGTTCATGGTCCGATGCCCTCGCCTTCGAACACTGGCTCCAGGGGTCACTCTTCGACGGAACCGGGAATGGCGGTCCCTGCCCGATGTGCACCAACATGCGCGGAAACGGTTTCCACAGCTTCCATACCGGCGGATGCCAGTTCGCCATGTGCGACGGTTCGGTGCGGTTCGTCAGTGAGAATGTGGCCGCCAGCATCTTCGGTGCTCTGATCACCCGCAAAAAAGGCGAAGTCATCGGCGACTTCTAACCCCCGCACCGTGTGCTGCAGCGACTCCGCACAACGCTGATCCCCGGCTGAGGGCGTTTTCTGTCTGCGACCACGCCCTCACCGTCAGGTGCGTGGTCGCTCGCGCCCCTCTTTTCGCCTGCACGACTCATCTTCCGCGAATCCTGCCCCCACCTTCCAGGACTTCCTTCATGCGTTCCTCAATCCTCTCCCCGCGGACTTTCTGCGGCCTGTTTTTCCTGCTTCTGCTCGTCGGCTGCGGCCAGCAGGAGACTCGTGTTCCCACCTACCCGGTCCGTGGTCGTGTGACGGTTGATGGTCAGCCTCCAGGGTCCGCACTGCAGATCGAATGTCATCCGGTCGCCGGCATGGATACGCGGAACCCAACCGTCTCGCGTACCGAATCCGATGATGCCGGCAATTTCAAAATCTCGACCTACGCTGCCGGCGATGGTGTTCCCGCCGGAGATTATGTGCTCACGGCGACCTGGCTCACGTTCAATCTGATGAGCCGTGACTACACCGGCCCTGATAAACTCAACGGTCGCTATTCCGATCCCAAAACGTCAACGCTGAAAGTCACCGTGATGCCCGGCGAAGAAACCGACCTCGGAGAAATTAAGCTCACGACAAAATAATTCACTCGGCGGCCAGCCACCTGTCCAGTCAGACTCCATTCACCGCACGCCTCTCTGTTCCTGCCAGGATTCCGTCAACATGCTCTGCTCCCGTGCCCTCCTCACCCGACTGCTGTTTACAGCCACCTGTCTGCTTCTGCCGCATCTGCAGGCCGATGAGCCATCAGCCGAACCGGCGGTGCCTCAGGAAATCTTCGCTTACATGCAGCGCGCCGAGCCGGATTTTGCGTGGACAAAGGTGGATACCCTGCAGGTTGGCGAAAACCGCGTTCACCGCCTGCAGCTCACCAGTCAGAAGTGGCAGAATATCGTCTGGAAACATGCGCTCGTCGTGTACGAACCGAAACAGCTGGTTCACCCCGAACACATGCTCCTGTTTGTTACCGGTGGCCGCAATGGGAACATGCCGCAGCTTAAGGATCTGGCCATGGGCCTGCTGCTTGCCGATGCCTGCGGAGCCCGCGTCGCCACCCTGCACCAGGTCCCCAATCAGCCCCTCATGGGCGACCGCGTGGAAGACGATCTGATCACGGAAACCTGGCTGCGATATCTGGATTCCGGTGACGCCACCTGGCCACTGCTCTTCCCCATGGCCAAAAGCGCCGTCAAAGCCATGGATGCACTGCAGCAGTTCAGCAGCAGTGAACTCAGGCAGTCTGTCAAGTCCTTCGTCATCACCGGCGCCTCAAAACGCGGCTGGACCAGCTGGCTCACTCCCGTCGTCGATCAACGCATCGTCGCCACTGCCCCGATCGTCATCGATGTCCTCAACTTCCCGGCACAGATGAACCACCAGAAAAAAACCTGGGGCTTCTACAGCGAACAAATCGCCGACTACACCAGCAAGGGACTCGTTCGCGAAGATGGCATCCCGCGCGAAGGCCGCGAAGGTCAGCTCTGGAAAATGATGGACCCCTTCACCTATCGCTCCCGGCTCTCGCTGCCCAAACTCATCGTGCTCGGAGCGAACGACCGGTACTGGACCGTCGATGCCCTCAACCAGTACTGGGATGGACTCAGCGGACTTAAACATATCCACCGCGCCCCCAATGCCGGCCACGGACTCGACGATGGACGCGAAACAGCCCTGCGAACCGTCGCCGTGTTCTTCCGCCATGCCGCCACCGGAAAGTCTCTCCCGGAATTCCAGTGGGAACCCCAGGTCAGCGACGCTCGCGTCGGACTCGCCATGCGTCCCGCCGGTGAACCCGAAACCGTCCGACTCTGGACCGCCCGCTCCCAGTCCAATGACTTCCGCGAATCCAAGTGGACCTCCAGCGACATTGTCCCAGCCAACGGCCTCTATTCCGCCGCGGCCGACAAACAGGGAGCCGAACGCGTCGCCGTCTTCGGCGAAGCCGTCTATGAATTCGAAGGATTGAAGTACTCCCTCTCAACACTCGTCTTCTGGAAGTAACCCTTCATCCCCCCTCTCCCCTCCAGGGGAGTGGGGCCGGGGGTGAGGGACCAAAAGACAACCACAAACCCTCCCCCCAGCGAAATTCACTCACCCAAACAACGCACCAATCGGTTTCCCGCTGTAGAGCAGATGCGGGCGACCAGTGGGGTCGTTGAGGGTGGCGTCCGAGGGGATGCCGAGGCTGTGCAGGATGGTGGCAGCCAGGTCGTGGGGAGAAACGGGGTTCTCGCGTGGGAAGCGGGCAATTTCGTCGCTGGAGCCATAGACGGCCCCCCCGCGGATTCCGCCTCCCGCCAGCAGTCCGCTGTAGCACCACGGATGATGTTCACGTCCTGCATTGCCGGCCGTGATCTGCGGCCTGCGACCAAATTCTCCCGTCCAGACAACAAGCGTATCGGCGAGCATTCCGCGGTCTTCCAGATCGGTGAGCACCGCGCTGAGAGCCTGGTCAGCCGGAGGAATCAGGTCGGTCTTTAATCGCTGAAAATTATCGCCGTGCGTATCCCAGAAATTGCGTCCATCGTTGTGCCAGTTGACAGTGACAAACGGCACGCCATGTTCCAGCAGTCTGCGAGCGAGCAGGACGCATTGCCCGTGGATGTTGCGACCATAGCGATCGCGCACGGCGTCTGGCTCGGTTGTCAGGTCGAAAGCCTGTCGAACGGCGGGTGTCGCAAGCAGCCTGAAGGCCTCCTGTTGCTGGCCCGTCAGACTGCTTGCGGTGGCAATTTCACAAAGCTGCCGCTGCTGCAGGTCGACTGCATCCAGCAGCTGTCGGCGGGAGGTCAGTCGCCGTGAGTCGAGCCCGTCCAGCAGCTGCAGGGCCGGCACCTGCCAGTGCGGTTGAGCAGGGTCGCCGGTGACGAGCAGCGGATCGCGTCGACTGCCGAGCCAGCCACCGGTTTGTCCGGGGGCGACACCTCCAGGGGCAGCGGGATGGAGCGTTTTCCAGGGCAGCATGACGGAGCCGGGCATGCCGGGGGCCGACGCATGGTATTCGGCAGCCACAACACCCAGGTGAGGTGAATCACGGCTGCTGGGAGGTTCGTCGTCGCTTTTGTTGACCGGTGGCAGACAGCCTGTAAGCGTTGTGTGGGCGCTGCTGAGGTGAGCGGGGTCGTCATGACACAGCGATCGGATGACAGCGATGCGTTCTGTGAGTGCCGCGAGGTGGCGAAAGTGCTCACAGATCTGCAGGCCTGGCGTTGCAGTGGAGACAGGGCGGAATTCGCCACGCACTTCAGCGGGCGCGGCAGGCTTGAGATCCAGAGTGTCCAGCTGGCTGGGGCCGCCCCACATAAACAGCAGCAGGCAGCGACGAGCCTGACCGAAACCGGGCGGCTGAATGATCGGCGGAGCGATGAAGGGGCTGGTGGCGGCAGCACGCGACGAGGTCGCCAGCAGGCTGAGCGGACCGGCGCTGAGAATGGCGCGGCGGGAAACGATGGAAGGTACAGGGGATGGCATTGGCAGGAGGATTTCGGTCTTCGAGGTGCGAAAAACCGGGCGGGGAATGCATTCGCCGGAACATGCGGCTGAAGCTCCCCTGAAGCTTACCGACGGTTCCCGGGTAGTGTCCAGCAGAATTTGGGGCAATGGGAGCGATGAAGTCGAAAGCCCCACCGTCGTCTGATATGCTCCCCGGCCACGGACAACTCTGCCCGTGAACTGCTGGAACGATCCGGTACCGTCTGCCGGTACCATTTGCTGGTTCAACTGATCAGGACTCAAGTCGATGGGTGCTTCGCGAATCGTCCGCACTGCACTGCTGCAGATGCCATGTGCAGCCGATGTGTCACAGAATCTCGAACAGAGCATCGCGCAGATTCGGGACGCCGCCTCCGCAGGGGCTCAGGTCATCTGCCTGCAGGAAGTCTTCAACACGCAATACCCCTGTCAGACCGAAGATCACGCCAACTTTGATCTCGCCGAACCGATTCCAGGTCCCACGACCGTCGCGCTCCAGGCCATCGCGAAGGAACATCGTGTCGTGATCGTGGTGCCGCTGTTCGAACGCCGAACACACGGCCTCTACCACAACTCCGCTGTCGTCCTCGATGCCGATGGGTCCGTCGCGGGGCTGTATCGCAAGATGCACATTCCCGATGATCCTCTTTACTACGAAAAATTCTACTTTGCTCCCGGTGACCTCGGCTTCCTCGCGTTCCCGACACGCTATGCGAAAGTTGGTGTCTGCATCTGCTGGGATCAGTGGTATCCCGAAGCCGCAAGACTCACCGCCATGCAGGGGGCTGAACTCCTGTTCTATCCCACCGCCATCGGCTGGATTCCCGGGGAACGAGACGTGTACGGGGCCAGTCAGTATTCGGCATGGCAAACCATGATGCGCAGCCACGCTATCGCCAACGGTCTGTTTGTGGGAGCTCCCAATCGGACAGGGCTGGAAGGCAGCATCGAGTTCTGGGGTGGCAGTTTTCTCGCAGATCCCTACGGCAACGTGCTCGCCCAGGCCGCGCACGACGGGCCTGCCATCCTCCACGTCCAATGTGACCTGTCGCTGATCAACACCGCCCGAACGCACTGGCCCTTCTTCCGCGATCGACGAATTGACGCCTTCGGCCCCCTCCAGCAACGCTGGTGCGAACGCTGAATGAACGCCACGCCCCACCAATCGCCCGATTCCACAACAACTCAGCAACCGGCCACACAGCATTCACCAGCGATCTCACCTGCCGGTGCACGCCTCTGGACACTCGCTGCCACCGTCATCGTCTTCTTGTGGATCTTCTGGACCATCTGCGCATTCATACTCCAGCGGCTCAGTGGTGAACCCGTGTCTCCCACGTGTTCACTGGAAATTCGCCAGTTAAATCCCGCAAGTCACCTTCCGGATTCCCAGGTGCTGCTGACGGCCACGGACTTTCAAAGCTTTCGAGGAGTCGCCGGCCAGGATGGTCAGTGTCAGCTGACACTCATGCTCAATGCTGGAGGGTTGGAGCGTGTACGCAACATGCAGAACCTGCCACCAAATACAGAACTGGCCGTCATGGTGGCCGGAAAGGTCATCACATCCGTGCCACTCTCAGCAGCCACATCCGGGCAGTCACTGGAACTTGTGCTGACAGACGTGTCCGCCAGCGATGCGAATGAGATTTTCGCTCGACTGACGGAATAGCCCCAGAGACCCGTGGTGTCAGCAGGACCACACCCAACAGCCTTGAAATCCTCTGGAATCCAGTGAAAAGACGGGCCTGGACTCGGGCGGGCGAGACTGGGATGACGAAACGGCGCGAAGAACGCCGGAAGTCGTCTTTCAGACTCCGCCCCACGTGACAGGGCGTGCGGGGGATGTCAATCCACTGGTAGATGCCATGAAAACAGCCCGGATTACCCCGCTCACAACGTTTCGTCATCCCATCTTCACCCTCCAGCCAACCCCCTGCGCCAGAAAGTCAAAGCCATTGGGACCACGCAAATGAGCCACAGCCCCGGCAATGGCGAACCATTTTCCGAAAACCATCTGAAATCGGAGAAATAAAACGCGATTTCTCCGCCCAACAGCGACTTATGCCCTTGGTGAAAGTCTCCGCGAAACTTTTCACGCAATTTTTCAGATAAATTCGCGCAGCTCGGGCATCATTCTGCCAGTTTCAACTTTGAAGAACCTGATGCCGGCTGAAGCCGGCTGTCGGCCACAGCGCCGGCCATCCCCCAACTGGCTGGCCCGCTTTCACCCCCCACCCCCATCTGCGCCCCCGTTGCGCGCACTGGTGCCATCATGAAATCAACCATGCACAACACATCGAATTCGCCGTCCACAGTGTCACAAAAACCATCACCCTTTCGTCGCTGGCTGCTGCTCCCACTGGGACTGGCGCTCGTTCTCACTGCCACCGACCTGATCGTCCACAGCCAGTCACAAACCTGGCTGCTCGGTCGCATGCAGGCTGCCGACAACTGGCTGCTTTCCGTCTTCACTGCCGACATTGACAACTCCGCTTCAGAGCAGCCGATCCCTCCGAAGGAGATCACATCCACTGCCGACTCGCCCGTCCTCGCTCTCGAAATGCAACTGCTCGCCCCACCGGAACTTCTCGCTGCAGCAGGCCAGTCTCAACAGCCCGCAGCAGCCCCATCCCTGACCGGCGACACCAGCGATGCATCCGCCACACCCCAGCAGACGACGGCAGATACCCGGCTGCAACTCGCTGCAAAGGCCGCCGCTGATCCGGCCGGCAACCGACAGATCTGCCGCGTGGTGCTGGCCGGCACCGCACTCACCGGGACACCCCAGCCTGACGGCACCTGGCACCTCCAGCCGGGCTCGCTGCAACAGACCCTCGTCATTCCAGACCCCACCGGAGCCCTGCATCCCGCAGGACGACTCGACACAAAACTCCCGCCTGAACACCGCCAGTCAACATACCACGTTGGTACCCTCCAACTGAACCCCCAGCAGAACTCTGTCAACATCGTCTGGACAGATGTCTGGGGCGCAGCCGCAACCCGACACAGCTTCCAGGCCACATTCATAACCGGAACACCAGCAGATCTGGCACTGGGACGCCCTGTCGAACTGGAACCCGACGCCAACTCCGCTCGATTCCTCCAGGATCTCCTCGCAGAACGACTCCGACCACTCCTCTCCGAACGCTTGCAAGGCACCCCGGAAACCGCCCAAATCACCGCCGAACTGGCCACCCCCGGCAACACTCGTATTCGCATCGAAGCCGATCAACTGTCCTGGTCATTCCGATCCGCAGCCACCGTCCGCCTGCATCGCACCCCCGATCCATCAGCAGCCCAAAGACAGTGAGAGCCAGGATTCACAGCCTGAGCCAATCCTGAACGGGTCATTCCAGCCGCGCCAGCGACAGGACAGTCCGACCCTCGCCCGTCAGCACATATTGCTGCAGGGAACTCCGAGGTTTGTCCGGAATGGTCACCTGCAACCAGCCGAGTTCAACCAGTGGTTCCAAATGCTTCGTCCGAACGTTCTTTCGATCGTTCAAACCTGCGGCCAGCTGAAGTTCCGCGAGATCACGCGCCCCCACGTCTCGACCGCACCGGTTCTGTGAAACGTCTGAGCAATCAGAGGATTTCGCAGGATCGATTTGTGGGGGCCACTAAGCAGTTCCGGAGTAACTCCGGGGAGCAGATTGCCATAGCTGCTGATCTCGATCCGATCATCGAAGCCTGTGATTGAGATATCGCCACCAGGATTGGAATAATCGCGGTGCATGACTGCGTTGAGGATCACTTCTCGGAGCGCATCGGCCGGCACCGACAAACGGTCTTCCCGCGTGCGATGGATTTCTTCGTGATCGAGATCGTCCAGAGTGACGCCGACTGCGGTTTGGTTTTCCCAGCGGCAATCAAAACAGTGCCCGAAGCCAAACCACAGAAATCGGCCTGCGCACGAGCACGAAGGATACCGCCGGAACATTGCTGAACACCACTTCGCCATCCCATTCCCGCCCCGGCCACTGGTGACACCTGAAAACCCTCACGCCAGGAGTTCTTCGACGACCTTTCCGTGCACATCCGTCAGCCGGAAATATCGACCCTGAAAGCGATACACCAGACGCGTGTGATCGATGCCCAGTGTCCGCAGAATCGTCGCATGCAGGTCGTGCACGTGCACCGGATCCTGCACGATGTTGTACGAAAAATCATCTGTCGCGCCCCACGTCAGTCCGGGCCTCACGCCCCCTCCGGCCATCCACACCGTAAAGCACCGTGGATGATGATCGCGACCATAGTTGTCAGCTGTGAGCTGTCCCTGACAATACACCGTGCGACCGAATTCGCCGCCCCAGATCACCAGCGTATCGTCCAGCAGTCCACGTTGTCGCAGATCTTCAACCAGTGCTGCTGAGGGCTGATCCGTGTCCCGGCATTGCCCCCCGATCTGACGCGGCAGATTCAAATGCTGGTCCCATCCACGATGAAACAACTGAATAAACCGCACCCCCCGCTCCGCCAGTCGTCGCGCAAGCAGGCAATTGGCCGCAAACGTCCCCGGTGTGCGTGATTCAGGACCGTACATTTTAAAGATGTGATCCGGCTCTGCGGATGTCTCTGTCAGTTCCGGAACCGATGTCTGCATGCGGAAGGCCAGTTCGTACTGTGCAGTCCGCGTCGCAATTTCCGGATCAGCCACTTCTGCCAGCTTCTGCCGATTCAGCTCAGCCAGATCATCCAGCAGCCCGCGACGAAGTCCGGTATCCACCCCGGCTGGATTCGATAAATACAGGACAGGATCACCAGACGATCGAAACTTGACGCCCTGATACTGCGAGGGCAGAAAGCCGCTTCCCCAGAGTCTGTCGTACAGAGGCTGATCGTTCGGATTACCGCTCCCCTGAGAAATCATGGCCACAAACGCCGGCAAATCTGCGTTCTCTGATCCCAGCCCCCACGAAAGCCAGGCACCCATACTGGGACGGCCTGCCAGCTGTGCCCCGGTCTGAAAAAATGTCACAGCCGGATCGTGATTGATCGCTTCCGTATGCACTGACTTCACAACACACAGCTCATCCGCAATTCGCGCCGTGTGCGGGAGCAGTTCGCTGAGCCAGGCGCCGCTCGCTCCGTGCTGCCGGAAGCGATACTTCGATGGAGCAATCGGGAAGCTGGCCTGCCGTGACGTCATGCCCGTCAGCCGCTGAGTCCCGCGAATGGAATCCGGGAGCTCCGTCCCCCGAAGCTCCCGCAAACCCGGCTTATGGTCGAACAGATCCAGCTGGGATGGAGCCCCCGACTGGAACAGAAAGATCACGCGCCTCGCCCGAGGTTGGATATGGGGCATTGGCTGCAATCCATGACCAGTTCCCGCTTCACTGCCATCAACCGCGCCCATGAGCGAAGCCAGCGCGGCTGTCTGAAGAATCCCACGTCGCTGCATCGGAATCATCCCGCGTCCCCTATTCGCGCGTCACCGCTTCGTCGAGATTGAGCATCAGACTGCAGACCGCTGTCCAGCTGGCAAGCACTCGAGGACTCGCAACGGACTCCACCGGAAATTCGCCGATTGTGATCAGTTTTTCAGCAGCTTCCGGGTGCGCGGAAAAATGCGATTCCGCACGCGCCAGCGCCCGCAGCAGCACCGGCAGCTCCTGCGCACGCGGCGTCCTTCCCAGCACTCGCATGAAAGCAAACGTGATTCGCTCCTCCGCAGTCGACCCGGATTCCCGCAGCGTGGTCTGGGCAAGGACACGAGCCGCTTCCACAAAGGTGACTTCGTTGAGCAGTGTCAGCGCCTGCAGCGGCGTATTGGTGCGAGTTTCACGGACAAAACAGAGCTCCCGTCCGGAAGCATCGAATGTCATCATCGATGGCGGTGCTGCCGTCCGCTTCCAGTACGTGTACAAACTTCGTCGGTAAAGATCTTCACCATGTCCCTGCACGAAATCCGTCCCCGAAAGCTCCTTCCATAAGCCCACTGGCTGATAGGGCACCACCGATGGACCACCCGTTCGTTCCACCAGCAGTCCACTGGCTGCCAGGGCCTGATCCCGAATCATCTCTGCCGACAATCGCAGTCGCGGGCTGCGGCCGAGCAGTCGATTTTCCGGATCCGCACTCTGCAGTTCCGGTGACATCGCAGAAGACTGGCGGTAGGTGGCCGAGAGCACAATCAGGCGGTGCAGCGCTTTCATGTTCCAGCCACGGCGGATGAACTCCGTCGCCAGCCAGTCAAGCAGTTCAGGGTTGACTGGAGGTTCACCCTGGGACCCGAGATCCTCAACAGTCTTTACAAGGCCAGTGCCAAAATGCAGCTGCCACGCCCGGTTCACCGCCACTCGTGCCGTAGTGGGATGATCAGCAGATACCAGCCACCGCGCGAACTCCAGACGATCCTGCAGACGTTGCGGGTGGCCACCTGCCAGCGATGCCGGAATCTGACGCGGCACCTGCTCGCCCGGCTTGTCGTATTCGCCGCGTTTGAGCACATACGCGGGGCGGGGTTCCGGAAGCTCCTGCATGACCATCACGGTGGAAAATCCTGCGATCGCACTCCGCCGCAGCTCTCGCAGGCCGGACAGCATCTGCCATGCCTGACGGATTGCTGCCGGTGCCGCGGTCTCCAGATACCACGTTGCAAGTTTGTCCTCCTGAGCCGCCGTACGGATGCTCGGATCCATCACCGCGATTTCACTGATCGACTGCGATACCGACAACCGACGAATGTCGTCCCCCGAAAGACAGTCCTGATACACTCGCAATTCGTCAATCAATCCGTCAAAGCTGCCCCCGGGAGTGCTGTGACCGATGCGAAACGGATCCTTTGAATTGAACGGTTGATTCAGCTCGTCCACCAGCACGCGATTGTCGCACGGCTGCCCGTTGATAAAGATGCGAACGCCGGATGCAAACCGCGAACCATCATAGCTGAACGCCACATGTGACCAGCGATCCTGCAGAAGCACTTCTGTGGACTCCACACGGATGGCATCATCCAGCCAGCGCTT
>JBJTOM010000020.1:0-36028 GCA_046074585.1 Planctomycetota bacterium | reverse complement strand
TTGCGGCGAGCCGCCGCCGCCGAGGACAACCAATCAAGGTATAAGTCAAACAGGAAATGGGGAAGGGCTACAGCGGTGAAGCCGCAATGACGGCGGATGACATCCAAGACGCGCCGGACACAGGCGCCAGCGGCAGCGGCGCCAGCGGCAGCGACGCCAACGTCCGTGGCGCGAGCGTCCGTTTCGCCAGCGGCGGCTGCGTCAAGATAGTCCTGGATTTGCCTGGGGGATGGCGGGAGTCCGGTGAGCTGTGAAGCGGCGCGGCGCAGGAGTGTCAGACGGTCGGCCACGGGGTTTTGGCGGAGTCCCCGCTGCTGCAGCTGGTGATTGATGAAGGCGTCAATCGGCGTCCGAATGTGCGGGCCCGCAATGGCGGGGACCGGAGGGCGTTCCAGCGGCCGCAGGGACCAGGTTTTGGCTGCTTCACGAGGATCGAAGGGAGCGGACGGGATGACCGGCTGGACCGGTCCGTCGGGATGCACGGCCCCGTGTTGAATCCAGTTTTCAAGGATTTGAATTTGTTCGGGTGAGAGTCGTCCTTCAGGGGGCATTTGCAGGGATGAATCGATCCTGCGAACCGCCACCAGCAGGAGGCTTTCTTCGGGCTGGCCGGGAATGACGGGTGGCCCGGAATGACCGCCGCCATTGAGCCCGGCAAGCGTGTCCAGCCGCAGGGCGGATTCCTGGGAGTCGGGGCCGTGGCAGGAAAAACAGTGCTGCTGCAGCAGCGGAGCCACCTGCTGAGTCCAGAGATCGCTGTTGGCGGGCCGGGAGGCAGCGACAGCCGGGGCCGGATTTTGAGCCGCGAGCGGGGGCAGGCAGAGGGCTGCAAGGAGTGCGCTGAGCAGCCATTGGCTGTGGCGAACGGGCAGAGCCGGTGCAGGCAGGGATGCAGTTGGCAGGCAACGAAAACGGGCGGGCATTTGGAGAACCTCCAAACAGATTTGCGGGGGCCTGCAAGATTAGACTTTGGATGGGGGTTGCACAAGTCGAAACCGGAGTTGGGGATGTGAATGGGGAAATTCGGAGAACCACTGCGTTGGATGCGCTATTTCAGCTCCACTCCCAATTCCTTCATAAAGAACTTCATGTCGTCCCAGACGAACTTTTTCGCTTCGGAATTCCGGAGCAGGTAGGAGGGATGATAGGTGCAGAGCACTCTGGCGGAGCCGTATTCGTAGAACTGTCCGCGCATTTTGCCGATTGGCGTTGTGGCACCGAGCAGATTCTGGGCGGCGACAGCGCCCAGGCAAATGATGTACTGGGGATCCACGACCTGAATTTGTGCGTCGAGGAATTCGCGGCAGTTGGCGGCCTCCTGAGGATGCGGAGTGCGATTGCCGGGCGGGCGGCACCTGAGCACGTTGCAGATGTACAGATCCTCACGGCGGAGCTGGCTGGCGACGAGGATGCGATCCAGCAGTTGTCCGGCCGCGCCGACGAAGGGCTGACCGGTTTCGTCCTCTTCCTGGCCCGGAGCTTCTCCCAGCAGCAGGATTCGCGCGGTGACGCTGCCGACACCAAACACCGTTTGTCGACGGCGGCCGGCAAGTTCCGAACAGCGTTGACAGGCGGCAACCACGCCTCGCAGCGCACACAGAGCCGCCTCTCGCTCGGACGGCGTTTCATGGGCCCCTGCAAGGACCGCATCCACCTGTGGTAACCGTTCAGGAACCCGCACTGCGGATGCATTCAGTTCGTCAGCCGCCATCAGTCCGGACGCTCGTCGGAGCGGTTTTGGGCGGGGAGCGGTGCGGGCCGTTCGGGAATCGCCACGGACCGCCGCAGGACCACCAATGGTTTCAGCCGCGGCAGCCGCCAGACTCTGAGGCCGTGCACCGGCGGCACGCGAAGAGCCAGGTGGAGACGCCGCGGCGTCTGCCACCGCCGCAGGAGACCGTCTTTGCAGGTCCACCTTTGGCACATGCGTCACACCCGCCGCCGAAAGATGCTGCAACAGCTGAGCCACCGCGCGTTTGCCGGTCATGGAAAACTGTCCTGAAGAAAACAACGCGGGGGCGGAACCAGAGACTCCGCCGTCACAATCCGCCTGCAGAGGCCACACCCCTGACAGGCCGCAGAATACCGGATCTGAACACCGATCGCCACTTCGCACCACTGACAACCAGCCTCAAGTCGCGTGCGGGGGAATGTCAACCCCTGGTGACACGTGCTGAGCCGCAGGACGGCAGTCCGCGGGCGAGGGCGCTGCCAGGGCATGCGAGTGTCGCTGGGGCGCAACAAAGAGTTGCCAGCGAGCGACAGGAACTGAGCCCCGCTCCGGAGCGCTGGCCATCCGTCTCATGGGTCTCATAGGTCCCATTTGTCCCATCTGTGCCATGACGCAAAACGCCCCACCCGAGCCGCGCCGGTGAGGAAGCGGGATACTTCCACCACGGGCTGCGTTTCGAAGTGAGAAGTGAGAAGTGAGAAGTGAGAAGTGAGAAGTGAGAAGTGAGAGGTGGAAGGGGCGACGGGGGGGATCACGTGGTTGCCGGTGCTGTTGGCGGGCGAGGAGAGCGTCGAGAGTCGAGCGTCATCCTTCTCGAGCGCTCTTTTGAGCCCTCACCCCTGACTCCTCTCTCGTGGCAGGGGAGAGGGGGGGAGGAGGGAGAGTTGGTGTTGGCTGAGTTTGCGGAAGCCGGTTTCGGTAATCAGGTAGTTGTGTTCGACGCGAATTCCGCCGATTCCGGGGCGATAGCAGCCGGGTTCGAGAGTGATGACGTCGCCGGTCTGGAGGGTATCATCGCTTTCGGAGACGAGGATCGGGGGTTCGGGGTGTTCGAGTCCGAGTCCATGTCCGGCGTGGTGGGGGAGTGGTCCGCAGCCGGCCTGTTCGAGGGAATTGGAGGCTGCTGACCAGATGTTGCGGGCGGCGGTGCCGGGTTGCAGGAGTTTTTCGGCGGCGGCGAGGGCACTGGTGCAGGCGGCGAACTGGTCAGCAGCAGCGGCCGTGGGTGTATCGACAGCGATGGTGTTGGTGAAATCGCAGCGGTAGCCGTGGAGAATGACGCTGTAGTCGAGGATGAACAGATCGCCGGGCTGCAGTCGGTAGTGGGTGGGGAGCCCTCCGGCTTTGGGGAGTGCGGGGTTGGTGGCGCGAAAGTCGCCGTAGACCACACAGGGTTCTCCGGCCTGTTGCTGAGCGGCGTGCTGAACGGCGAGGAAGACGTCGAGTTCTGAGATTCCGGGCTGGATGCATTGGAAGGCGGCGTGGTGTCCGGCTTCGCAGGCGTGTGAGCAGCGTTCGAGGAGTGCCACTTCGTCGGGGTGTTTGGAGCGGCGGAGGGAGCGGAGCAGCTGGCCAAGTGTGACGGGCGGAGCATCTTCATCGGGTGAGAACTGCCAGGCGGCGTCATCGGCGACCATGGCGGCGAGCATTTCCGTGAGTCCTTCGGGTTCAATCAGGCCGGTGCGTCCACCCCAGTAGGGGCGAGCTTCGGCGACGGCCTGGGCGAGAGCTTCGTGGCGGCTGACGACGGAGCGTCGGTGGGTGTACCAGGGCACGATAATTTCGTCATCGACAAAATATGGCGCGGTGGCCGAGCGTTTGCTGAAGTTGTCGGTCAGCAGGAGTGTTTTGCCGCTGCGGAGGAGGAGGAGCAGGGCGGGCTGGCCGAGTGAGAAGCTGATGGGGTTGATGTGGAAGCCGCTGAGGTACAGAACGTGGCGCGGGTCGCCGACGAGCAGCCATTCGAGTTCTTCGGGGATTTGTTGCCAGAGGAGTTGTCGGCGTTCGCGGCAGCCGGATTCGGTGAGCATCTGAGTCAGCTTTCAGGAGGGGGCGAGGATGGAGGCGATTTGAGAGAGGCTGGTGAGGAGTCGATCGGGCCGGGTTTCCGGGGCTTTGAGCACGTCCATGGAGAGTTCGAGTCCACTGCGTTCGGCCACGAGGAGAGCGGTCTTCATGCCGGCGGCTTTGGCGGGTACCAGATCGGTCATGAGTCGACAGCTGACGTGCAGAATCTGATCTGGCTGAATGCCTTCGCTGCGGAGTTGTTCGAGGGCTTTGACGTACAGGCTGCGGGAGGGTTTGCGGACGCCGAATGAGGTGGAGAGGAGCAGTGTGGAGGGTCGGAAGATCTCGTGAATCGGCGGGAGCGGACCTTCGGCTGCGACTTCCCGGAGGAACTGGATGAGTGTAAAGGGTTGTCCGTCGGCAAGGAGTCCCTGGAGAAGCCCGTGGCCGGCCACATCGGCGAGGGCACTGGCCGCCCCGGTTCTGGCTTCCAGCCCCTGGAGACTGGAGTGAAAGAACAGGGCCACCTTTTCGGCGAACTCGTCCACATCACCGTACTGATCTTCGTCGATGACATAGTTTTTTTCGAAGAGCTTTTCGATGAGTGCCATCCAGACATCCACGAGGTTCACTTCCGTGTGATCACCTCGAGCGGACGCGCGCATCTGCAGGCGTTCGATGGTGGACCGATAGATCCCGATCATGGATTGCCAGGGCGGGCCGGGCTTGCGATACATGTGGTTCCACATGTTGAATTCGTGGATCGTCTTATCGAGTGCGATCTGCAGTCGGACGTCTTCCTGGGGCAGAAGCGTGAAGCGTCCTTCGCTGATGCGCAGGAGCGTTCCGTAGAGATCCCAGAGCACAGCCCGGATACCGGGGAGTGGTTTGATGGCAGGCGTTGCGGCGACGGGGACCGGTGGCGGGACTTTGGGCCAGATCAGTCCGCGGGCATCCAGAGCATCAGCGTATTCGGCAAGTGAGAGTGGCATGGGAAAGGAACCGGCGTGATATGGGGCAGCAACCGGAGTTGCGGTGGCAGGCGGAGAGTACAGTGGGATTGAGAAACCGCTTTTCCTGGGGCTCCATTTTGACAGGGGCAGGCTGCAAGTAAAACTGCAGTTGCTGCGAAAAGCGTCGCTCGGAGAAATTCCAGCGTGGGGGGAGCGGGTGTGTGGGCCACGGAACCTGCAGGCATCCATTGATGCTGAGTTGCGAATGCTGTTGAATCCGGTAGTTTGGGCGCTGCTTTCCAGCCTCTTCAGTTTTCTGCGACAGCGGGTTTGGTTTCCGATATGTTTTCGATGCGTGGACAACGGTTCATTCTTTTTGGAGCAGCGCTGTTGATGCAGGTTGTGCCGCTGCTGTTTGGGATCCCTCTGGGGCGTGTGAGCGCGATGACGGGCGATGAAATCGAATACTGGGAACTTTCCCGGGGCTCTCTGTTCAGCTTTACCCGCCCGCCGGGGTATCCGGTTGTTGTCAGCCTGATTTCATGGACAAACAGTACCGTATTGCTGAGCATTCTTCAGAGCGTGCTGCTGGCAACGAGGCCGCTGGTGGTTCGACATCTGTTGTCGAAATACCTTGGTATGAGCCAGCGTGCTGCATTTTTGGCAGGGCTGCTGTGTGCTCTGTCGATGACAGGAGCGATGATCGGGAAGCGAGTGCTTGCGGACGGTATTTTCAGTATGCTTTGGCTGGTGGCCATCTGGCTATTGCTGGCGAGTTTTCATCACGAGAACCGAGGCCTGGCGATTTTGTCAGGCCTTGCCGCCGCCGCCGCATTGGCCCTGAAACCGGTTGGGGTGTTGTGGTTTCCCGCGAGCATAGCGATTCAGCTGCTGTTTCCCTCGCGATCGTTTTGGGCCGCGGCGGTGCGTTTTGCGGCATCCATACTTCCTGCGTTTGTCTGGTTCAGTCTGTTTGTGTGGGTGATGTGGGTGAGTTTCGGGAGTGCCGTTTACTCAGGGATCGGTACGGTCACCATGGCCCGTTATCTGATTCCGGCGAGCGAAAGTCTGCGCGTCAATGGCGGGGTCTGGAAGGATTCGCAGGTTCGTCGTTTTCAGGACATGATTTTCTCGTGGGATGCGTGGCAGGAGGTTCAAACTCCGGAGGGTTTCAGGGGCATCAGTGGACGCGTGCGTGAGCATCTGACGGCGCATCCGTGGAATGCTCTGCATGCCGCGTTGCATGCGGGCGGACAGAACTTTCCGCGTCCCTTTTCCAATTCCCGGACGGGCGTTTTGGGTGACCTGCTGAACTGTGTTGTCTGGCTTCTGGCCGTAATCGGATGCATCCGGATGCATCTGCATGTTCGTTTTCGTCAGGTCGCATTCCTGTTGTTCATGATCGGCAGTTTTGCGGTCACGACATCGATCTCGTTCTGGGAAGGATCGCGGCTGATGTTTCCGTCTGAGTGGGCTTTGTTTGCACTGGCTGGTTACGTTTTTGACAGCGGCAGTGCCGCTGGGGGCGCTGGCGGAAGGTGACTACGCGAGTCCCGAAGGTGTGAGGAATTTGTCGACATCGTTGCTGACGATGACGCCGTAATTGACGGCTCCCAGCCATCCTGACATGATGATTCCGACGCTTCCGGCGTGATACAGGCCGGGGATTTGCTGTGGCAGGTCGCGACTGATCTGCAGGCCTTCGAACTTAGTGCCGAATGATGCTCCGGCAATGTGCCGTGTGTAGTGTTCGAAGGTGCAGGGGGTTGCGGCTTCGACGTGTGCCAGGGACGTACGGATGTGGGGGACGTAGGTTTCAAGGCAGTCGAGAGTGGATTCGATGAGCTGGTGTTTGGCGACTTTATAGTCGTCTTCGGAGAGGCTGGCCCAGTCTGAGTAGTTTGCGTTGGTGGAGGAGACCACGAGCCAGCGATTGCTGCCGGGACGCGTTTCGGGATAGTAGAAGCTGAACGTGCGGCTGCTCACATTGCGGCTGAGCATGGCGTCGATGTCGAAGCCGCGGTGTTCGGAGTGGAACAGCAGGTCACCACAGGAGTGGTCAAAGCCTTCGCCGGGTTTGAGTGCCATGTAGACCTGACAGGAGCTGTTGTTGAGCCGTACGGCGCGGGCGGCTTCGGCATACGCCGGATCAAACCGGGATTCTCCGACCAGACTGAAGATGGTGCTGCGGATATTGGAATTGGACACCACGGCCCGGCAGGGAATGCGACGGCCGTTGGCGACCACGGCCTGTACTCGACGGTCGGGGCCGGTTTCGATGCGTTCCACGAGACAGCGGATTCGCAGGTCAACGCCGTTTCGCACCAGTTCTTCGCGCATTTTTCCGACGAGGGCATCGGTGCCGCCCTGGAAGGTGTAGACACCTTTCTGCATGAAGTTGGAGAAGACGATGCCATAGGTGATCGCGGGGTCTTCCAGCGTGGACCCATTGGCGTAGGTGATGGGTTCCATGAGCATTCGCACGACGTCGTCGCGGCCCGGAAAAAACCGCTCGAACAGCTGGCGTGTGGTGGTGGTCTGGTCGTCGTAGAAATTCATGCCGCGGGCCGTGTCGAAGAATGCCTGCACGGTTGCGGGGGCGATGCCGAAATGTTCGATGAGGATGCGAGTGAAGTCTTCGCGGTTGAACGTGGTTCGCAGAGAAAACTGGGGGTTCTCGAAGCGGATCCCGTTGAGCTGGACGATGGAATCCGCAATGTCCCTGCTCCAGTACTTTCGGCAGCTTTTGATCATGCCATAGGGAAAACCGTGGAGTGAAATGTCGAACAGATGGCCACCGGCGCGGCGAAACCAGGTGGCCATGCCGCCCAGCTGGTAGTGGTGTTCCAGGAGCAGCACGCTGTAGCCCTGGCGGGCAAGAATGTTGGCCGACGTGAGCCCTGCCAGGCCGCTGCCGATGACAATGACGTCGTAGGAATCCTGAATTCCTGCCAGAAAATCACGCGGCATGACCGCTTCTGCTCCCGTATTGCCCGCTGCAGCCCCGACTGCCGGGGGTCTCTGCCCAAAGATCCTGGCGGGTTCCCCGCCGAATCTCAAGCTGCCCGAACCCGCCAATCTGTCTTTACCCGATTTGACAGGGAGCGTTACAATCCGCCCGCGGCAGTCTGATTGTTGCTCGACTGCCGGTTCCACCACCCCCTCCATTATCCGGTGACCATGATGAAGACCGCAGTTCGATGGGCGATTGTTCTCTGCTGTGCCCTGCCCGCTGCAATCCTCCCTGCCCAGACCCCCCAGGATGCTCGCATTACCATCGCTCATCCTGGAGTTCAGACGGCCCGGGACGATATCAAAACCCTGCTGAAGCTCACATCGGCAGCCGAACAGAAGCAGATTCCTGTGCTGACTGATTTCCTCGACGGTCTGGTGGTCGGTTTTGCTGACAATCAGCCGCTGCTGGTGCAGATGCTTCCGGGTATCGATCCGGCCGGATATCTGGCCATTTTTCCTCTCGAAGCAGGTTTTCAGCCGCTTCGTGAAAACCTTGAATCGCTCGGTTACGAAATCACTCGCGATTCCCGCGAGACCTCGCTGTATCAGTTTCGCCTGACGCCGGAAGCCGATGCCGTCGACACTCCGGATGCCGCTGCGGCCGATGAAGTGGGCTGGCTGCGAGTGTTGCCGAAGGCTCAGCATGTGGTGGCAGCACTCGCAGGGTCCCGCGAGCATCTGGCTGCACTTCGCGGGCTGGTCATGCAGACAACGGTCCCGGAATTTGCTGAGGGGCGCCAGGCGATCATTGATCTGTCCAATCCGGACCCCTCCGCAGACGCTCAGAAATACCGTCGCGAAAAGTTTGCACCGTTCCGGAAAGCCACTGTTGATGCCATTCGGAAGCGGCCAAACGAATCGGCGACTGTCCTGCAGCTGCGACAGCTGTCTGCGTCACAGCTGATGGATGAAGCGGAACGAGTGATTGCCGAGACGCAGCAGATGACTGCCAGGCTCAGCATTGATTCCACCGATCCCCAGCTGCCCGTGATTCTGGCATCCGGCGAACTGCAGGCCATCCCGGGTACCGGGCTGGAAACGGCCATGCAGACGTTTAATTCCCGGCCCGATGCCTTTGCCGCCATCGAACGGTTCCCGGGATCCGCACTCAATCTGCGAATCAATCACCCGATCGACGAACTGCGACAGAAAAACATGACTGCGTTTTTTGATCTGCTGCAGGAAGACGTGTCGGCGAAGCTGAAGAGTCGCCCCGGGCGAACTCCGGAACAGAAGGACGCGATCGACAAGGTTGTTACGGGCATCATCGGACACCTCAAGGCAGGGATCGCGGGCGGATGGCTGAATCTGTTTGCGGAAGCGGTGCCCGATGGCAAAGACAGCTTCAATTCGGTCTCCGGCTACGAGACACCGGCTGCCGCTGAACTTGCCGCGGTGCTGCCGCTGATGGCGGGCATGAGTCCCGAGACGGTTGTGGAGATGAACCTGGAAACTCACGGGGACGTGGCCATTCACAAGGTGCGACTGGAGTCGGGACTGCTGGATGTGGTGGATCGGTTCTTCGGGGCTGAACGGGACGTGTACATCGGCATTGGCCCGAAGATTGTCTGGATGTCGTCCGGTGAAAACGCCCTTGAACAGCTCAAACGCACCATTTCGGCCGCCGGAGCTCCGCAGAACACCACTTCACCGCTGCACGTTGAAGTCGCCCTGCTGCCATGGACACGCCAGGCGATCAGCTTCTACGCCAGACTCACGCCCCCGACCGGCCGTGAACAGCTGGATTTGTGGCGGGCCGCCGAACGCCGTCGCACACGGGCTGTCGAAGCCATGGCGAAAGGCAACGATACCGTGCAGGTGCATTGTGAATATGAGGATGGCCGGCTGAAGACGAATGTCAAAGTTGATTCAGGAGTCGTGCGTTTTATCGCCCGTCAGCTGGCGTTCTTTTCCAAAGAGACTCTGGACAGCGAGTGAGCTGCCGTCATGGTACTGGCCGCGGACGACAACGATCCATCCGCTGACAGCGGCGAGGCAGGTCTCGGTTTCGACGATATCGAACTGGCCTATCGCCAGGCACTGGATGCCCTTGAAGCGGCTGAAGAACAGCTCGGCTCAGTCCTCGGGGACCTCGCGGAATCGTCGCAGCCTGCAGATGACGTCACAGTTCCGGGTGCTGATGGTCTGGCGCTCAGTTCCCGCCTGGCGGACGAGCTCCAGCAGACGGCGGACCGGACGGAGGCGGCCAGTCAGGCGGTGCTTGTCGAGGGCGTGCGGAGAGTGACGCCGCGAGAGGTCATTGAGGCGGCCATTTTTGTGGGTGGAGACGTGGCGCTCACAGCACGTCGCCTGGCTTCGCTGATTGGCCACGATGTCGACAGCCGCGTCGCCGTCTCACTGATTGATCAGCTCAACCAGGTCTATTCCCGGGAACAGCGGCCTTACGAGATTCGGCTGCAGGAAGGTGGATATCGGCTGGAGCTTCGTGAGGAGTATCAGGAGGTGTCTGCGAGGACGTTCGGGCTGGGGCCCCGGGATGTGCGTCTTTCGCCCGACGCGCTTGAAGTTCTGGCTTTTGTGGCGTGGAACCAGCCGGTGGACGCGGAGTCACTGAAGGTGATCGACAGACCGGCACTGCAGGGCATCCTGCGACAGCTCATTCGCCTGCAGCTGGTGCGGATTCAGCGAACAGGTTCGCGACGATCAGACATCACCTGGGAAACCACGCCGAAATTCCTGCAGCTGTTCGGGCTGAAATCACTGGCCGACCTGCCCACTTCAGATGTGTTCTCGTTCAAGTAGTCGCTGATGTGTCACCGTGCAGCAGTGTTCGCACGGCCTGCTGAATATCGGGCTGTCGCATGAGTGATTCGCCGACGAGCACGGCGCCGACTCCGGCAGCGCGGAGCCTCTGGATGTCCGCGTGACAGCCAATGCCGCTTTCGCTCACGAGCAGCACATCCGACGGGATCTGCTGCCTGAGAGAGAAGGTGTGTTCGAGCGATGTGGCGAACGTCCTCAGGTCGCGATTGTTGACACCCACAAGTCGGGCTCCGCTGGCGAGTACGCGCGGGAGGTTGTGGGCGTCATGGAGCTCCACGAGGACATCCATGCCGAGTTCACGGGCGTAGTTGTGGAGATCGCGGAGGTGTTCATCGTCGAGGCATTCGGCGATGAGCAGAATGCAGTCGGCGCCGGCGACACGAGCTTCGGCAACCTGATAGCGATCGACGATGAATTCCTTTCGCAGCACTGGAATGCGGACCTGGGTACGAGCCAGCTGGAGGGCCTTGAGGCTGCCCTGAAAGTAATGTTCGTCCGTCAGCACACTCAGACATGCTGCACCCGCCGCTTCATAGTCGGCAGCAATCGCGGCCGGATCAAAGTCGGCGCGAATCAGTCCGGCGGAGGGCGAGGCTTTTTTGACTTCGGCGATGAGCGCGGGGGGTTGAGCTGCTTTGAGGGCGCGGAGGAATCCACGTGGCGGAGACGCGGAGGGCAGGGCCTGTTCCAGCTGTTCAAAGGGCATGCGCAACCGCGCTGCCGCGATTTCTCGCTTTTTTCGCACAACAATTTCGTCGAGAATGGACGCCACTCTGTTTACTCCTGTTCCTTGCTTTGGAAGAAGATGGTATGCAGCCGGTTGGCTGTGGTCGAGCCTTCTCGAACCACAAAGCTGCTCCTGCAGACGTTTTCCCATTCATCCCGATGCAAAGTGCTCCCGATGCCCCCCGAACTCCTGCACTGCATGCTCCTGCTGCTGACCTGGCAACAGAACACCAAACCAGCAGCTGAAAAGATTCAGCTGACGCCCGGACAATCCCTGTCCCTGCTGCTCCTGCTCCCCCTGCTTGGTCTCAGCATCGTCGTCGGTATTAAGTGGCTCGTCGCCCTGCTCAATCACCGGCACCCGCTTCCGGACGCCGGTCGCGGCCTCCCGCGCATCCCGCGACTGTTGACTGGCGCGGCGGTCTTTGTCAGCCTCCTGCAGATGCTGGCCGTCTGGTCAGCTGCTGTCGCCCCGGCCGACTCCATCCCGCCCGGTACTGGAACCGCCACGACAGCTGAGACCACTGTGGCTGGCACTACGGGGGCCGACGGGGCAGAAGAGAAATCAACGGCCGATCCCGCAACAAAAGCTCCCGCCGAACTGGACGAAAAGACACGCCGACAGGCATGGACCGTCCTGATTGCCAGCCTCGTCATGAATCTGGTCATCTGCATTCCGATGGCCATGGTTGTGATCCAGAGTTCCGGTCGGGGCCGAGTGCTGGTCACGCGATCAGCGGTGGCAGGACATGTTCCGCAGCCGGCGGTTTTGACAGACGCTGGATGGCCCGACCTCGATGCCGATCCCATCGGGATTCCAACGCACCCGGTGGCAGTGGAACGGACAGAGCCGGCGATGAATTCTGAGGCCCCTCAGGTGTCGTCGCCTGTTCCGCCACCTCTGCCTCGGGTGACTGCTGTTCCGTTTTCATTCCTCAAAGAGTTCCTGTTTGCGGCTGAAGTGATGCTGGCGGCGTGGTTCCCCACCATGCTGCTGAGATTTCTGCTGGTGGTCACCATGCAGGCTGTCACGGGTGAAGAGGCGCCCAGCAATCCGCTCCTTGAGATGATCACCAGCGGTGCGGCCGGCGGCCTGCTGGCGATGATTATTTTTCTCGGGATCATCATGGCGCCGCTGGCTGAAGAACTGCAGTTTCGGGTCGTCCTGCTGGGTGGCCTGCTGCAGTCCACATCAAGGTGGCTGGCACTGGCTGTCTCGTCCGTCACGTTTTCGCTCCTGCACGGTCTGCCGGACGGTTTCGCTCTGCTGCCGCTCGCGTTTGCCCTCGGGTATGCGTTTGAGCGTCGTCAGAGCTACGTGACGGTGGTGATTATCCATTTCCTGTTCAACAGCCTGAATCTCGGCGTAGCCCTGCTCGCCGGCAGCTGACCTTTGGATTCCCGGAAAGAGACAAATTTCCTCCAGCACGCGTTCTTCCCAGTCTGCTTACTTCCCATTGCCGCGGCAATCCCTAAAATCCGTTCAATCCTCGCAGCCTGCATCGGCCATGGAATGGCCGCAGATCCCCCCCAGCTGCGTGGGTTCGTTTTCAGGCAGTTGCCTCCGGCAACATCACTGCTCAGGAGATCCCCATGTTGCGTCAGATTCTTGTCGCGGCCTTCGTGATGGCTGCAGCCTGTGGCACGGCCGATGCCGGCGACCACTTCCGTCTTTACCATCCCGGCTTCGTTTACGCCCCCAGCCCCTATTACGTTCCGGTATACCCGGCCCCGGTCGTTTACGCGGCACCCGTGGTGCATTACTCTGCCCCCGTGTTCCACTATCCGGCTCCCGCCGTTGTGCACCCGGTTGCTGTGGCCCCCGCGCCCGTTTACTACAGCCCCTGGGTCGCTCCGGCTCCCGTCTATTACTACGGTGGCTATCGTGGCTTCCGTCGCTATCGCGGTGTCGAAATCGAATTCGAACGCGATGGTGATATCGAAATCGATTATCGATAGCGCCCAACCGGCGGATGGAATGTCCGATGGAAGCTTCGCCTGTACGACGGGCTTCCAGTCCGTCGCCCCAGGTCCCCCGGCCCGCTTAACCCGGGCCGGCTTCTTTTCTGGCCGCTGCGGGCACCAGTTCAAACAGACTTTGAATCCGCAGAATCGCACCATTCCCGGGGAACGTGTGATACGAATGCACTACAATCCCATTGCGCAGCAGATCACAGCTCAGGAAGCTTAAACAGCGTGGGCTGGATTTTTGGGCGCCGGGAAGTGAGATGGACAGGGTGGACTTCCGCGCATCGGCTTCCAGTTCCCGATGCAGTTGCAGAAAGACGTCCGCGGCCACGGTTTCCAGCTGGTAGCTGCAGGTGTAATGCAGCCGGCCAGCCGCGACGGTATGGGTGCGGTATCCAATCAGCCGACGTTCGACCGCACAGCCATGCTGAGGGGTGGGCGTCAGCCTGCTGACAGCCAGTTCGGTGATCGCCGTCCGGCCATGCCGCACCTCAATGGCATGCCCATCCGCACACACTCGTAAGGTACAAGTCACCGCGCCCACGGTGAGCCGTGTTTCGCCGACGATATCCAGCAATTCCGGGTGCACGGTTCGCTGAAATACCCGCAGCATCATATCGGCGGCATCCGGGCGAACGTACGTGATCGTCATGGCGGTCGGGCTTACTGCTGGCTGGACACTGCGGCAGCGAATGGCCGCGAAGGAAATGGAAACGGATGCCTTCAGAGTTTCCGGAGGCGGAAGAATTTTAAGACAGGGCCTGAAACGAGCAAATGCTGATTTGATTTTCCGGTCTGTTTCCCTTGCTTTTCAACAGAAATCGCCGGAGGATTCCTTTTCTGCAACAGTCCCTGTTTCAAAAGGACAACATCCATGCAACTCTGCTGCCCACGGTTCCCCCGGCTTTTGCTCCCCGGCCTGGCCCTGATGCTCGCTGCGGTGGCCTCCGCGTCCGACTGGCCGCAGTTCCGCGGACCGGCCGGACAGGGACACTCCACAGCCACCAGTCTGGCTTCCAGCTGGGACGAATCCACCAACATTCGCTGGAAGGTGGCGGTCCCCGGCAGTGGCTGGTCATCCCCAGCCCTGCTCAACAACCAGATCTGGCTCACATCCGCTGTCGATGAAGGCAAGTCCCTGCATGCGCTTGCCTTTGACCGCAGCACCGGTCAGCCACTGCACGATGTCGTTGTTTTCAACCTCGAAGAGCCCGGTCCGATTCACAGCAAAAACAGCCACGCTTCTCCCACACCGATTCTCGAAGGTGACCGTGTTTACGTGCACTTCGGAGCTCACGGAACCGCTTGCCTCGATACGGCCGGCAAAACGATCTGGACCACCCGCGAACTCACTTACAACCACCGTCACGGTCCAGGCGGCTCGCCCGTGCTCTACAAGGACCTGCTGATCCTCAACTGCGACGGCTCTGACGTGCAGTTCGTCGTGGCACTTGACAAGACCACCGGCCAGGTTCGCTGGAAGACCGAACGCCGTCACATCTCAGAAGACCGTCGCACCGGTAAATCCAACGTGCCCATGGCCTACAGCACCCCGCTGCTCGCCGAAATCGATGGCCGCACACAACTGCTCAGCTGCGGCAGCGACAGCCTCGTCTCGTATCACCCGGAAGATGGCTCCGAAAACTGGTGGTTCCGCTACAATGGCTACTCCAATGTGCCTCGCCCGGTTCTGGCCCATGGAATGGTGTTCATCAGCTCCGGCTATGATCGTCCCGAATTCTTTGCGGTTCGCACAGCCGAAGCAAAGGACGATATCACAGAATCACATCTCGCATGGAACCTCAAAAAAGCCGCGCCCCTCAATCCCTCACCGCTCGCCGTCGGAAATGAACTCTATCTGGTCAGCGACAATGGCATCGCAACCTGCCTCGACGCCGTCTCCGGCACTCAGCACTGGCAGGAACGTCTTGGCGGCAACTTCTCTGCTTCCCCCACCTTCGCCGATGGTCTCCTCTGGTTTCTCGACGAAAATGGCAAAACCACCGTGCTCAGACCAGGCACCACATTCCAGCAGGTCGCCGTCAACACCCTTGAAGGTCGCACCCTCGCGACCCCCGCGTTCGTCGACAAATCCATCTACCTGCGGACCGATACTCACCTCTACTGTATCGAACGCCCCGAATAACTCCTTCACAAACGCGGACAAAACAGCGGGCAACACTACAACAGTGCGAACAGCGTCTGCTGCCGCCACGTACCCGTATCCACAGGTTCCCAACTCATGTCCACCGGCGTTCCCTACGATGCCATTCTGGTTCTCTCCTTCGGTGGTCCGGAAAAACGTGATGACGTCATCCCGTTTCTCGAAAATGTCCTTCGCGGCAAACCCGTACCCCGCGAACGACTGCTTGAAGTCGCCGAACACTACTATCACTACGACGGCGTCAGTCCGATCAACCAGCAATGCCGCGAACTGATTCAGGCACTCCGCACAGAACTGGATCACCACCAGATCAGCCTGCCCATCTACTGGGGCAACCGCAACTGGCATCCCTTGCTCCCGGATACCCTGCGGAAAATGCATCAGGATGGCGTTCGCAAAGTGCTCTGCTACGTCACATCAGGATTCAGCTGCTACTCCGGCTGTCGTCAGTATCGCGAAAACATCGCCACCGCCATCGCTGATCCTCAACTGGCCGGTATGGAAGTGCACAAAATCCGCGTGTTCTATAACCACCCGGACTTCATCGACGTGCTGTCAGAAGCTGTCGCTGCCGCCATCACGGATGCAGCATCCACCGGGGAACAGCCGTTCGTGGCGTTCACCGCCCACAGCATCCCCATGGGCATGGCCAACACCTCCGACTACGTCAAACAGCTCACCGAATCCTGCCGTCTTGCCGCCGAACGCCTCCACGTTGACGCCTCCCGCTGGCGACTCGTCTACCAAAGTCGCAGCGGTCGCCCGGAAGACCCATGGCTGGAACCGGATATTCTGGACTTTATTCGCGACCTGCACAGTCAGGGTTGCCGCAGCCTCGTGATTTCACCCGTCGGATTCCTTTCCGACCACATGGAAGTGCTCTACGACCTCGATGATGCCGCCCAGCATCTCTGTGATGAACTCGGGATCAAACTCAGCCGCGCCCGCACGCCCGGCAATCATCCGCAGTTTGTCGGCATGATCCGCAAGCTCATCGAGGAACGTTTCCAGGGAGCCGACCGCGAATGCGTGGGACTCTTCGGACCCAATCACGATGTCTGTCCCGTGGATTGCTGCCCCGCCCCGCAACGCCCGCCCGCCCGCCCCCCGGCGGCCGTCCAGTCGCCTTGAGTCTTTGGGGTTTGGTGAGCAGACGGGGCACGACGTGGGAGGTCGAGGCTTTGCGGCTGCCTTGCCTCTGGTCGTTCATCGCAGGTTGATATTCACTTCCACGCGGGCATTGGAAAGGCGGGCAACTCGGGCGGAGGATTCCGGGTCGAGCGAAACGCGGACTTCGACGACGCGGGCGTCGGTGTCGCTGACGGGATCGTTGGTGAGTACGACTTTTCGAGCGACGAGGTGACCGATTTCGACGACCTGGCCACTGAGTCGATCACCTGAGCCATCGACGACCACGTCGGCACGCATGCCCTCTTTCAGAAGCGTCACATCCGCTTCAAACACTTCCGCGACGGCCTGCATCTGCCGGACGTCGCCCAGTTCAACAACGCCGTCAGCGCCGAGTCGTTCTCCGGGGCGGACGTGAATTCGCAGAATTCGGCCGGCGACCGGGGCATGAATTCGGGAGGCTGCGAGGAGTGTTTCGGCCGAGTTGAGGACGGCCTGAGCGCGGGTGACTTCGGCGACAGCGACCTGCACGTCGGTTTCGCGGATTTCGCGAAGGCTGTCGAGTTGCCCGGAGGCGCGCTGCTGTTCGATGAGCAGGCGGTCCAGTTCCCACTGTTTGGTATCCAGTTCATCAACGGAGAGCGCTTTTCGCTGGTGCAGTTCCTGGGCGCGATCCAGTTCCCGGCGGGCGACCGTGGATTGCTGGCGGGTGAGTGCCAGAGCGGCTTCCTGGGCGGCAATGTCTCCTGATTTGGCTCCGGCCTGAACCTGGGCCAGTTTAGCTTCAGCGGCTTTGAGCGCGGCGCGGGCTTCGGCGACGCTGGCTTCCCGACGCACGTCGTTATCCAGAATGGCCAGTACTGTGCCAGCTTCGACGTCCTGACCTTCCCGGACCAGCAGTTCGCGGATTGTTGCGCCTTCGTTGCCGGATTCCGGGGACAGTTCAAGGATTCGGCTGGCGGGTTCCAGCCTGCCGAGCGCGTGGACGGCAACTCGCTGGGCAACAGCATCCGCCACCGCGGGTTTTGCAGGTTCCGGGGCGGCAGAGGACGCCTGGCTGCGTTGCCAGATCCAGGCGAAGGCCGCGAGCAGCAGCGAGGAGCAGACCAGCAGTACTGTTGCTGCCATGCGGCGACCAGGAATCACTGCCAGAGGTGCTTGTGCGATGCTCATGAACCACATTTCTTTGCAGACCGGGCTGGTGTATGGCGACCGTCTGCCGGGATTATAGACAGAATGCGCCCCTGAACAGCGGCCTGCGGCTACGTGCGTGAGTCTGTACTTCGCAGTACGGCAAGCTCTCGATTGTCACGAATCCAGTCTTCGCGGGTATATAGAATCGTCGCCGTGTCGGTTTCCCGGATTTCCAGTTGTGCGAGGCGGAATCCCAGCTCGGTAATTTCTGAAAACAGCATCCACGCCAGATTTTCCACGCTGGTGGGGCCGTCGAAGACCTTCATTTTCAGCTGTTCACCCGTGCGACGGGAGTGTTCGAGGAGGGATTGGTAGAGCGGATCATGGCGGTTGATGAGCAGTCCGTGGTCGTAGTGGTCTCGCAGCCAGGGTTCCATCAGATTGTCAAACGTGCCGAACAGCGTGCTGATTTCCCCTTCCCGCTCGACCTCGAATAAACAGCTGACGCCGTACCGGTGGCCATGCAGATTGCTGCATTTGTCCCGCAGAGTTTCGTTGCGGTGAGCCGCGTAGAACTTGTATTCCTTTCGAATGATCATCTGCTGCTCCGTGAACATTCCCGTCTTCAGCACCTTCAGAGCCGCGCAGAATACCAAAACAGCCGGCGAATGTGATGAAAATCTGTGGCACCGTCTCGACATTCCTGCCCGGATGCAGCCGCACACCGGACATCACCGGCTTTGATTCGCTTCCAGCTCAGATCTCCGCTTTCCTCAACCCCGAAAGACGTCCACACCTTTCCAGGTTCCTGGGAGGATGCCTGCGGGATCCACCTGCAGCCAGCGGTCCAGCACTGCTGCGTACACCTCCCGGAAGTCGACTGTGTGCTGCAGGTCTCCGTCCTGCAGGGCGTGCAGATCCGGTGCCGGGCCGTGCAGGCCGGGTCGGACGGCGGAACCGGCAAGAAAAACAGGGCCTGCCGTTCCATGATCGGTGCCGGCGCTGGCATTTTCCGCCACCCGTCTGCCGAACTCGCTGAACGCCAGCACCGTCACCCGATCCCCGTCTCCGGAGTGCTGCAGTTCGTCCAGCAGCGTTTTGATGGCATCCGCGGTCTGTCGCAGCAGAGCCCGGTGGGCATCCGGCTGGCTGGCGTGTGTGTCAAACCCGGAAAGCGTGGTGTAGTAGAGGGAAGTATCGAGGCCTGAACGAATCAGCCGGGAGATGTTCCGGAGGCGTCCGGCCAGCGGAGTCTGAGGCCAGACGATGGATGAATCAGCTGTTTTTGCAGCGACCACCGCCAGGCGTTCGCTGGCCGTAATTGCCGCACTGGTGCTGCTTTGCACAAAGCTGAGCAGTCCGCCGTCGCCGGGCCTGTCGGGAGCAATGGCGGCAGGAGTGGCTGCGGGGGCGTCCGCGAGTGACTGTAGTGTGTCGCGAAACCGCGCGTCCTCGGTTCCCCGCAGCCGAAAGTCCTCCAGGGAATCCACCGAGGGCACCCGCACGCGTCGCGACAGGAGTGCCAGCGGAAGTTTGTCGGAGCCCAGATGCATCGCCTGCGGATCCGTGCCGACAGAGGGTGCTTTTTCCAGCCAGCGTCCCAGCCAGCCGTCCACGCGACCTTCATTGCGGCGGCGACATGTGTGCCAGATGTCCATCGACTCGAAATGCGAACGATTCGGATCCGGATACCCCACTCCCTGCACCACAGCGAGCCGACCGGTCTGGAGCAGTTCGGCGAAGCTGGTGAGTGCCGGGTGGAAGCCCCAGTGCTGGTCGATCGACAGCACATCTGCCGGATTCAGCGCCAGTTGCGGACGCAGTCTGCGATATTCAGGATCGGTTGCCGGAACCACGGTGTTTAACCCATCATTGCCACCCTGCAGCTCGACTACAACGAGCACTTTCCCTGGCTTTGCCAGCCGCGAAGATGCAAGGAGCGGATACGGTGCCCCAGCTGCAAGAGCCATGGCCAGCGAAGCGGAAGTGGATTGCGTGAGAAATCGGCGGCGATGGAGCGACATGGAATGGGGTCCGGGACGGAAGGCGGGGGAGCGGGCGACCGAACGCGTGCGGCTGTCCGGATGCCATTCGGCCACTCGGACTGCCTGTGATTCTAACGCCTGGACCGGGTGGAAGATATCAGAAAACGCGTGACCTGGGAGTGAATGTTTGCCCGGGGGTGCTCCCGGGAGACTCTGATCTGCCGCCACTGGCAGGAAGGCTTACAGTGAATTCTGTGCCGACGTTCAGCTGGCTGCGGACATTGATTGAGCCGTTATGGGTTTCGACAATGCGCAGGGCAATCGCCAGTCCAAGTCCGGTGCCTCCGGGGGAGCAGCTGCGCGCCGGATCCGCTCTGTAGAATCGTCTGAAGATGTGCGGCAGATGTTCATCCGGAATCCCGCTGCCGGTGTCGTGAATGGAGCAGTGGATGTGTGTTCCGGTGGATGCACAGCTGATACGAACACGGCCACCGGCGTTGGTGAATTTCAGGGCATTTTCGAGGAGATTGAAGAAGAGCTGTCGCAGGCGAACTTCGTCTCCGATGGTTTCACAGGGGCTCGATATTTGAGTTTGCAGGGTAATGTCCCGGCTGTCGGCGATTGGCTGGAGCTGGAGCTGCAGATCTTCAAGGAGTTCATGAATGGCGACGCAGTGCCGTGTCCGCTGGATCACACCGGCATCTTCCCGGCTGAGCATCAGGAGCTGATCGGCGAGTCGGCAGAGCTGTCCGGCTTCGGCATTGATCACCTGCAGTGCAGCGCGGTAGTCTTCGGGACTTCGGTCGGTGCGCAGGGCAAGTTCTGCTTCGAGCTTCAGGGCTGCGAGAGGTGTACGGATTTCGTGGGAGGCATCGGCGGTGAATCGCTGGATTTCCCTGACCGCCTGTTCGAGACGACGAATCAGTCCGTTGACCGTCTCCGCAAGCACTCCCAGTTCATCATGCGGATTGGTCACCGTGATGCGACGGTCAAGATGATTGATGGTCACCGAGTTGGCCACATCGCAGATGGCTGTGACGGGTGAAAGGGCACGACCCGCAAGGAAGTAGCCGACCGCAATGGCGACCAGAAAGGCGGCCGGGAGCAGCACCAGAGCAACGGTTTCCAGCGTGCGAATTTCAGAGAGCATCGGGCGCAGTGAGGTGAGGGCGAGAATTCGCAGGGGGCCGAATGGGGATGTTGTGGAGGCTGAGATAGCGCGGAGCGTTTCCTGCTGTGAGGTCGCGAGGGTGACGCAGGATGGCGATGTCTTCACTGGTAACCCGATGATGGCCGAATAGTCTTCAGCGCGGATTCTGGCGCTCGCAAAGATCACCCGGTTCTCATCCGCGACAGCGACGAACTCATAGATGTCGTGATGAAAAAATCGCGTCTGGCACGCCAGCTGAAACTCTTCTGCAGACCTGTGCAGCTGTGATTCCAGCTGCATTTCCCTAAGCTCTTCCCGGAGTGACAGATCGGTGCGAGTCAGCAGTTGCCGGTGAGTCACAAAGATCAGAATGACTCCGAATACCAGGACAATCACGGCCACGGCGGATGAGAAAAAAATGGCCAGACGCCAGCGGATTGAGAGCGACGTCATGGCGGATCTCCGAGGCGGTAACCGCTGCCACGCACGGTGTGCAGCAGCGGAGGGCTGTCCGGTGATTCCAGCTTCTTTCGCAGTTGATTGATGTAGACTTCAATCACATTGGTCCACGTTGCTTCGGGTTGCTTCCAGACGCTCACTGCGATCTCCTCGCGAGACACCGTCTGATTGCAATGCCGCATCAGGAACACCAGCAGATTGAACTGACGCGGGGTGAGCTCCAGACTGCGGCTGCCCCGAACCACTCGACGCTCCACAAGATCCACATGCAGATCCTGAATGCTGACTGTGGTTGCGTCCGGCTGGCTTCCGGCCGCACCGCGACGCAGCAGAGCACGGATCCGCGCCTTGAGCTCGTCAATCGAGAAGGGCTTCACCAGATAGTCATCAGCACCGCAGTCCAGACCGGAAACCCGATCCTGAATGGAATCGCGAGCGGTGAGGATCAGCACTGGCGTTTCTGAGTGGTTGTGACGGAGTGACTTGAGCCAGTCCAGTCCACTTCCGTCAGGCAGCATGATGTCCAGCAGAATCACGTCCGGAGCAGCGGACAACAGTCGCGTTGCTTCGGCCAGTCCAGCCGCGGCGTCCACTGTATAACCGTCTTCCCTGAGCGCGTTCGCAATGCTTCTGCGAAGGTTGGGCTGATCTTCAACAACAAGCACACCTGCCATGAAACTGCCTGTGAGTAACCCGGTGGCCACTGAGAGACGGTGAGTCTAGCGGGAGGTGGCCAGGAGAATCCGGTCATTCCAGCAGATAAAGGCGAATTAATCCAACCGGTCTGGAGCTGGAAATTCCGTTGGTGATACCGTCCGCACGTCGCTGAGAGTTGCCGGATCTGTCACCTCGGGGGTCTTCAAAGCCCTGAAAACTCGGAATATTGTTCACATGGGACTGCAGCACGAACTCACACTGGCCGGTAACTGGCTCTTCCGCTGGCGCAGCTTTCTGCCTGTTGCCATGGTTGCCTGTGCGATCACAGCACTGCTCCCGCTCACCCCCCTGACGCACAGCGGTTACTGGTGCGAACTTCTGCAGTGGGTGTTTCTGGGTGTGAGCTTTCTGGGGTTGCTGGTTCGCGTTCTGACCGTCGGCCATACTCCTGCCAGAACTTCCGGCAGAAACACGCGCGAACAGATCGCGGAAACGCTCAATACCACCGGAATCTACTCCACCGTCCGGCATCCGTTGTACCTTGGCAATTTCCTGATCGGCCTCGGACTGGCTGCAGTCACCCTGAATATCTGGTTTGTGGCCGTCTACATCCTCGCCTTCTGGCTCTACTACGAACGAATTATGCTGGCGGAGGAAGCGTTTCTGCGTGCAAAGTTCGGTGAACGGTTCAGCGACTGGGCCCGAGTCACGCCGGCTTTCATTCCCCGACTGACGAATTACACGGCACCCTCTCTCCGATTCTCGATCCGCAATGTCCTGCGGCGCGAATACAGCGCGCTGCTCCAGATTGCCACCGTGGGCTTCCTCCTGAAGGGCTGCAGCGATGCACTCGATTCAGGCCACCTGGTCTTTTCAGCCAGCTGGGGTGTCCTTTTGGGAGTCACCACAGTGCTCTGGGCTGTGCTGCGAGCACTGAAGCGGCATACTGCAATTCTGAACGTGAACGGGCGATAGACACGGCAGCGCAACGCAGACAGTCCGACGAACTGAATGCCCGTCGGACTGCTGTCGGCGCAACAAACACAGTCAGATCCTTGCGATGTCACCAGGCAGTTCGACCGGGACCTCCAGCGAACGCCCGCCCGATCCGCCGCGCGACGGCCGCAGATCGCTGTCGCTGCCCCCGAAATAATTGGACCGCAGATCCAGCTTACGGCTGTCGTATCCCGAACCCAAAGCATCCCTCAGCGGCGCAGTGACGGGACGGAAGGGATCGGACGGTTCCGCACGAAACCGGCTGCCTGAACTGTCGGTTCGATCCGTTCGGCCTGATCCTGTCAGTCCTGAACTGGCAGACGGCCGCGGAGTCCAGCCGTCGCCGGTCACCGGTAACGGACAGTTGCCGGTCGGACAGCTGCCGACAACCCCGGTGCCGCCCCGGGGCACACGTGAATTTGCTCCCTGTGGAGTCGGGCAGCGACCGTTTGCACACGGGCTGGTCGCCTGACCAAACGACTGACCGGACCACTGCCGCGGCACCGGCAGACCAAACACTCCTCGCGCCGGGGGCGGTGCGGTGCTGCGGGTCGCGGGAGCGAACCAGCCGTCGCCTGCATCTGCGGAACAGAGACTGACACCAAACAACCCCAGAAACGCCATTTGAGAAACAAGCCTGCGGTTCATCTGAGCACCCTCATCCTCTGGGAACACAGCAGCCGTGAAATCCACTCTCACGTGACCACTGTTCTGCTGATTTGCAATTGCGAACCGCGTGCCAATCTGCGATTCCCGACTTTTTCCGCCGTTTTCCGCCGGAAGTGCTGACCTGGTGCCTTCTGTCAACTCTGAAAAGCCATCAAAACGATTACACTCGCCATCATTTTTGCGACACATGCAATTTCCGGTTGCCAGAACTCCCCCTCCGACTTAGTGTTCTGAAGGCATTTGCGGAAATTAAGGAGTAACAGGATGGCGGACACTGGGCAGCCGACTGACAGTGAAGAAATTCAAAGCGACGAAGTTGTGGGGCGGGCGATTCGCTGGTCACTGGTGCTGCTGTCTGTCCTTCTGGCAGCGGGAGGCATCGTCTGGATCTGTCTGCGTCCCGATCAGGCCCCACACGCTGGCGCTGCTCCCGAAACGCCCCTCGCAGAAACGCGTGCCGCCCCGGCCGTTGCGATTCCCCGAATCCCCTTCACCGAGATCACCGCAGAGGCTGGCATTGACTTTGTCCATACCAATGGAGCTGAAGGGCAGAAACTTTTGCCGGAGACCATGGGTGGTGGCGGAGCGTTTTTCGACTTTGACGGTGATGGCGACCAGGATCTGCTCTGTGTCAATTCCAACGTCTGGCCGTGGGCCGCGAAAAAGCCGGCACCCCCGCCCACTTCCGCGCTCTACGCCAACGACGGAACTGGTCGGTTCACCAGTGTCACAGCCGGCTCCGGTCTCGATGTCCCCCTGTACGGCAATGGCGTGGCCTGCGGAGATGTCGACGCTGATGGCGACACGGATGTATTCATCAGCTGCCTGGGTCCGAACCAGCTATTCCGAAACGACGGCGGTGGCCGATTCACCAACATCACCAGTGCGTCAGGAGTAGCCGGGGAGTCGACTGCGTGGAGCAGCAGCTGCGGCTTTTTTGACGCCGATGTCGACGGTGATCTCGACCTGTTCGTCTGCAACTACATCCAGTGGGACCGCGAGACCGATACCGGAATGAATTTCACACTCGACGGACGGCTGCGGGCCTATGGCCGACCGACGGACTTCCGCGGTGCTTACCCCTGTCTGTACCTCAATGATGGCCAGGGTGTCTTCACCGACGTGTCTGAAAAATCGGGCGTTCAGGTGCGAGATCCCAATACGGGTGCTGCAGCCTCCAAATCGCTCGGCGTGATCTTCCCGGAAGTCAATGGCGACGGTCGTCCCGATATCCTCGTCGCCAACGACACCGTCCAGAATCTGCTGTTTCTCAGCCAGCCGGACGGAACCTATCGCGAGAATGCTGTGGGGGCAGGAGTCGCATTTGACAACGCCGGTGTGGCTCGCGGCGCCATGGGTGTTGATTTCGGTCGTTTCCGCAACTCACCGGCACTCGGTATCGCCATCGGCAATTTCGCCACGGAAATGACGGCCCTCTACGTCTCCGAATCCGCAGCCGACGACTGGCCCGTGTTTCGCGATGAAGCGGTATCCAACGGAATTGGCCCCGTCACACGCACCGACCTGAAGTTCGGTGTGCTGTTTCTGGATGCCGACCTCGATGGACGACTCGACCTGTTCGAGAACAACGGGCACCTCGAAGAAGACATTCGCATCGTCCAGGCCTCGCAGCAGTACGAACAACCCCCGCACCTGCTCTGGAACTGCGGTGCTGATCAGGAAACCGAATTTGTCATGCTCACACCGGAACAGACCGGTGATGATTTTCAAAAACGCATGGTGGGTCGAGGTGCTTCCATGGCGGACATCGACGGAGACGGTGACCTTGACCTGGTCCTGTTCTCCTCCGGTGGCCGCCCGCGACTGCTCCGGAATGATCAGCAGCTCGGTCACCACTGGCTCCGACTGCGACTCCAGGGCGTTCGCTGCAACCGCGAAGCCATCGGCGCTCAGGTGGAAGTTCAGCTCCCCGGCGGTACTGTGCTCAGTCGCACTGTCATGCCCACCCGCAGCTATCAGTCACAGGTCGAATTGCCCGTGACGTTTGGTCTTGGAGCGTGTGACAGACCCGATCGAATTACGGTCATCTGGCCAGGCGGGCAACGCCAGGATGTGCCGGTCCAGCCCATGGATCAGCTGCGAGTGATCGTGCAGGAGGAATGATGACGACCGCGCTGCGAACGGAACACGAAATCGAACTGCGGGTGCGCTACAGCGAAACGGATGCCATGGGTTTCCTGCATCACTCACGCTACCTCACCTGGTTTGAAATCGGCCGCACAGAACTCTTTCGCGCTGACGGCGGTGACTACCGCCGCATGGAAGAACTGGGACTGTTCTTCGTGGTCGTCAAAATCGAAGCGCGATATCGCCGACCCGCTCGCTACGATGACCTGCTGCGGCTTCGCACCACACTCACCCGACGCACATCCGTTCGCCTCGAACACGCTTACCAGCTGTTCCGCAACGAAGAACTGCTCGCAGAAGGCTCCTCTGTGCTCGCCTGCGTCGATCGCCAGGGACAGCTCAAACTCATCCCCGATGATCTGGTTGGCTTCACACAGCCCCTCAGCAACGTGACACTTGACCACACCCCCGGCGAGACCGACCCATGAAACGACTCGATTTCGTCAGCCCCGGAGCACGGCTGGAAGACGCACTCAGGCAGCTGGAAGCTGCCTGGCAGGTCACCCAAAAAGACTGGAACGATCAGGTCAGCCAGCGCGTGGAAGATGAATACCTGCTCAAAATTCGCGCTCAGGTGCGACTGATCCTCGATGGCATCGGACGCACCGCAACCGTGCTCCGCAAGGCCGAACTCGAATGTCGGCACCCACGGGAAAAATAAGGCCCGTACCCAATACGGATCAGCGGTCGGGCGGCAGCCCAATGGCCTTGAATTGCCTGCGCGGGGCGATAACGGGAGGGCTAAACTCCTGCTGAGCCGCATTCCTGCCGCGAGCACTGCACCAGGGCGCGCCACTCCGCAAAAACACTGGCAGAGACTCACTGCCCGGGCCAGCATGCGACGGCTCGGCGGGAGCCGCGCCCCGGGATGACGAAACGGCGCGAACACGGGCACACTGGGATATCTCATTTCCGCCCGCCAGTTGACATCCCGCGGCCGGATCGAGCTGCAAAAACGCCGTGTGGAGTGCGGCCGATGTCAATCGGCCGGTGCGGCTCTGCAGAGCTTTGTCAGCCGCTGCAAGGACTGTTGGTCTCACGCAAAGACGCAAAGGTTGAAGCTTGACAGAGATGTGAAACTCAAGTGTGCTTTCCCTGGCGCCTTTGCGCCTTTGCGAGAGGTCAAAGCTGGGACAGAGAAACCGGAGCACCGTTACCGGGGGATTGACATTCCCCGCACGCCTTGTCGCGTGGGGCGGAGTCCGAAAGGCGACTTCCGGTGTATTTAACACCGTTTCGTCATCCCAGGGCGAAGCTCCTGCCGAGCCGCCTCCTGCGTGATCGACAAATTTGACCGCCCCCACACTGGCAGAAAACTCGCCGCGCAGGCCAATACACCCGAACACAAGAGTCGGCATAAAACCATTCCCTGAAGCACTTTCAGCCTACAGGTGCCATGCACCTTGATGATGCACCTTGATGGGTGGGACGGGCCCCGAAATCCGTCCTGCCGGAGCCGTGCGGGGACAGTTCCCGCGGAGCGGATGACACCGCCCCAGTGGGAGGTTTTCTGCCTGCCGCTGCTTCCAGGAGGGTGTTCGGGCATGACGAAACTGCTTCAACGGCGCCCGTATTTGTGCTCCGAAATCCACACTGGGTCATTCCCCCGCGACGAGGCGTAGCCAACTGCGGCGACTGGAGGGACCGAAAAAAAGGAGAAAGGAGACCGCAGGAGAATGCAGAAAGTCAAGAGTCTCCTCTCTGCTTTCTCCATTCTCCTGCTCTATTTTTTGACGGCAGATGGCGTCAGAAAATCGGGGGAATGGGGCGTTTTTTTCTCAATTCCAGATCAGAGGGCCATGTGAACCCTGCTCTGGTGCGGCTTTCCGTGTAGAATGTCTGGTTTGCAGGAATTCTCAGAGAGACGCGGACATGGCTATACCCAAGGTCGCCATCACGGGACGCCCCAACGTCGGCAAAAGTTCACTCTTAAACTGGCTCGCAGAACGGCTCATTTCTGTCGTCGACCCCACTGCGGGTGTCACTCGTGATCGCGTCACGTGGTTTATGCACGAACGGGATCGTTATTTTGAACTGATCGACACGGGTGGGATCGGCATCGTCGACAGCGACGATCTTTCCGAAGACATCGAACGGCAGATTCAGGCTGGCATCGACGAAGCTGATCTGCTCCTGTTTGTCGTGGACGCGAGGGCCGCCATTACACCTCTGGACGAACATGTGGCGCGGCGTCTGCGAAAAGCTGCCAAGCCGCTCCTGCTGGTGGTCAACAAGTGCGATTCGTCGTCTCTGGACGCCGAAGCGGCCATGTTTCTGCAGCTGGCGAATGTGCCTTACACCACCACCAGTGTGAAGGCCAATCGCGGCCGCGAAGAACTCATCGACGCCATCGTCTCCCACCTGCCGGCCCCAGAAGACGCTGAACAGCTTGAAGGTGACCGGCTGCTTTCTCCCGCCGACCTGCGGATTGCGGTGGTTGGTCGTCGCAACGTGGGAAAAAGCACGTTCATCAACCAGCTGGCTCAGGAAGAGCGAGTGATTGTCAGCGAGATCGCCGGGACCACTCGCGACAGCATCGATATTCGCTTCGAAGTCGACGGCCGGGCACTCGTGGCCATCGATACCCCCGGCGTACGCAAACGCAAAAGCCTCGAAAATGACATCGAATTTTACGGGCTTGTCCGCGCCCAGCGCAGCATCCGCCGCGCAGATCTGGTGCTCATGTTCTTCGACGCCACCCAGACCATCTCACGCGTCGACAAACAACTTGTCGAAGAAATCAGCGAACACTTCAAACCCTGCATCTTCGTCGTCAACAAATGGGACCTCGCCCTCGCACAGGGCATGACCGCCGAAAAGTGGGTCAAATATCTGATGTCCAGCTTCGAATCCATGCGGCATGTGCCCATCGCGATCATCACCGCGAAGGACGGACGCAATATTCGCAAGCTCGTCAATCTGGCACAGTCCATTCACAAACAGGCGGGCCGTCGCATCAGCACCGCGAAGCTCAACCGCGCCGTCCGCTCCGCCATCGAACGCAACTCGCCGCCAATGCGGAAAAATCGTCGCCCCCGCATCTACTTCGCCTCCCAGATCGCCGGCTCACCCCCCACCATCATCCTCAAATGCAACGATGCCTCACTCCTCGATGAAGCCTGGAAACGCTACCTCCTCGGCTTTCTCCGAGAAGCCACTCCCTTCCGCGAAGTTCCCATTCGACTCGTCCTCCGCAGCCGCAACGAAATCGATCCCGATTCCGTCGCTCTGCCCGACGACGAACAGCTCGAACCACCCGATCTCACCGAACTTGATGACCTCGGCCCCGATGACCCCGCCGAAGATCTGCTCGATGATCACCCGCGCCTCGACTCCGACTCCCTGCTCGTCCTCGACCAAAGCGAGTTCGAAGATCCGGAAGGACCTGCACCAAATTTTATAGATGACGAGGATTGGAGCGATGACTGATCAGCAACAGCCCGAGAAACCACCAGCCGCACATCCGGCACCGCCGTCCACCCGGAAAATGTTTTCCGGTTTTCGTCTTGTCTGAGTCCTCCTCAGCGTTTCTCTGTTCGCCGTCAGCCTGACAGGCTTCGGATATGCCGCCGGTGATCCAGCAAAACCTCAGAACTGGGCTCACTGCTTTCTGCTCCTCCTGGTCGGCTGGATGGGACTCTTTGACGGAATCCCCGCGTGGCTGGCGAACCCGACCATCGCGGTTGCGTGGGTCTGCGGATTGACACGGTTTCGCTGGCTGACTCTGGTTCTGTCCGCCCTCGCTCTCCTGCTGGCACTCTCTTTCCTGTTCCAGCGCGACATTCTGATCAACGAGGCCGGACATCGCGGTCCCGTCACTGCCATCGGTCAGGGCTACCGGATCTGGCTCCTCAGCATGGCGTTCCTCGCCCTCTGGACGGTCGTCGATCAAGTCCTCCATCCACAGAATCACTGACGCAACATATCCTGCGGCCAATGTTAATCGGCCGGTGCGGCCCGAAACGCTCCTGGTGCACCGTTGGCCACGCCGTATCGTCTAAACTCTTCCTTCGTAACTTCAGCGCGCCGCACGCATCTTTGTACGACGGACTTCCAGTCCGTCGTACCTTTCGGTTGCGGCCCTGCCGCGTCAGGGGAATGTCCCGTCGGATTCTGAAACACGAATCCACGCGCTCTTAACGCCGTTCCGTCATCTCAGGCTGAGCTTGTCCCGCCCCCTGCAGCACCACCACCTCGCGATTGCACTCGCAGCCGGCAAAAGTTTCCCGGGACCCGTCCGGCCACGTCACCAGAATCTGCTGCACACGACTCACAGCCCCAAGGCCAAAATGCAGACACGGCTCAGACACCGACTGATAGCTCCCGCCGCCAATCAGAAATCCAGCCTGCTGACCACCTTCGTAAACCACCGTCACCGTGGCCCCGATGGCATCTCGATGTCCCGCCAGCGGCAGCCGCGGCCGGACAATCAGCCAGTGTCCCGCAGACATTGTATTTTTCAGCAGCACGGACGGCTGATCCAGACAACTCACCAGTAAATCCGGATCGCCGTCACGATCGACATCGCCGACGGAAAGGCCACGTGCGACGGCCTTCAGCGACGAAAACTCATCCGCGCCCTCAGGCTGCTCAAATCGCCCCTCCGCCCCCAGAAGCAGTAACTGCTGCTCACGGTAGCGATCCCAGAATTCAGCCCCCTGTCCTGATCGCAGCACGCGACCATTCACAGCCACAAAGTCCACTCGTCCATCATGATTCAGGTCCGGAAGGGCCGTGCCGAAACCCGTGAAACGCCAGGAAACCTTATCCATCCCCCATTCCGCTGAACGCTCCTGAAACAACTGCCCCGCATGCAGACAGACAGTGTTGGATTCACCATCAAGGTTGGTGACCACGAGATCCGGGAGTCCGTCACGGTTCAGATCAGCCGCCGCCGTTCCCATACTCCCCTGACTTTGCCCCGCTGCATCACTGGCCACACCCCGCAGCACCGCTTCGTCCTGAAAGGTGCCGTTCTGCTGATTGATCCAGAGAAAATTGGCATGCCCGTCGTTGGCCACAAAGATGTCCATCCAGCCATCCCTGTTCCAGTCGGCCGCAGCCACTCCCAGTCCCGCACCCCGCTGACCGGCGATCCCGGACTCCAGCGAAACATCCGTAAACGCGGCTGCTGTGGCTGCCGTCCCCGCAGGAGCATTCCGGGAACGATCGCCGCCGAGATTGCGGTAGAGCCGATCCGTGGTGCGGGGAAAAACGGCAGGACTGCAGAAGTCAACCGTTCCCGCAGCATCCCGACACACGTGGACCGGGTCGTAATCCACATAGTTCGCAACAAACAGATCCAGCCAGCCGTCGCGGTCATAGTCCAGAAACGCCGCCGACGAACTCCAGCGACCGCTGGAAACGCCAGCCGCAGACCCGAGGTCCCGAAAGCGAAACCCTCCAAGGTTTTCAAACAGCCGACAATCTCCGCTCCCGGTCAGACAGAGGTCGGGCAATCCATCGTTTGTGAAATCAGCACTGGTCACGCCGCAGGGAATCCCGTCAAAGTGCAGTCCGGAGCTGTTCGTGACGTCCATGAATTCTCCGGATTCCCGCTGCTGCAGAAGCTGAATACGGGGCACGGCATGTTCCGGCAACGGGGCAGCCGACAGCCCGACCAGAATCAGGTCCGGCCTGTCATCCCGATTGAAGTCCACCATGCCACACCCCCCCGCCATAATTCGCGGAAACTCCCAGCGGGTCACCGACGAATCAAGTGCCTCTGCAGCATGAGTGGCGGGCGGAGGTGAATCGGTCACTCCAGCGACGGATGATTCGGGAGCTGCGTCTGTCGAAGACGACTGCGTCTGGAACGCAGGCACGGGGATGCGTTCGAACCGCCGGACAAAAAGCGGCGCGCCAGGGATTCTGCTGGCTGCACCCTCGTTGCCGCCTGTCTCAGTAGCGCCCGGATCAGACTCCGATCCGCAACCCACGCAGGCCAGCAGCAGGAGCAGGAGCAGCAGCAGCAGCGAAGAAGGGCGCGGCAGGAACACAGACAGCGACATATGCCGCGGCCCGGGTGGCAGGACAGTCAGCAGGAGCACTCGCAGCGATCTGTCTGGGCACATTTGCAGCTGGGCTCCGCGAATTATGGTGTTGCTGGTGTCTGAAGTTGTGTGAGTCGCCGCTGCAGCTGCTCAAATTCGGGGTGGTCCGGTGGCAGCATTTTCTGCAGGCTCTGCAGCTGAGCCGCCGCCTCAGGCAGCCGCGATTCCTCCAGCAGCAGGGATATCAGCAGAAGCCTTGCGGAGTGCATTTCCGGGGCCGTGCGGAGCGTATCTTCCAGTGCCGTGACAGCGGCCGATCGTCCTGAAGTGCGGAGCAGACAGTGGGCCAGATTGAGTCGTGCAAGGGCCAGATCAGGTTTGATCTGCAGCGCGTCACGAAAAGCAGCCTCGGCCTCGGCATATCGGCCAAGCAGAAACAAAGCGCTGCCGCGGAGATGCCGCAGCGACGGCGAACCGGGTGTGGTCCGCAGCCCCTCGTCAAGCACCGGCAGCGATTCCAGTGCCCGGCCATCCTCCAGGAGCAGGCGGACGAGCGTGGGAACAAAATCGGCATGGCTGGCCGTGCGAGGCGGGGCTGACCGGAGTCGGGTGATGGCCTGTGAGATCCTGCCGAGAGCCGCCAGCGAACGTGCTTCAGCAATGATGTCCGCAGGATCCGTGCTGAAGCCCAGAACGGCAGCAGCGAAGGGGTCATTCCAGCCGGCCGATTCCAGTGCTTCATCATGGAGTTCGTGAGCGACAGTATGGGCGTCAGCCGCACGTCCCAGCTGAAACAGGGTGGCCGCATACAGTTCCGACAGTTCCCGCACCCGTACACCGGCCTTGCGCAGCGGTTCCGCGATGGCCACCGCGGCCTCAGGCTGCTGCTCCAGGAGCTCAAGACGGATTTCTGCAAGAGCCGGACGGAGTTCATTCGGGGCCAGTCGGCGGGCTTCAAGGATCAGTTCGCGGGCGGGATCAAGCTGGTTTTCTGCAAGCAGGAGTTCCGCAAGGCGGATTCGCGGGAGCCAGCTGTCGCCGCGGAGCGCCGCAGCCGCGCGAAAACTTTCCATCGCCTGGTTTCGGCTGGCAGGAGTTTCTGCGAGCCCCTGCAGGTACTTCCAGCGGAAACTGGCCGGATCCAGCTCACTGGCGATTCGAAATTCAGCAGCGGCTGCACAGTCGAACTGATGGGCGAGCAGCACACTGCCGAGATTGCCACGACGTTCAGCGCTGGTGGGTTCCGCATCAGCCTGCAGCCACTCGCGGCGAATCGCCGACACCGCAGCGTCAGCCGCCGTGGAGAGATCGGGGAGCCGAGGTGCGGGCACGGAACGCCGCAGCAGACTGATGCTGAATCCCCCGGCTATGGTGGCCAGAATGGTCAGAGCGAGAAAGAGTCTGTGCCGGAAACGTGTCATCGGAAGATTCGCTGAGCAGGCCGAAGATCAGACGCGAGGCTTTGCGGGGCCTCCTGCAGCTTCCAGGTCTCGATCCCGCTGCTGAATCGCCAGCGTCACGGCAGTGGCTGCGTCCGCAGGCAGTATTCGCGAACCGGCGATGGCGGTTTGTTCAATCTGCTGAGGACTGCGGGCACCGACGATGGCAGCGGTCACTTCGGGTCGGCGCAGCGTCCAGGCCAAAGCGAGTTCGGCGAGTGTCCAGCCAAGTCCGGAGGCGATCTGCTGCAGGACGCTGACAAAGGTGAGATTGATTTCCAGCTGCGGTGACTGGAATCGAGGGTCGCGGGAGCGATGGTCCTTCGCCGACAGGCTTTCCGCACGCGCGGCCGAGAAGGCTCCGGTGAGCAGTCCTTTGCCGAGCGGACTGTAACAGATCACTCCGATGTCCTGCTGATGACAGAACGGGAGCAGTTCTGCTTCGACGTCGCGGGCGATCATCGAATAGGGGGGCTGCAGAGAACGCACCGGATGCATCGGAATGAGCCGCTGCAGCTGGGAAACAGAATGATTGGAGACGCCGATTTCGCGGACTTTGCCCTGAGCCTTCAGGTCTATGAGCGCCTGCCAGCCCTCTTCAATCTCTTCATCAGGCTCAGGCCAGTGCAGCTGGTACAGATCGATTGTGTCCGTGCCAAGCCGTCGCAGACTGCCCTCGCATTCCGCCATCACACTGCTGCGCCGCAGACATTTGCCGATCTCCCCGTTGCCCAGTGGCACACGGCCACATTTCGTCGCCACCAGCGGGCGGGAACCCGGAGACAGCTGTCGCAGCGCCTCGCCAACCAGCAGTTCACTCTGGCCTTCGCCGTAAACCGCCGCTGTATCAATCCAGTTGATGCCCAGTTCCACCGCTCGCAGAATCGCAGCAATGGCGGCGGAATGATCCTGATCTCCCCAACCGAATTTCCAGTCTCCACCGCCCATGGCCCATGTGCCAAGGCCGATGACGCTGAGTGCCGGTCCGGTAGAACTAAGCGGTCGCTGGAACATCGCCCGGGACTTTCGCTGGAGGTGTCAACTGGGACTGTCAGTAGCGTGCCAGATCTTCTGCGGTGGCCAGCCCCAGCTGTTCCACCAGTTCCTGAGCGCGGCTGACCATCATCTTCAGCTCGCTCTGCAGCGCCAGAAACTGCCAGCCTTCGCTGATGCGACGCTGAACTTCTTCGACTGAAAAACAGTGAATGCCAACCGGTGTCCCCGTTTTTTTACCCGCAGCAAGCACGCGCTGCAGCATGCTCTCGAATGCTTCCGGAGTCGGGTCTGAGCCATCAGCAGGCTTCATCTGCCAGAACAGATCGTTGGGCCCCACAAAGATGGCGTCCACCCCCGGCAGACTGTAAATCTCTTCGGCGTTGTCGACACCCTCAGGAGATTCCGTCTGCAGGATCACAAGGATCTCATCGTTGGCACGGCGATAGTATTCGCCGGAGGTTGTCTGAAAGTTCTGCGCCGGGATGCTGCCGCCAATGGAACGATTGCCGGCCGGAGGATACCGGGCCGCTGCAATTGCGATTCGCGCCTGTTCAACCGTGTTCACCATCGGCACCACAATCCCCCATGCTCCACCGTCCAGCACTCGCTTGATCAAGTCATGATCCCCCCGCGGAACGCGAGCCAGAGGCACACAGCCCGCGTCGGCAATCGCAGCAAACATGAGCGACGCCGTCGACCAGTCAATCGGCGAATGCTCGAGGTCCACCGTGAGCCACGGAAATCCCGTCTTGGCCATCAAACGAGCAGTGAAGACGTCGCCAAAGGACAACCACGTGCCAACAGACGGCTGGCCGGCCGCGAGAGCACTTTTGACAGGATTGGTTTTCATCGCAGGGAATCGTTGAGGAAGGAAACAACAGCATGAAACACGAAGCATAGCGAGCAGCAGGACGGCAGTCCAATGGCCTGCACTTTCTGTCGAAAGCCACCTCTGGCCAACCTCTCCCCTCAGGGGAAAGGGGGGAATTTGAGCCGTCGGACGGCAGTCCGCGGGCAACAGCACTGCCACGGCTTCCGTGGGAAGCTCCGGCGGACTGGGTGCGCTTCGACGAGGAACCAGGAACGCACCCCCGTTTCGTCACGCGGGCCGTCCGTCTCATGGGTCGCATACGTCCCACGTGTCCCATCACACAGCCATTCAAAACGCAATCACCGAGCCGCGCCCGTGAGCGCGTTTCGGTGCCATGCACCTTTGCCTGCACCTTCGCCAGGTTCCTGGGCCGCCGGGGATAGTCCCTGCAGAACCGACAACGCAGCCTCTGTGGCGTTCCATTTCCGGTGAAGGCCGTTGCCGGGAGGGCGAAGCTGGGATGGTGAAACGGCAGTAATCTGGGAGCTCTGGGGCGTTTTTAGCTTGAGCGAGGAACGGTCTTGGTTTGAGGTCTTCAGCAGAGAAAAAGCTGGGTGTCCGTTTCGACGGAGCGAAACGCGACTATGGGCAGAGTTCGCGCCGTTTCGTCATCCCAGGGCGGAGCTCCTGCTAAGCCCCCCCACTGTTCCGCCTAGAAACCTGCACGGCACACCGGGCCAAAAACCGCGCCGCGACAACAGCGACTCCGGTCCCCACCGGCCGTTGTAAAGCCCATTCAACAAACACCTTCGGCGTTCAGGTGCCATGCACCTTTGCCGGGTTTGCACCTTTGCCGGGTTTGTGGCCTGCCGGGGACAGTCCCCGCAGCCTCCGGACGGAGACGTTCTGCCGGTCATGGAGACCGCGAGACGACACCGAAGCGCCGCGTGCTGGGACAGTCCCTGCGGCGAGAGCGAGTCGGAGCGTCAGATTTGACTGCGATGGTTGGGGCGCTTTTTCCGTTTGTAATCATTTGCGCAGTTGCAGCGATAACCGCGATGTTCAGAGCCACCGGCGGGGGGTGGCCGGAATCTGGCCCACGAGACCACCGGGG
>JBJTOM010000019.1:0-3810 GCA_046074585.1 Planctomycetota bacterium | reverse complement strand
CTCTCACTCGCTCCCAGACCAATCCGTCCCCCGCCAGCATTGTGTTCAGATCACTCCGACGCAGATGCTCGAGGTCCGGGAGGTCACCGCGGAGCAGCCACTGGACGGACCAGTACTGATCAGCGGTTCCGGGACGCAGTTCCAGCAGCCGTGTTTTCATGATCTGCAGCAGCGTTGACAGATCCACGCCGGTTTCGACTTCCAGTTCGATCACGTGCCAGTCGACGCAGCTGGTGTCGAGGGCCGTGATGCGAATCTCACCAGCCTCAGAAACACTCACGAGTGAACAGCAGCCGCTGGTGGTTTCCCGTCGGGAACGTGGCTGGGGTGTGCCGGGACTGTGAACGACGCCGGAATCGCGCCAGAGGGTGGTGCGCTCGAGCTGGCCTGTGAGGGCGAGGTAGTTCAGGCGGGCGTCGTGGAGCAGTTCGTCGGAGAAGTTCAGAAACGCGGTCGAGGGCAGAAAGGCGACTGGCCTGTCTTCCCCGGTCTGCCCACGCTCGGACAGCCGTTCGTCGGGCGTCAGCGGTGAGTCCTGAGCGGCTGTGGGGGAGGGCGTGGCGGCAGTCCGCTGCGGCTGGATGTCTGCTGGTCTGCTGATCAGTTCGGCGGTGGACGGATTGGTCTGGGAGCGAGTGAGAGCATCGTCGGTGGTAGCGGCTGCGAGTGCCTGCATGCGCTGACGTTCTTCGCAGCGCGTCTGTGAAATCACGCCGATGCGAAACGGCTGCAGCTCGTCAGCGGCCGTGGAGATCACCTGAATCCCAAAATCGTCGGTATGCCCGAGCCACATGGAGGCGGAGATGGCCAGAACCTGGTGACCGTTGGTTTCGAGCACTGCAGGTTCGGTGCTGGAGCTGTAGCAGACCGTGACGTTGTCCGGCAGATCCGAAATCGCGCGCCATGCTTCGGGCGGATCAGAATCACCAGGGAGGACAAAGACGCGGATCCTGTGTTCGTGCAGACGGGTGAATCCGCGGAGCACTGCGAGGCGAGCGCGGAGGCTGCGGTCGGCCTCGATAAAGGCATTGCCGGAGACGAGCAGGCAGAGCACCTTGTGGCGCACACAGGATTCGATGACCTGATCAAAGGCCCGCAGTGTGGCGTCCTCGAATGCCGTCCGCTGGGCTTCGGTGAGCTGTTCGGAACTGATCACACTGACCGGCACATCCAGCCGCAGGTTGGCAGCGTGGATAAATCGCTGCGGATGAAACTTCATCCGAGACTCCTTCCAGAAGACCGTCGAGCCAGAGAGCGCTGGCACGATGGGGCTTGAATCATCCTGTGACGACGTGACTGGTGTTCGGCAGCACCTGGGCAATCTGACGCTGACTGGGGAGTTTAATAAAACAGAGACTTTGGGGAAAGTGTTCCTGCTCTGAAAACGCAGACGTCAGATTTTGCCTGTTACTGACGTGGCGTGAGTTCCGCTTCGACATTCCCTTACTCGCGAGAATTCCCGGATTTCAGGCGGGTTTTCCTGCGATCGACACTTGCCAAGGCTCCGTGACATTGTGAAGATAGAGAATCTGTATTGGTTTTGCGGGCTTTGTGATGGCGGCAGAAAAGAGGGAATTGGCGAAGTCCGCGGGACGATTGTCTCCTGCACAGACCTCGCCGAATGCTTTGCCAAACACCCGCGAAAGTGTCTGTTTCTCTGTCTGGCTGAAGCACTGGAGCATAGCGTGCACGGTACACAGTTGGCCACCGGCCGTTGGGGTTCGATCGCTCTGTCAGTAATGTTCGTCAGCGTTGCCATCCCGGCAGCCTGCCTCTTCCCTGAACGGCTCAAAGCAACCACCGACGAACCCGCTGCGGCGGCAGACGAACGGGCGAACCAACTGCCGGGACTCGCAACTTTTCTCGAAAAGCTCGAATCGCTGAATCCAGAAATCGCAGCGCCCCTCACAGTGCTCTGGAACACATCCGAGCCCGACACCACGCGTCTCGAAGCACTGCAGAAACTGCGTCCGCTGATTGTGGCACTCCCGGCTGAGCAGTCGGGCGCGCTGCGCAGTCAACTGCTGCGCTGGATCGAACTCCTTGAAGCCGGCTTTGCCGCGGCCGCCGTAGCGGATCTCCAGCCCCAGTCCGGAGACTTCACCGCAGAACTGCACACCGCTGTCGCTGCACTGCGTACCGGAACTCGTCCCGAAGATCAGCAATGGCTCCAACTGCTGCCGCTCGATGCACTCACACAGGCACCCCCAGCCGCCCCAGCCCTCTCAGAACTGCTCAAAAGCATCCGCCAAAACACCGAAGACTCGCCCGAACAGCGTGCCTTCCTGCTCAGCCCTGCCGTCCAGCAGGTGAAAACAGCCGCCGAGAAACTCGAAGCTGCAACAAGCTCGTGGCCGGATGAATCCTCCGTGCGATCAGCGCGGTCCGTCGCCCTGAAAACCCTCGTCACCGAAGTCATCGGGAATGACCTGCTGCCGTCGGCTGAACGATCCGACCGCATCCGTTCCCAGTGGCGGATCCTCCGCACGCGGTTCCCCAAATCCGCAGACGTCATGTGGCCGGCCGTCAGCCAGCACGTGATGAATCACAACGTGCACGTCAACCTCTCCGAAGGACTCCTCGGTCGGCTCATTTCTGAATACCGCACCGAAAGCGGCTGCGTGGCGGACTTTATTCTGGGAGCTCGCGTCACCGGAACACAGACGACCAGCGTCAAAATCACGGCCGACGTGACCCCGTCCGACAACACTGCCGCCTTCCAGCTCAAGCTCAGCGGCAACACCCGTTCAGAAACCGCCGCCCGCAAAGACCCGGCCACGGTCTACACCAGCGGCAATCACTATTTCTGGATCGACAAGCCGTTTGAATTTGACGGCGAGCGCGTGACACTCGGCAGCAGCCGCTTCAGCGTGGACACCAACAGCCAGACACGAGGCTTTCGCACCAAATTTGATGGTATCCCGCTGATTGGCATGATCGTCCGCGGCGCTGCCAAACAGAAGATCGCCGAAAGCAAACCCCGATCCGAAGCCATCACCGCCCAGAAACTCCGCAATCAGGCCCAGCCGAAATTCGACAGCGAGTCCTCTGAACAGTTCACCAGACTCAACGCCGACATCCAGGCCACCCTCGATGCCCTCCGCACCAAAGATGCCGCCCCCGATCTCATCAACGCCCGCTCCAGTCATACGCATGCGGCCATCAGCACCCGCAGTCTTGGCACCGCACGCGTCGGTGGCTCCGTCGCTCCCCCTGTGCCCCTCTCAGCAGACACCGGTGTGCTCCAGATTCACGAATCCGCTGTCAACGCCACCCTCGATGCACTCGGTTTCCACGGTCGCGTGATCCCCGCTGACCAGATGGCCGAAGAACTCGAATCCGCCCTCTCCAAACTCCTCAATCGCGAAATCAAACTCCGCAAAACACCAGATCCAGCCGTCGCTCCCGCCCCGGACAGTACTCCCCAGCCCGACGCAGAGAATTCTGAAACAGAGTCTGACGGTGACAAATCGCCCGCATTCTACGTCTTCAACGGTCGCGATCCAATTCAGGTTCAGTTTGGCGACGGTAAGGTCACGATTATTCTGGAGGCTGCCATCCGCCGCGAAGGTCGGGAGGATATCGGTCGTCACTCCGTTTTAATTCCTCTGGCAGTCACTCTCGAAGACGACGAGATCGTTTTCAAACGGCGGGGCATCAGTGTGAAACGAGCATCTGTCGGGGTTGCTAATAAAGTTCGTGATGTTGTCCAGAAACGAGTCAAGGATGGTCGAGTAAGCGCCGTCCTCAACCTGCAGCCAAACGCCGACCAACCCCTCAACGTGACCATCTCTGCAATTACCGCCGAAG
>JBJTOM010000018.1:0-5628 GCA_046074585.1 Planctomycetota bacterium | reverse complement strand
TTGTCCCAGATCTGCCCATTGATGAAGAGTTGCACGAACCGAACTCCACGCTCCACAAGTCGCCGTGCGATGAGGCAGCGCCGGCCGTAGGAATCGGTGGGCTCGCGACCGATACCGTAGCGATCCTGGGTGGCCGGAGTTTCCTGGTTCAGGTCGAGTGCATCTGTTGCGGCCAGCTGCATCCGGGCCGCCAGTTCCCACGCCTGAATGCGAGCCTCAAGGCGACTGTGACCTGGATGCTGCTGCTGGTGCAGCCGATCGAGGCGGCGAATGAGTGATCGTTCAGCGGTGGTCACACGCGCTGGTTCGGTGAAGTCCGGGGCGAGATTCAGTACCGGGGCTCCGGTGGCGCGGAATCGCGTTCCCTGCGACGATGCCGGCAGAAACCCGGCTGACCAGTTGTCGACGCCATTGACGGGCAGACCGAGCGGATCTTCGAGTACAACATAACCGGGCAGGTTGTTGTTTTCACTGCCGAGTCCCCAGGTGATCCACGCGCCCAGAGATGGCCGACCGATGAATTCGCTGCCACTGTGATACTTGTAAAGTGCCGGTTCATGTGTCAGGTTGGTGGTGTGCAGCGATCGAACGAGAGCCACGTGGTCCACGTGTCGGGTGAAGTGCGGGAGCAATTCCGAGACCCACATGCCGCAGGTGCCGTGTTGCCGGAACTGGAAAGGACTGCCCATCAGAGCTCCGGCAGCATCCGGGAACTCAACTTCCCCGGCAATCCTCGCAAAATGCTCCTGTCCGTGGCGGCGGGTGAGTTCCGGTTTGGGGTCGAACAGATCCATCTGGCTGGGGCCGCCGTTCATGAACAGATGAATGACGCTGGTTGCCGTGGGTGGCGTTGTGGGGCGGAGCGGTCGCCCGGTGCTGGATTCGCCGCGGGCCAGATCGAGCATGGCGGTGGCCGCGAGTCCCCTGGACATGCTGCTGAGCCAGCTGCGACGGGATGTTTGCAGGGTGTTGTGGAGGTGCATGGCTGACTTCAATCGATCATGGAGAAGGCCGCGGAATTCAGCAGGGCATGGCACACATTTTCAAACGCTTTGGATTCGGCTGCCGGATTTCCGTCGGCAGTTAAACTGCCAGACTGCTGCCATTCCCGGGCCAGGTCATCAAGACTTTCCAGCAGTGCCTGTTCTTCTGCGGGATGCGGCAGGCGACCAAGAGCGTGTTCGACAAGGTTCTGAATGCGGACTCTGCGGGATGCAATGTCGGAGGACAGTGGCGGGGACTGAGCAACGGTGAGGAGTACGTGGGCGGCCAATCGCGCTGCGAGGTCATGCAGCTGACTGCTGTTGAGCAGTTGCAGGGACTGGGTGGCGGTGAGCGATTCGCTGCGCTGCAGACAGTTGGGGCCCATCTGCGGGTAGTCGAAGCTCTCCAGCAGACTGGGAATCTGCGTGCGACGCATCAATGCAAAGACGCTGCGGCGCCACTTGCCGTCACGGGGCTGAACAGTCACCAGACCATCGCTGCGGACCGTGAGCGGATCAGCGGGGCCGTAGAGTTCTTCGCTGAGCGCACCAGCTGTGAACAGCAGCGAATCGCGAAGGGTTTCGGCATCCATACGGCGAAGAGGCATTCGCGAGAGCAGTCGACCGTCGGGATCCTGTTGAGCGGAGACGGCGGAAATCGCAGACGACTGCTGCCAGACGGCGGAATTGAGGATCAGCCGGTGCAGCGCTTTGACGCTCCAGCCACCACGGATGAATTCGACGGCAAGCCAGTCCAGCCGTTCCGGGTGAGATGGTGGGCTGCCGGCCGTGCCGAAGTTGCCGGGCGTTTCCACGATGCCGCGTCCAAAGTGATGCATCCAGATCCGATTCACAATGACGCGTGCCGTCAGCGGATGCTCAGGCTGCGTCAGCCAGCGGGCAAACGCCAGACGCGCACCGGTTTTCTGAGCTGCTGGCCAGGGAGGACTGAACGTGAAGCGGAAGTCGGGCGGACTGAGCACTTCAGGGACACCCGGCTCCACACGCTTTCCCGGCGTCAGGTAGTCGCCACGCAGCAGTACCCAGGTGGGCGAGGGACGTCCGCGCGACCAGAGGGCGCGGATGCGAGGTTCGGGGGGGACGGACTTTTTCAGCACGTCGATCTCTTTCTGCAGCGCCGTTGCGGCGTCGCCGGGAAGAGAAGACAGTCTCTGCTGCAGTTCCGCGACCTGCTGTTCGATTTGCTGCTTGCGGTGTTCCCATGACGCGCGTTCGGCCGTGGTAACGAAAGGTAACGACCGCTGGTCTTCGGGCCTGAGCCAGTCGTGTTCGTCCAGAGCGTCGCGAAAGACGGCGGCCAGTTTGTAGTAGTCCGACTGCGGAATCGGATCGAACTTGTGGGAATGGCAGCGGGCACAGCCAATAGTCAGGCCCATGACAGCGGAACCCAGAATCTGCAGTTCGTCAGCGATGACTTCGAGGCGATCGGGTACGAAGGCCGTGATGCTGGCAAACGTGCGATCAGGAGCCGTGCGGAGGAACCCGGTGGCAATCAGGTTGTTGCAGAGCGTCTGGTCGATTTCGCCGGCCGTTGTGTAGTCAGCAAGTTCGTCGCCGGCGAGTTGTTCGTGGAGGAAGCGGTCCCATGGTTTGTCCGCGTTGAATGCCTGGATCACATAGTCCCGGTAACGCCACATTTCCTGGCGGACGCGGTCTTCGTTCTGAGCGCCTTCGGAGTCGGCGTAGCCGGCAGCATCGAGCCAGAAGCGGCCCCAGCGCACTCCGTACTGCGGGGAGATTAAGAGCTGATCAATCAATCGGGAGAATCGATCCGGAGCCGGATCATTCAGCACCTGGCGAAGCTGGTCGATGGTGGGGGGCAGGCCCGTGAGATCCAGGTACAGGCGGCGGACCAGCACTGCGGGTTCGGCCGGTGGAGACAGGGAGAGCTGATGCTGTTCCAGCCGCTGCAGAATGAAGGCGTCGATCGGCGTCTGCACGCGGTGTTGTGCCTGAACCTCGGGCGGCCGTTCCGCCTGCGGTGGCCGGAATGCCCGGAAGCTTCGAGCTTCTGGAGTGATGGCGGGAGCAGGTGGTGGCGTGGCAGGCGCGGCTGGCATAGCGGCTGCGATCCATGTCTCCAGCAGTTTGGTTTCTGTGGGCGTGATGGGTTTGATGCTGACCGCGACGAGTCGCCGGGCGGGCGGCATTTCTCCAGCTGCGATCTTCTGCAGCAGCAGGCTTTGCTCCGGATTGCCGGCGACAGCCGCAGGACCGGATTTACCTCCGCGAAGCAGACTCTCGCGAGTCCGCAGGTCCAGCCCGCCCTCCTGGCGATCGTGGCCGTGGCAGACGGTGCACCGCAGGAGCAGCAGAGGCTGAATGCGATCCCACGTGACCGTGGGAAACTGGTCCGGGCCGGGCAACGTCGCCCCGGCAGCAATCCACGCTTGCAGGGTTTGCACCTCGTCAGCTGAAAGCCGGCCGGATTTATCAGGCGGCATGGTGCCTTCGGTGACCAGTCGCAGAAGCAGGCTTTCGTCCGGCTGACCGGGAACGATGACGGCACCGGAATGGCTGCCCTGAATGAGTCCGGCCTGCAGATCCAGGCCACCACTCTGCTCTGCAGTGCTGTGACATTCAAGACAGCTGGACTTGAGGATCGGGAGCACTTCACGGGCAAAGTCTGGCGGATTCCGGGCACTGACAGTGGTCGCTGATGTCGCAGCGATGGCGATCAGGGAGCAGGCCGCGAGAACCAATCGCAGGATGTCAGCGGGTGAAGAATCCTGCCGCCACTTCGGCTCTTCTCCCCCTGGAGGGGAGAGGGGGGATTGAGCGGGCGGGTTTTGGGGAGAGGTCACGGACATCCGGCGGTGGCCTGTCGGCTGAGGTGACAAAGAGTGCGGCAAAACATGTCGCATGTCGCGTTTCTTATCGCGAAAAAGGGCAGGTGGAGACGTTGCATTTCGCCATGCGATGCGCGTTCGGCTACTTGGCGTCGGGGATGTAGTGCAGCGTGTAGTAGGCAGTGGAGTGCAGGAGCGGGTGGCCGGACGCAGAGCGCAGGGCATCGGAGCGGAGTTCGTGGATGTGGCCGCGAGTGAGTTGATTCAGTGTTAAGCGGACGCTGAGTCGGTCAGCGGAGACAGCGGCGGATGTTACGGTCGGTTGAGCGTGATCGACTTCCGGGCTGCCGTAGGAAGACTGGAAGATGTAACAGAAGGAGTTGAATTTCCAGGTGTCGGGCCTGGCCGCGATTTCGGGGGCGACGGGTTCCGTGAACACCAGTTCAAAACCGTCGTGGCGAGCTCGCATCTCCTGAATCTCGAATGGTGTGCGACCACTGAATCGAATCCGCTCCAGTGAAAACGGTTTGGTGCCGCGAGAACCCCAGCCACGGTTGGTGCCCCCGACGAACAGTGTGCCGTCGTCTGTCATGCGGAGCGCCAGCGTTCCTGAACCAATGCCCTCTCGGAATGGAAAGCAGGCCCCCTGATAATGGCCCTTGACCTTTTCAAGAAAGCAGCGCATCACAGTGCTGTGAGTGACGTCACCGACGAATAACTGGCCTTTGAATGGACCAAATTTGCCGACGGTGGTGTCACAGGCAATGCCACTGGCGCTCTGCCCCATTTTCTGATACGGAAACAGAATGGCCGGTGGTTCGTATTCCGGGATGCGGTCCGCTTCGGTGACAATCCGACTGCCGCTCTGGGGTTCTTTGGGAGCGGCGGCGGGGCCCTGTTCCGTGAGCGAAAACCAGCGATTGCCGCCTGGATGTCCCTGAAACGAGCCGGGCCGAAGCCACTTGAGACTGCATGTGCCGTTCCATGGTCCCTGGTTGTCCGTGTAGAAAACGTCACCAACCGCGTTGAAGCCGATCCCGCCCGGCGAACGAATGCCGCTGCAGGTGGGAATCATCTTGCCGGTTTCGTCAATCCGCACCGCCCAGCCACGCCAGGGACAGTCGCTTCCGAAGGAACCGGTCAGGCAGAGCACCACCCACATATGACCGTTGCGATCGAATGGAGATCCAAATGCGTATTCATGGTAATCACCGTTAATGCTCCATGTGTCACAGAATGTCTCGATGTCGTCTGCCATCCCGTCAGCATCCGTGTCGCGGAGTCGAGTGACTTCACAACGCTGGGTGGCGAAGAGGGAACCCTGATGCCAGGACAGTCCGAGAACTTCGTGAAGGCCCTGGGCAAACAGACGAAACCGGGCGGGTTTCAGATCGTCGTCCCACGCATTGGAGACAAGGTAGATGTCTCCCCGGCGAGTCGCCACGGCCAGGAGCCCGTCCGGAAGGACTTCGATGGCGCCAGCTTCCAGCACGATGCCGGAAGGTATCTCGAAGCGGCTCAGCGGATATGCGTCCTGCTCGGTCACCGGAGTACTGCTGGCGGGATTTTTGTCCTGGGCGCGAGTTGCCTGAACAAGGGTAGTGCAGCAGCAAAGCAGGAGAATGGCGGGAAGCAGTCGAGTGAACATGGAGGGGATCCGGTCTGGAGATGGCAGTGGACAGCGCCGCTGGCGCCGGGGCTTCCGGGGGAGCGACAATGACTGGAACGCCGGAGCTTACCGCACTGAAACTGTGTTTGCCACTACAACGGTGGGTGATGGGTGGGTAAATGAGTGTATTCCGGCCACGAGTGCTGCCGGGAGGGCAAAGCTGGGA
>JBJTOM010000017.1:0-7961 GCA_046074585.1 Planctomycetota bacterium | reverse complement strand
CGCAAAGCTGGAATTGTTTGAAATTTGAACCTTCTGTCCTTCCTTTGCGTCTTTGCGCCTTTGCGTGAGACCAACAGTTCTGACGACAACCGGCAGCGGAAGAGACGTCAACTGACAGGAAGAGCAAAATACTCCAGCTTTTCCATTCTCACGCCGTTTCACCATCCCAGCCTCGCCCTCCCTTGTTGTTGGCCGTCTGTTCAAAGAATTCCACAGAACTTCAAGGCCATTGGGCGTGGACCGTGCGGACACATCTCACAGGCGGATCGGAGCGGTTTCAGGCCGCTTTGATCCGGGGCGGGATGGCGTTGCGGGGAGTGACGTGGGTGAGCAGGAGTTGAGCGGTGGCAGTGACGGCCCCCTGCTGGCTGAGCACTACAGCGGCAGCGGCTGCGCCGATGCGTTGGCGATCGAGGGGTTGATCGAGCCAGTGCTGGAGCAGTGGCAGAAGTTCACTGGGGGACTGGACCTGGCGACAGGCGTCGGCTTCGCGAAAGATCTGCACGACGTCGCGGAAGTTCCAGGTGTTGGGGCCGAAGGTCACCGCAGCTCCGAAGGCGGCGGGTTCAATCATGTTCTGTCCGCCGCGGCTGCCGAAGGAACCGCCGACGAAGGCCATATCGGCAAGTCCCCAGCAGGCGCTGAGTTCTCCGATGGTATCGAGCAGGCGGACGCAGTTGGTGTCGAGGTCGGCAGGTGGGGGATTGGCGGTGAGCTGAGAGCGTCGGAGCAGCGGGACACCGGCGGCGCGGACGAGTTCCGCGACTTCGTCGAACCGTTCCCGATGACGCGGAACGAGAATCAGCTGGAGTGTGGGATGGAGTCTTCGGAGCTGTTGCCAGATATCAAGGATCCAGCGTTCTTCGGGCGCCTGGGTGCTGCCGGCCATCAGGACGGGGGCGGCCGGGTCAATCTGCAGGAGCGATCGGAGCTGCTGTGTTGGAGGATGCCCGGGACTGCAGGCGACGCCGTCGAACTTCACGGAGCCGGTCAGTTGAATGCGTTCGGCGGGCACACCCAGTTTCTGCAGGCGTTCGGCGCAGGGCTGAGACTGTGCGGCGACGAGGGCGATGCGGGAGAAGACGGGCTGGAGGAACCAGCGGGCCCTGAGGTAGCGACGAAAACTGCGGTGGCTGAGTCGGGCGTTGACGATGGCCACCGGAACGTTCTGACGGCTGCATTCGAGGATGAGACCGGGCCAGAGTTCGAGTTCGACGAGGACAAGCAGGCTGGGTTGGAGACGTTGCAGGGCGCGTCTGACGGCCCAGGAAAAATCCAGCGGGAACCAGACGAGCTGGCAGTCGGGAAACCGCTGGCGTGCGAGGTCATAGCCGGTGTCGGTGGAGGTGGAGACGACGATCGTCCATGAGTCGCTGGTCTGCCGGCGGAATTCGTCGACGATTTTCCGAAGCTGGACGATTTCGCCGACGCTGACCGCATGAAACCAGGCGAGCGGTCGGGTGTCGAGGGTGAAGGGGAGTTGTCCGAAGAGTTTCTGGCGGAGTCCGCGGCGGTAGCGGCGATGGCGGATCATTCGCCAGATGATGACCGGGGAGAGCAGCGTGAGGAGTGCTGCGTAGAGGAGGTTGAGCAACCAGGGCATCAGCGACCGCAGCATTTCTTGTATTTCTTTCCGCTTCCGCAGGGGCAGTCTTCATTGCGCCCGACTCGGGGAGCGGCATTGATGATGGGTTGAGTGGCTCGGCCTTCTTCGCCGGCTTCGGGAGCGTTTGTCTGGAGCTCATCGACGCGGGAATCGACAGGGGGAGCGACATCGTGTTCGGTAGCGGTGATTCTCCAGAGGGAGCCGACGAAGGCGGGGCTTTCATGTTCGACGCGGAAGATGCTTTCTGTGACCTGAGTGGCGATGCGTTCCCACATGGCGAGGAATGCGCGGCGACCTTCGCGTTTGTATTCGGTGCGCGGGTCTTTCTGAGCATACCCGACGAAGCCGATGCCCTGTCGGAGGTAGCCCATGAAGTAGAGGTGTTCCTTCCAGGCCGTGTCGACGAATTCAAGGAGGATTGAGCGTTCGGTCTGGCGGAGTTCCGGGCGGAAGAGCTGGTCGATGCCCTGGACGATTTCGGAGCGAACCTTTTCGACCGGAAGATGTCGGAGGGCGGCGGGGTTGAGCTGCAGGTTGAGTTCCTGGTCGACCCAGCTGAGGAGGGTGGTGATCTGGGTTTCTGAGAGGAGTGATCGGGGGCGGCTGCTGGTGAGGATTTCGCTGAGTCTGGCTTCGACGACGGGCGCTGCGGGCCGCCGTGCGAGAAACTGGCGGCTGGCCTTGAGGAGCACTTCGCGGATGGCGGACGACTGCAATTCGGCCATGGCAGCGGGGTCAAAGTCGGCGCGGAAGCGGGTGTTGGCCCAGCGTGCCAGCCGTTCGCGGTTGGCGCGTTCGTTCTGTTGCCCGTCGCCGGCAAGGAAGTTGTGCATGCCGACGGCGACGGGGAAGGAGGCTTCTTTTTCGTCGTACTGCTGAGCCACGCGTTCGCGGAGCATTTTCTGGACGGCGGTTTGGTCGAGGCTTTGGAATTCTTCCGGCTGAACAGCCAGCTGGAAGTTGAATCCGACCCATCCGGCGAGCGACTTGAAGGGGAAGAGCGGATCGAGGAAGTTATCGAGGTCAGAGAGATCGCGGCGGGAGAAGGCGTCGCGGATTTTTTCGACCAGGAATGCCGGGATATCGTCGCGGTCACGGGAACGGAGATCGCGATCGGTGATGGTGATGGAAAACGCGCGGTTCGCCCACTTGACGATGGCGATGTAGTTCCATTCGAGCTTGCTTTCGGCAGCTGTGGGGAGGTGCATTTCGAGCTGATCGTTGGTCTGGATTTCGCTTTGTCGTTCGAGTTCGTCGCGGATCCAGCTTTCGATGTCCTGGCGGGACATGTCGCGGATATCACCGGCATCGGCTTCGATCTGAAAGGTCTGGTGAATCCATGCGGCGATGGAATCCCAGCGGTAGTTTTTGTCGAGGAACTGAGCGGTCCAGCGGTCGATTTCGCTGTGCATCATGCCGAGGATGAGTGAGCGGCAGTCTTCGCCATCGAGAATGCGCTGGCGATAGGTGTAGGTCCGCTTGCGCTGCTCGTCCATGATCTCGTCATATTCAAGCAGATTCTTACGCTGGTCGAAGTGAGTTTCCTCGCGTTTTTTCTGTGCTTTTTCAAGTTGTCGCGTGACCATGGGGCTGACGATGGGTTCACCTTCGGTGAGTCCGGCCCACTGGAGCAGGCGTTTGACGTTGTCACCGGCGAAGAGCCGCATGAGTCGGTCGTCGAGGGAGATGAAGAAGCGGCTGGAGCCGGGGTCACCCTGTCGACCGGCGCGGCCGCGCAGCTGCAGGTCGATGCGGCGGGAATCGTGCCGTTCGGTGCCGACGACGTGGAGTCCGCCGAGCACTGCGACTTCCTTGCCTTCAGCGACCATGCCTTCGCGTTCGGCGATTTGTCGTGTGAGCGCATCCCATTCGGATTTGGGAACTTCAAGACGGGAGCTGTAGCGGGTTTTGAGTTCTTCCCAGGCGGCGTGTTCGGGGTTTCCGCCGAGAATGATATCGGTGCCGCGACCGGCCATGTTGGTGGCGATGGTGACGGCGCCTTTGCGTCCGGCCTGAGCGACGATTTCGGCTTCGCGCTCGTGCATTTTTGCGTTGAGCACTTCGTGGTGGATGCCACGGCGGCGGAGTCGATCGCCGAGCATTTCGGAGAGTTCGATGGAGGTGGTGCCGACGAGCAGCGGGCGACCGGTGCCGTGTACTTCCACGATTTCACTGACGACCGCGTCCCATTTTTCCTTTTCGGTCCCGTAGATGCTGTCGGGGTGATTGATTCGCTGCATCGGGCGATTGGTGGGAATGGCAACGACGTCGAGGCTGTAGATTTTGAGGAATTCTTCGGATTCGGTCATGGCGGTACCCGTCATGCCGGAGAGCTTGCCGTAGAGCTTGAAGTAGTTCTGCAGGGTGATGGTGGCCAGCGTCTGAGTTTCCGCTTTGATGCGGACGCCTTCCTTGGCTTCGACGGCCTGATGCAGCCCGTCTGACCACTGGCGGCCTTCCATCTTGCGGCCGGTGTTTTCGTCGACAATCACCACTTCCTGTTTTTCCACCACGTAGTGCACGTCGCGTTTGTAGAGGTGGTGGGCTTTGAGTGCGTTGTCAAGGAGGTGTGGCCATTCCATGTTGCCGGCCGTGTAGAAGCTGTCGACGCCGGCCAGCTGTTCAGCGCGGCGGACGCCGGCTTCGGTGAGGTGGCAGGTGTGTTCCTTTTCCTTGACTTCGAAGTCGACATCGCGGCGGAGCTGTCTGGCAATGGCTTCGGCGCGAGGATATTTGTCGAGATTATCGTGAGCCGGGCCGGAAATAATGAGCGGTGTGCGGGCTTCGTCGATGAGGATATTGTCGATTTCGTCGACGATCGCGTAGTCGAGCGGCCCCTGCACCTGCTGTTCGGCCGTGGGCTTCATGTTGTCCCGCAGGTAGTCGAACCCGAATTGGTTGCTGGTGCCGTAGGTGATATCGCAGGCGTAATGCACCTGGCGTTCGGCGGAGTTCATATTGGACTGGATGGCGCCCACGGTGAGTCCCAGCTGCAGATACACCGGACCCATCCATTCCATGTCGCGGCGCGCAAGATAGTCGTTGACGGTGACCACGTGCACTTTGCCGGCGAGCGCATTGAGGAAGGCGGGGAGTGTGGCGACGAGCGTCTTACCTTCGCCCGTGACCATTTCAGAGATCATGCCCTTGTGCAGAATGTAACCGCCGATCATCTGCACTTCGTAGTGCCGCATCTTCAGAAAACGACGGCCGGATTCACGCACGGCGGCGAATGCTTCCGGGAGCAGGTCGTCGAGTGTTTCGCCGTTCTGCAGGCGAGCACGAAACTTTGCTGCGGTCTGACGCAGTTCGTCGTCCGTGAGTTTCTGCCATTCGGGTTCGAGCGAATTGATGCGGTCCAGCATGGAGCCGGGCACGATCGTGGTGCGTCCCTGCTGGTCACGCACAAACCCCAGACGCCGCATGCGGCGTTCGTTGGAAGAACCGAAGAGGGATGTGATGCCGCGTTCGAGTCGGTGGGTGGCGGCAGCAAAAAAGTCGCCGACTTTTTCCAGAATCTCCATGTGGTGCGCAATTCCTGATGACCAGTGGCCCGGATGGTGCCGCAGCCGGGCGGAGCGAAAGGCTGCTTGAAACCGCGTATTCTAGGGACCGTTTGCCTGCGGGGTCAATGCCTGAGAGGCCCTGGAACGGGGCGGCCGTCCGCTTCCCGGCAATCACCACAGCACAGGAATCAAGGGAATCCGACACCGCGGCCCACGAAGGAACGGGCCAGCGGGAACGCAATGCAGAGTGTCCGGGGAGGAATTCGGAGCACAGCACCCGGGCACAACGCCATGGCCTTCCAGGTGCTGAGTGGCCGGCGATGGCGAAGGACTCCCGGTCCCAGGTGAATCGGCGGCCGGCGGAGTCGGAGCAGACGGCGGAATTGGGGTGGGGGTGGGGGTGGGGGTGGGGGTGGGGGTGGGCGCCGGGGGTGTCGGAGGCGGTTCCGGAGCGACTTTGCCGGGCAATTCGCGGACCACACGCAGGCCAGCACTGCCCAGCCGGCGACGAATCTTCAGTCGGTCACGGGTGGCGGAACGGCCATGGTTGTGCGTCACAAACCAGGTGCCGCCGCGGAGTACACCGAGACTGGTGGGCGGCCCGGACGCGTCTTTCAGCGGGTAGGGCTCGAAGCGGTCCAGACACCATTCGGCGACGTTGCCGTGCATATCGAGAAGCCCGGTGGTACCGGGGGCCTTTCCGGCGACTTCGCGCGGTCTGAGCGAATACATGTCGGTGATCGTGTTTTCCCGGAACCAGCCATGCTGGGACGCTGTTGCGGCGTCGTCCCCGAACGACCACAGGGTCGTGGTCCCATTGCGGCAGGCGAGTTCCCATTCGGCTTCGGTGGGCAGTCGATAGGTGGCCGATTCGACCTGGCTGAGTCGTTCGCAGAAGGTCCGCGCCTCTGGCCAGGTGATCCACGTGGCCGGATAGTTATTGCCTTCGGTGACGTAGAGCCGCAGCGTATTCCATGGGGTTCGCCAGGGACGAGTTCCCATCACGGCGTACCACTGTTGCTGAGTGATTTCAGTGACGCCGATGTAGTAGCTGTCGGCGATTTGTACGTCGTGCTGCGGCTGTTCTTCAGGCTCTGCGATCGCAGCGTCCGCCGCACTGCCCAGCGTGACCGTGCCCGCCGGGATCAGCTGCAGACGAATGCCTGTTTTGTCGGTCAGAGTCTGCGGATTCGGCGTTCCGGCCGGTGGCTGGGCCGATACGCGGGTGAGACTGAGCAAACCAAGGCAGACCACCGTGAGCATGCGGCTGCGAAGGAGATGTTGACTGAGCCACGGTGATGGTTTCACTGGGATGGTCCCCTGACGATTGACGCTGGATCACTGTTTGCGGGCTATCTGCTGCATTTCCTGTATTTACCCCAGAGTAACTTTTGTGCGGAGGAAATTCAACAGGGAAGGTGGTGACCGAAGGGATTTTGGGGTTGAAACCCGTTTGCCCATCCCCCCGAATTTCGCGATAATGCAGGTTCCCGCCCCGCCTCTTTCCCGGAGACCCCGCGATGCTCCAGCCGTCTTTTCCCTCTTCCCCCGCAGAGACTCCGGATCCGAAAGCCGCATGGGTGGCCAGCCAGTGGGCGTGGGACCGTCCCCTGATTTCCTGCCGCTTTGATCCGACCGGTGAATTTGTCTTCTGCGGTTCGGAGGACCGCAACGTGGAACGGTTCCGGCTTGCAGACGGCGCCCGCACGGTGCTTGCAGAGGGACACCAGACGTGGGTTAATGCGTTTGCTTTCACGCCCGATGGCACTGTGGCGATCAGTGGTGGCTGCGATGGTCGGCTCACCTGGTGGAACGCCCGTGCCGACGCTCCGACCGCGCAGCGTTCCATTGCCGGCCACGGCAGTCACTGGGTGCGGTCGCTCTCCATGCACCCCGACGGGTCGCTCCTTGCCAGTGGCGGCAACGACCGCATGGTCAGACTCTGGAACCCCGCAGACGGCGTTCTCGTAAAGGAATTTGCAGGTCACGAAAAGCAGGTCTACTCCGTGCTCTTCCACCCCGACGGCAAGTCGCTGTTTTCGGGAGATCTTGGAGGATCCATTCGCCAGTGGGATGTGGCCACGGGAGCTGAAATGCGGAAGTTCGATGGTGCGCCGCTGTATTCGTACAATGGCGGTCAGCAGGTTGACTTCGGTGGTGTGCGATCGCTGGCCGTTTCGCCGGACGGCAAACGCCTGGCGGCCGGTGGTCTTCACAAGGCCAGCAATCCGCTGGGGGCGGTGCATGAACCGCTGGTGGTGCTCTTCAGTCTGGAAACGGGCGCCGCGGAACGGCAGCAAATCGCGGAAGGCATCACTCAGGGTGCGCTCTGGCGACTGGTCTGGCTCGCGGACGGCACACTCATGGGGGCCAGTGGTGGTGGCAGCGGAGGCTGGCTGATTTTCTGGAAACCTGACGCGGACAAGGATATTCACCGTTTTCAGCTCCCCAACCTGACGCGCGATATGGATCTGCACCGCGACGGCATCACCATCGCCACCGCGCATTACGATCGCCATGTGCGGCTCACGAAACTCACGCCAAAACCCACGTGACGCCGGACAGTCCGGCGTCAACGGGGAGTTGCCATCCGACGCGTCCCACCAACTCGCCTTTGAGTCCGCTGAAGGTCTGCCGGGACCAGTCCAGCGGATCGCAGGTGTCCCGCTGAACACTGATCAGACCGTCCCGAAATTCAAATGTGGATTCGATACTGCTGACCACCTGCAGGTCGCTGTGCGTTTCCTCTGAACAAGGTATCAGCGTGCGGGGATCGAGCGGTGTGCCCTTGATGGGGGCCGATTTGCAGGGTGGCTTAATGCGATTGAGCTGTGCGGCACAGGGGCAAC
>JBJTOM010000016.1:0-2624 GCA_046074585.1 Planctomycetota bacterium | reverse complement strand
CAGCACTTCTCACCGTCATCTGGTGCGTCTGAGGACTCCGCTTCCTCACGGGCGCGGCTCGATCGGGGCGTTTGCAGCGGCGTTGCCCGCGGACTGCCGTCCGGCGGCTCTGTAGGTCTTCTCACCGTCATCTGTTTCGTCTGGGGACTCCGCTTCCTCACGGGCGCGGCTCGATCGGGGCGTTTGCAGCGGCGTTGCCCGCGGACTGCCGTCCGGCGGCTCAGCAGCACTTCTCACCGTCATCTGGTGCGTCTGGGGACTCCGCTTCCTCACGGGCGCGGTTCGATCGGGGCGTTTTGCAGCGGCGTTGCCCGCGGACTGCCGTCCGACGGCTCTGCAGGGCGTTACCGGGGGATTGACATCCACTGCACGCCTTGTCATTTGGGGCGGCGTCCGAGAGACGACTTCCGGTGTACTAAACTCCATTTCGTCATCCCAGCCTCGCCTTCCCGGGTTGGGGCCCGGAGGGTGCCCGGCAGCACTATCGATCCCGCAGTGAATGCCCCGGGAGCAGACTGGGGTCCACAACGCTGTGGCTGATCGAACGCACTCCCGGTTGCGGCCCGTACCAGCCTGTATGCGGGATCGCACCCCGCGGTACAACGTACGGAGGTCCCAGTGGATTGCCGGGATTCCAGCCGTACCGTGAATCAGGAACCATGAATGCACCCCGTTCGTTCCCGGGCCCTGATGGATAGGCGGGCGATTTGCCCGTGAATGTCGGTGCGAGCGGGAGCGGGTCGACGAACAGGGAATGGCCAGCGAGTGGAATCGAGTTGAATCCTGCTGACGCCATATGCCGTGCGACATCCTGTCGCTGCGGCTCCGGTGCGATCACCCGCGTGGGTTCCGCCTCTGCACCACGGCCGCTCACAGCGCCACCGTCAGCGATTTCCATTGCCGTCTGCGTCCGCTGAGATCGACGTCGCACGGCAGCACTGGCCACGGAACGGCTGCTGTCAGCATTGAGTGGCTCAGCACGTTCGCTGGCAGCAACCGCCTCTGGTAACTCGCCGGCCAGCGGCAGCTGCGAATCCCCCCGGGGTTCTCGTTTTGGTCGTGGGGTGGGCACCGAACTCCCGGCCGGTCGGCCAGCACTGGCCGTTGGCCGGGGCTGAGGTCGCGTGGATGCTGGTGCCGCCGCCAGGGCCCGGGCAGCCTCCGGAACCGGCACGGGCGCCGCCTCAGCAACACTCACGTCGGCTGGCGGCACGGCTTCACGTCTGGCAAAGTTCGGCATCAGCAAACGCGCACCGGGTGCCTCCACAACCGTGTCAGAACTTCGTCGCGACGCTGTCGATCGCGAAGTACTCACACTGCGTACCGCCGAACCAGAAGACACACGGGATGGCGTGGCGGAAGCGGTCGCATTCAACGGCTGAGCCTGTTCCCTGGAACGTCGAACCGACGCCGACAGCGGAACTGCTCCCCCCTGCACGGCATTCAACGGAACCGCCCGGTCCGCGTCAGGCACCGTCGATTCCACTTCAATCCAGCCTTTTTGAGCAGGTGTCAGGGGTTCCTGCAGCTCTGTCGCCTGCGAGTGCTGCTGACGATTCGACGCCCCGCCGTGTTTCCCCTGAGCTGACTGCGGATTTTGTTCGCGGCGTTGAGGAATCTGCTGCGTCATCGGGCCTGCGCTTCGCGGAACCAGCTCAATTTCCCAGTCATCAGTTCCCGGCGAATTCGCCTGCAGAAATTGACCCTGAGGGACTAACAGTCCGGCCAGGATCACCGAAATGACACCGGCAGCCCAACAGAACCGCAGCCAGCTGTTTGTCGCCATGACCGTCCATCCATGCCCAGTGCCACGGGCTCGCCCGCAACACCTGCTGCGGACGTCCCCCCCGGAGCAAAGTTCGACATCCGCACAAACTCAGCCGCATCCATTCGCTGACTCACACAACCGGTTTTTCAATTGCAACCGAAACCATCCGCCAAATCACCCCATTCTGCGCAGATTCACGCATTTCCCGGTGATGGTGGCTGTCCGCGCGGCCAGAGCCGCATCAGGAACGCACCAAAGCCTGACCGGCCGATTGACATCGACCGCACGCCACAGGACGTTTTTTGTGTTCGTTCGGGCAGTGAGGCCTGACGCGGCAGGGCCGCAAGCAAAAGGTAGGACGGACTGGAAGACCGTCGTAGAAAGCTGCCCGCACGGCGCGCTGAAGTTACGAGTGAAGAGTCTAGGCGGCAGCCAGCAGTGCCAGTTCTTCAGCGTTGACGGCGACGATGGCGATGCCGAGTTTATCCGCGACGTCGGCGACTTCTTCGGGCTTGAGGATAATGGTCAGACCGGCTTCGACGGCGAGCACTCTGCCACCGGCTTCATGCATGGTTTTGATGGTTTCCACACCGATCGTGGGGACATCAAACCTGAGATCCTGCCGTGGTTTAGCGACCTTCACGACGGTGAATCCTCGCCGGCACAATTCCCCTGCGCGGCGGATGCAGCGGTCAGTGCCCTCAATGGCTTCGACGGCAATGACCGCTAAGTCGTTGACGGCGATCGACTGTCCGATGTCGAGCCGACCGAGTTCCTTCGCGGTGTCCCATCCGAAGCGGATGTCTTTCCATTGAGCCGCAGTCGGCTTACGTCGGGTGATGAAACCGTGTTGCAC
>JBJTOM010000015.1:0-5333 GCA_046074585.1 Planctomycetota bacterium | reverse complement strand
TTTCCTGAATCGTGCCGTCGACGGGTGATACCAGCACATCCGGACGCTGGCAGACCGGCCGCTGCTCGATCCGCACACCACGTGTGAACAATTCATTCAGTGATCGGTACTCTTCCAGCGGTTTTTCCAGTTCGCCTTCATTCAGGGCCGGATAGCGTCCACCGTAAACAGTGCCGTACACCTTCCGCCGAAGTGTTGCTGTGGGGATCGGCATCCGCGACAGCTGCACACCCAGCCAGGCTGTGAGCATGCCCGGCAGACCGCCATGAATCCGCCGTGCCTGCCGAAACTGCTCCCACCTTACCCGCATCACTTCGCCGCTCCTGCCAGTTCCCCCGACATCCGCTTTCCCAGTTCCGTCAGAACAACCTCCGCGATGCGCAGAGCATTAGCGATGATTGTTAAGGAGGGACCAACCCCGAGTGAAGTTGGCATGAAACTTCCATCCGCCACAAACAGCTCCGGGCAGTCAAACATGCGACACTCTGTATCCAGCACCGCTTCGCGAACGTCGGTCCCGAACCGCAGCGTCCCGCACTGATGCGCCGCGTGTTCGCTCGATGCCAGCTTTCCCCGCACACAGACTGCCGCTCCCGTATGCTTCAGCAGCTTCACCATCACACCCGCCTGCGCACGCGCTCGCTGCAGATCGAAGTCCGCATAACGATGTTCCAGGCGGATCCGTCCGTCGGCTTCCACCAGCACGCGATTGGCGGCGTTCGGGAGGTCTTCGATGATCCCAACCAGCGGGAGCAGTCGTGCACGAAGCAAGGCCAGCAGCCATGCGGGGGCATAGCGCAGTCCGTGTTTTCTCAGCATCGCGGGTCCGGGAGCCGGGAGCGACTGCAGCAGCCCCATTTTCTCCGGACACTCCTGCGTTCCCAGATAATAATCGTCCAGTCCCACCTGCTTGATAAAGGTCTCGTCCGCCCCGGTGCGGCCAGCGAAGAGCCCAACCACGAGCGGGGAACAGTGGAGCATGTAATTGCGGCCAATCAATGGATGATCAAATCCGGACTGCAGTAGCAGCGCTGCTGAGCCGATGGCTCCGGCCGCAAGCACATAACGCCGGGCCCGCAAGCTAAACTCACGACCACTCTGACGGTCCCGAAATCTGACCGCGTCAATCCGCTGACCCCCCGCTCGCTGAATTTCCAAAGCTTCGCAGTGCATCAGTCGCCGCAGCGGCTTTGCCGCCAGCTCACAACGTCGCAGCAGATCGTCGCTGGAACGACGTGCACCCGTCGGACATTCAAATCCCGCACAGTGACTGCACCGCAAACAGCGACTGGCGTCAATTGCCAGCGGCAATCGCCATGGCTTCAGTCCCAGATCCTCAGCGGCACGCATCAGCCGCGCTGAAATGGCAGCCATTGGTAATCCGGTCGGCACGGGGTCGTCGGCTGCACGTTCGGTGTCCGGCACATCCGCTACCCCATACAACCGCTCTGCCTCTGCAAGCCATGGCAACAGACTGGAATATTCGAGCGGCCATTCGTGAAGACTCTTCGGTATCCTGCCCGCATAGTAGCGACCGGGTTCAAAATCGGCCTCCCGTGGACGCACCAGTGCCGCACCGTACAACGACGTGCCACCACCCGCCACGCCACCTGTATACAAACGCTGCAGCCGCCCCCCCAGAAGAATCTCCCGGTCGTCGTAGGGCTCCTTTCGGACCAGCGTTCGCTGCTCCGCCTCTTCCCCAACCGGGCGACCGGTGGGCAGCCTTACAGGTCGGCCCCGTTCCACGACGATCACGGACAAGCCACGCTCGGCGCACCGTGCCGCCAGTGTTCCGCCACCCGCGCCACTGCCAATCACCAGAACATCGCAGTCTGTATTCTCCGTCTGATGCATTCGTGGTCCCGCACCGGGCAGTGAAGAAGAGCGTCCTCACCAGCATTTTTCGGGCAGTTTCGCAAAGATTTAGTGAATTAATCATAAATACTGCATCAAGAATGAATCTTTTATGAAGAAATATACCTGTATCCACCCAATTTCTTCGTCGAAAACAAACCGTTCCTCCGCGATTTCTTAATCTGCATCTTAAAAACTCTTCGTGTGTCAGGGTGGTATTCACAAGAGAACCGGCAGAAGGCTGGTGAGCAGGAGCCGTTTTGATCCATGGAAGCAGCAGTCATTCAGCGGCAATATGATGAAGTCATTTCGCTGCAGTACGATCAGGATCCCCAGAACACCACCGCCAACTCTCTGGAACGAGCCCTCGACCATCTCGCCGACCAGGGACTGCTGAATGCGGCGCTGCCGCGTCTGCGAGTACTGGACGTGGGCATGGGCACAGGAATGTTTCTGGAGCGGTTGCGGGCGCGTTCAGAGAGACGGATCGAGCCGTTTGGACTGGATATCTCCGCCCGCATGGCAGCGATTGCCCGCAGCAAACTTCCGGACTTGACCGTGGCTATTGACGACGGTGCCAATCTGGGTCATCACTTCAATGGCGAGCAATTTGATCTGGCGGCTTCACACTTCGTGACCGGGTTTGTCCCGCTGGAAAAGCTGGCGGCGGAGATCTTCGCGAAGCTCGCACCCGGCGGATACTGGTCCTACGTCGGTGGCACAATGGGTGGTTATCGGGAACTGCAGAAGCGGTCTGCCAATCCCCTGCTGAAGCTATTTTTTGGTGGACGCGCGCCCACTCTGCAGGGAATGATCGCACCTGTAAACCTGGCTGAAGTAGAAAATCGCCTGCGTGCAGCCGGCTTTGAAATCGTGCAGTCAGAAGCATGGGAACCGGAACTGAAATTTCCGGACTTCGACACCTTCATTGAGTACGGCTATCACGGTGGCTGGCTCACTCCCTTTATCGAGGAGCTGGGACTTCATCAGGCTCCGCGCTGGCAGCGACTGCTGCTGAATCTGCTGGTCTTTCCCGTCACTGACCACCACAGCATAGCCATGGCAGTTGCCCGCAAACCAACTTCCATCTGAAACAGGGTGCAGCATGCGAATTGCGATTGTGGCTGAGGTGTTTCTGCCAAAGGTGGATGGCGTTGTCGGACGCACGCTGAATCTGATTCGCGGACTTCAGGCTCGCGGTGATGAAGTGATTGTGGTCTGTCCGGCCGTTCCCGATCCACGGACGTCACCCGTACCCCTCGTCGAATTCCCTTCGTTTTCCTGCCTTGTCTATCCCGACTACCACATTGGCATTCCAGCCCCCGATCTCGTACAGCAGCTCAATCGCTTTCAGCCCGACATCCTGCATTTTCTGAATCCGTTCGCGTTTGGCTTTCAATGTGCAAAGGTGCTGCGGAAGTCCCACTGGACCGGACCTGCACTCTGGTCATTCCACACACAATACGGTGAATTTGTCCGCAGCTATCCCGGTCTTCAGCCACTCTCACGCCTTCTCTGGTGGCTGATGCTGCGGCAACACAACACGGCAGACTGCAATCTCACGGTTTCCTCGGCGATGGTGAGTGATCTGCAAACGCGGGGGTTTCAGCGAGTCCGTCTGTGGCCGCCCGCTGTTGATGCCGTTCGCTTTCATCCGTCACATGCATCGGCAGCCATGCGGAGTCATCTGAGCGGTCGGCATCCGGACGCCCCACTCCTGCTCACCGCCTCCCGACTGGCACCCGAGAAAAACACTCGCTTTCTCTCTGAAATTCTTGACCGCGTCCCGGCTGCGCGACTGGGCATCGTTGGTGATGGACCGGAGCGACCTTCGCTTGAACGCCGTTTTGCCCGGCACCCCGCTCAGTTCACCGGCTGCCTTGTCGGCACTGAACTGGCAGAAGCCTACGCGTCCGCCGATGTCTTTGTCTACGCCTCGGAAACGGAAACGATGGGCAATGTTATTCTGGAAGCCATGGCCTCCGGATTGCCCGTCGTGGCTGCGGGTGCGGGTGGTGTGAGCAGTCTTGTGGAACACGGTGTGACGGGGTTTCTTTTCCGGCCCGGCAACGCTGCCGAGGCGGCTGGTTACGTTCGGAAGCTACTGGAGAATCCCGAATTGCGCACCGCCATGGCCGCTCGTGCCCTGGCGGATGCCCGAGGCCGCACGTGGCAGCAGGCCGCTGACAGCGTCCGCGCTGAATATCTGCGGGTTCTGGAATCGTGCCAGCAGCAGCCGTTGCGGTCTCCCGGACTGCCCGCTCAGCTGTGTACCAGTCTGCTTGTGGCAGCCTTCCGCAGTCTGGCCAAACGTCGGACTCGTGAACTTTTCCACGCAAAGAATTCACCGGAAATCAGCTATTAATGCCGCCTGATTTTAACATCCGGGTTCGATAGTCCCCACTGGTGTGCTCGCTTTCCTTTTCTCTTCTCAACGACAGACCGTCCTGACAGAACCGGAGCGTACATGGACAGAAGAACTCGTCGCGGCGCTGCTGTCAGACGCATGATTCTCTGGGATCAGGAACTCACGTTTTTGCTCAACCGGCTTGTTCATCGCCGTTCCGCTCGCCGCTTTTTTTCCCTGATCAGTCGTCTGGGTAATGGTCGCCTGTGGTACGCTCTGATGGTCACACTGCCACTTCTGCACGGTCTTTACGGACTCCTTGCCTCCCTGCACATGGGAGTGACAGCACTGATCACACTGACCGTGTACCGGCTTGTCAAAGGGGCCGCTCAACGGCCTCGACCGGGTGCTGTCAATGAAGTCATTCTGCAGGGGACGGCGGCGCTTGACGAGTACAGCTTTCCTTCCGGTCATACGATGCACGCCGTGATGTTTACCCTCGTCGCCACAGCGTGGTTCCCGGACCTGCTGCCCGTGCTCGCCGTCTTTACCACGCTGACCGCGGTGTCCCGCGTCGTTCTGGGGCTGCACTATCCCACCGACGTGGTTCTCGGGGCACTGTTCGGACTCCTGATTGCCTGGGCCAGCCTGCTGGCTGCCGGCTTCTGATCCGACCTCAACACGCTATCCGAACGACCTCTATGGAGTCAGGGATGATGTCCGTTGCAGTCATGCCAGCGCCCACTCGTCAGCTCAGAAACTCTGCTGCCGTCGTTCCCCGCCCTCAGCCACCACTCCCCGATCTCCCACTGCGGATCCGCAGTTTATTCCTCAGTGACCTGCATCTGGGATTCCGCCACTCCCAGGCCGAATCACTGCTTCACTTTCTGCGCAGTCAGCAGCCTGACTATCTCTACCTGATCGGTGACTTCATCGACGGCTGGTGCGCTGGTCGCCGATGGTCCTGGCCACCTGCCTGCAGCGAAGTCGTGAGTCGCATACTGGAACTGTCCCGCAGCGGAACACAGGTCAGACTGGCTGTCGGAAACCACGACGCCCTCCTGAGACATCCGCTGATCCGACACCTCATCCTGGAAACCGGCTGCTGTGAAGTTGCCGAAGAATTTCA
>JBJTOM010000014.1:0-9303 GCA_046074585.1 Planctomycetota bacterium | reverse complement strand
TAGTGCTGATAATAGTACTCGCCGTACCACGCGTTGAAATCGTAGTTGGTGCGGGCCCCGCCCGGATTGGTCGCGCTCACGGAGTAGTATTGGTTACTGCTGTTGTAGAACTTATCGTTCGGATCGCTGGGGCAGAGAAAGCCTGCGATGACCGTTTTGACGATCTGAAAGTTGACGTTCGGGTCTCCGGCGACGTCCGTAGACTGATAGCCTCCGTAGACATAAGACCAGCTGGCGGCCACATTGTGGTTGTATTGGTTATACAGGTTTGCCTGTTCGATGTAGGGCAGCAGCAGCGTCCAGCCGCTGGCGTTGGTGTAACGCGCAGGTCCGCCCTGCGGAACACCACCCCAGCCGATAAAGCCAACATTCAGCCGTGAAGGCGGAAACACTTTGTGCGTGTCGAGGTAGTTGTGCAGTGCGATGCCGATCTGTTTGAGGTTGTTCTTGCACTGCGTTCGTCGAGCCGCCTCGCGGGCCTGCTGGACGGCCGGCAGCAGCAACGCCACCAGAATGGCGATGATGGCAATCACAACCAGCAACTCAATCAAAGTGAAACCTGATCGTCGAGACCTGCGCATCGCCACACTCCTCACTGCGTCACATGCCAAAGAAAGACACACACCCGGACACCCACGTACACTCGTACCAGCCACGCCCGCAGCAGAGCAGGTTGTTGCCAGCTCCACCCTGTCTGTTCGATCTGACGCAAACTCTATGCCGGATAAGGAAAAGAGCGGAAATCCATCATTTGCATTCGGCCCCTGCTCCATCACGTGCCCGTTTGCACCGCAGACTGCCCGAGGACCAGGCATTTCTGCTGACAGGGATGCAATGCCACAATTCGCGCGGCTCTCCTTCTCGTCTGCCCTCGATTTTTTCCTTTTCCCTGCACAAAATACGCTGCCGTCTGACTCCAGATTGCAACTCTGTCTTCCACCTGACGGGCTTTACAAGGGTTTTCAATGACTGCTGCATGGGCGCTGATGGGTCTGCTGTGCCTGCCGGTGATGCCAGGCGACCAGAACTCGGACCAGGCCCGGGACAATGCCTCAGGCCCGGCCCCGGCCTCCGCCCGCACGGCGCTGACCGAACAGCAAGCCGCCCGGCAGATCGACCTGCTGTTCCGCAGTCACTGGGACGCCGTCGAAGTGCAGCCGGCGCAGATGACCACGGACGAAGAATTCGTGCGTCGGGTGTATCTCGATCTGGCCGGACGGATTCCATCGGTTTCTGAAGTGCGTCAGTTTCTCAGCGATGCTTCCCCCGACCGTCGCCAGCAACTGGTGGAAAAGCTCCTTGACGGCCCGGCCTTTGTTCGGCACTTCACTATTCGCTGGCGGACCACGCTGATCCCCGAGGCATTTGACGACGTGCGGACACGACAACTGGTGCCGGGCTTCGAAGCATGGCTCTGGACACAATTCTCCGCAGGCACACCGTGGGATCAGGTGGTCCGTGAAATCATCACAGTCCCTTTGACCGCCACGACACCTGGCGTCAGCCAGTCCCCGCAGCCGCTCCAGTCCGCCAGTTCCCCGGCTGCGTTTTTTCTGTTACGCGACTTCAAACCCGAAGAGCTCGCCACCGGAACCTCCCGCGCCTTTCTGGGAGTGCGACTGGACTGCGCTCAATGCCACGACCACCCGTTCGACCGCTGGAAACAGCAGGAGTTCTGGAGTCTGGCAGCCTTTTACAGTGGCCTGCAGCAGCCAGCCATGGCGGATCAGCCGCCCCAGGCCCTGATTCCGTCGGAAAACAACAACAGCCGTTCGATCGTGGTCCCCTCCACCGGCCGCACAGTGCCCGCTCAATTCCTCACAGGTCATCAGCCGAACTGGCGTCCAGACGACATCCCCCGACAGGTGCTCGCCAACTGGATCACTGCTCCCGATAACCCGTGGTTTGCCCGCATGGCCGCCAATCAGGTCTGGGCACTCCTGATGGGACAGGGAATCGTGCATCCGGTCGATGATTTTTCCGATGCGAATCCGCCATCGCACCCTGAAGTGCTGCAGCTCCTGGCCGACCAGTTCGTGTTGCACGACTTCGATCTTCGCTTTCTCATTCGCACCATCACAGCGACTCAGGTGTACCAGCTCAGCAGTCTGCAGTCGCATGCTTCGCAGAAGGAGCCTGCGGATTTCGCCCGTGCCGCACTCCGCGGACTCACCCCTGAACAGCTCTTCGACAGCCTTGCCGAGGCCACAGGCTTTTATCAGCCCTATCGCAGCGAAAACCCCTTCGTGATCTCCGCAGAGACTCCCCGGGGACGCTTCCTGGAGCTCTTCCGCAGCACTGGCGAATCACCTCTTCGCAGGGAAACCACCATCCTGCAGGCGCTCGCCATGATGAACGGCGAATTCATCAACACGGCCACCGGCCCGGACGACAGCCGTACCCTGAGGTCCATCATAGAGTTTCCGCTGATGAATGACGAGGAGCGACTGGACGCTCTGTTCCTTGCTGCCCTCAGCCGTCGCCCGACCGCCAGCGAACACGAACGCTGCCTCGCAATGCTCAAAACCGCCCCTGACAAAACCGCTCAGGCTGTCGTCTTCGGCGACATCTTCTGGGTGCTGCTCAACAGCTCCGAATTCCTCCTGAATCACTGATCCCTTCACGTCCCTCCTTCTGCAGAACGTCCGCCATGCTGCAACTGCCCCGCCGTCGTCTGAATCTGCTTTCAGGACTATCGCTGCTCGGCGCCTGCTCGTCCGGCTGGCTTCCGCAGCTGGCCGCCAGCGTTGCCGGAACCGGCCGCAAGCCACCGCGCGCCTGCATTCTGCTCTGGATGTCAGGCGGCCCCAGCCAGCTGGACACCTTCGACCCCAAGGAAGGTCACAAAAACGGTGGACCGGTCAAGGCCATTGAGACGCGTGTTCCCGGCATGCGGATCGCCGAATCGCTCCCCAAAGTCGCTGACATCTCACAGCATCTTGCCGTGATCCGCTCCATGGCCACCAAAGAAGGCGACCACTCCCGCGCCACCTACAACCTGCGAACAGGCTATGTCCCCGCAGGCCCCGTCCAGTATCCGGCCATGGGAGCATTCCTCGGAAAATCGCTCCAGCCAGCCGACAGTGATCTGCCCGCATGGATCAGCATCAACCCCTTCCAGGCACTCAACCCCGCCGCATGGAGCCCCGGATTCCTCGGACCATCCTGGTCACCGCTCGTCGTCGCTTCCGACGGTCCTCCGCCCCCCGACACAAACGACGACGACGCTGACGCCAGCCCCCCCGGCGTCCCGGCCCCCGACATCCGCTTCCAGGTCCGCAATCTGCAACGCCCGAATGCGATTACCAGCGACCAGGTGCAGCGCCGCCTTGAACTCCTCGCCGGGTTCGAACAGGATTTCCTCACAGCCCGACCCGATCTCCCCGGCAAAAGCCACGTCGATTCCTACGCACGCGCCGTGCGAATGATGAACTCCAGCGGCATCGACGCCTTTGCACTCGAACAGGAACCCCCGGCTGTCCGCGATGCCTATGGACGTACGGCCTTCGGCCAGGGTTGCCTGCTCGCTCGCCGCCTCGTCGAACGCGGTGTCCCCTTTATCGAAGTCTCCCTCAGCTCCGACGAACGCGGAGGACTGGGTTGGGATACACATGCCGATAACTTCCAGGCCGTCAGCAGCCTCTGCGGAGTGCTTGATCCGGCCTGGGCTGCTCTCATGACAGACCTGCACCAGCGCGGACTCCTCGAATCCACCCTTGTTGTCTGGATGGGCGAATTCGGCCGCACACCCCAAATCAACGAAAACACGGGCCGCGATCACTGGCCCGCCAGCTGGAGCGTAGTGCTGGGAGGAGCCGGGATTCGTGGCGGACAGGTCTACGGAGCCACGGAAGCCGACGGTGTCGCCATCGCCGATAAACCACTCAAAGTGCCCGCCCTGATGGCCACCATCATCCGCGCCCTCGGACTCGACCCCGAAACCACCAATCCCAGTAATATCGGACGCCCCATTCCCCTTGCCGATCACGGCGCCGAAGCCGCTCAGGAACTTCTCAGCTGATCTCCGCAGACGCGCATGACCACCTCTGCTCCGATGACCGTCACCGCGGCTCCAGCTGCAGTGATCGAATCTCGGCCGCCGTCTGATCGCTCCAGTGAAAAAATCCCAGCCGGCGATCTGCCTGCGTTCCCAGCATCAGTGCTGCTGCCGGTTCGCCATTCAATTGCAGCTGCAATTCGTCCTCAGTGATTTCAAGGCTGGCCTGCTGCCACGCCTCTGTGGACAGATCACACTGCGATTCAGCGATTCTGACACAGGCATTCATCACCGTCGCTGCCGAAAGTTCAACCTGTTCGCGCAGTATCTGTCGCAGCTCCCCAACGCGCACGCCGGCTCCCGCCTCCAGCAGCAGCACTCGGTCCCCTACGGTCGGATGCACCAGAGCCCGCCCGGGCTCGTAACGAAACGACCAGCTGACTTTCCCTCGCAGAGGAAGCGGCGGCAGGAAACACAGATGACTGGGGCGCCAGCTGCCCATGGATTCACTGCGAAACGCCCCCGTCAGACGCGCTTCATTCATCCGCCAGTCGGCCTCCACCTGTCGTTCCGGTCTGAACAGCCCCCCCTGTGAAAAGCTCGGCCGATCCCAGCCGACAAGTTCTGCGGTGAATGGCAGCAGTACGGGGGAGCGCGCCGCCACCGGCCCCGGCCCTGCTTCTTCCAGCCGCAGCTCCTCGATCACTGCCCCGGGTTCCCGGCCACAGCGGAGCATCAGCCAGGGAGGTTCGCGATCGGTCAGCGTCTGTTGCCGCACCAGTCTGTCGTCCAGCATCAATGTCAGTTCGCTGGCCCGGCGTTCCAGTCGCCAGCGTCGCAGGGACGTTTCGCCGGATACGACGGCCGGCCTGGCTGCTGGTGGAGCTGCTGGTTCGCCGGTCGCCAGTGACAGGGATTCCCGCCATGGCAACTCCACCACGGCACCGTCGCCGGCAGGCTGCCAGCAGACGCCTGCAAATCCCATGAGCGGCAATTGCCGGGCACCAGTGGCTGCGTCTGCTGCAACCCGCACGTGAAGCTCGAAGACAAAGTCACCAGCCAGCGGCGACGGACTGAACAGGCTCGCATCGACCGACCGCGGTGCCAGCAGCACACGGCCATCCGCCAGCGGGAGCCATTCGGAGGTGCCTGTTGCGACAAACCGGCGGCCTTCCGCGGAACTGGACGTTTGCTGCCATGCGTGGAGTCGGCTGGCTGGAGAACTGAGGGGCAGTTCCGGAGCCTTCTGGTCGGCAAATTTCACTGCCATACCGGTGCGTGCTGCGTGAGCATGCTGCAGCCGCGTGCGCAGGCTGGCCGTCAGCGACCGCAGGGCCTGCGGCGGCGTCTCTGAGGCCTGCACTTCGGCCGGACCCTTTGGCAGGGCTGTGTCCAGCAGTCGCAGAAGGACACCGGGGTGTTCCGGTTCCGGCCCGGCTTCTTCGCAAATGGCCAGCAGCGGCCACATGCTCACATCGGCGGGTGTCTGTGAAGGCCCGACGGTTGCTGTCCCGGGGACGGTCATGGTCTCAGCAACCCCGGACTTCCCGGCTGCGTCAGCTGACAGCAGGCTGATCAGTTCTTCGAGGCGTTGTCGAGCAGTTGGCTGACGCGTCATCACGGCCAGCAGAGCAAGTGCGGCGGCGCGGTGTGTGCCGGCCTGGCGGTTGACCGCGGGGAGCGACTGCAGGCGTTCGTCCAGTTCGTCCCGCCTGCCTGTGAGGTCGGCCACGCGAATGAGGTCCTGCAGTGGCGAATTGATGTGCGGGCCTGAGGCGATGTCTGCGGCGCTGGATTTGATCGTCCCTGCGGTTCGCAGCTGACCGGGGATGGCATCCGGCAGCACCCAGGCCGACAGCTGTTGCCAGCGGGTGTCGAGTGCGGCCGAACGCGACTGCTCAAGCACTTCCCCGGCCCGTCGCTGCTGCAGCCACTCTTCGGCGAATCGGCCTGAAGAATTCGCCGTCAGCAGTTCCTGCAGCTGTGCGTTGCTCACCTGTTCCGGCCAGTCGCCGCTGAGCAGCATGCGGCGAACTCTGACGGGTGGCCGGCTGCGACGACAGCACAGGCCCGGCCGCGTGTCTGAGAGCGTTTCGAGGGGCAGGACAAGGACCTCCTGGGCATTCACGGACAGCACACCCCGGTGAGCTTCCATCCGCAGACTTGCGGTGTTCCAGCCGGGCCGCACGGGCAGGCTGACGGCCGCGTCCCCGTTCACCCGATATTCATGTTCCGGGGGAAACAGGATCCACTCCGTCGGACTGACGGGAACACCATGCAGAAACACGCCGTCTGGTCGCACGCGGATGGCGAGTGATCCGAGTGTGAGGCAGTCGCCATCCGCCCCCGGCTGGAACTCATAGTCCCACGTGAGCACTTCGTGGGCCCGCAGTGGTCGCTGGTATTGCAGGAATGCGAGTGTGGTGAGGGGAAAAGTTTCAATTGCGGAAGCGGGCTCAACAGGCGCACGGCTGCTGATGGTGTCGTCGGCGATAAACCAGTCCGCATTTCGTGTGGGGGCTGTGGCTGAGGTTGTCGGAGTCACTGCGGGCGTTCTTCGACTGAGCGGCAGCAGCTGACCGTAGCGATGAGCACTCCAGCCATGCAGGGAGGCATCGGCCGACAGCCGGACTTCCCGCGGGACCTGGACGGTGTCAGCCAGCTGCAGATGACTGAAGACGCCCATTCCGAATCCATCGATCTGCAGCATCAGCCATGGAAACGAGGCGGATTCCAGTGGCATTCGCCAGAGGGGATGTCCGTTCACAGCGAGGCGGACTTCAGCATTGTGCAGACGCACGGACTGCCAGCCGAATTCTCCGGGCTGCTGAAACCGACCGGCTCGGGAGATCGACGGCTGACTCCCCAGTCCCGCAGCGAGCGAGCGATCGGAACTGGCGGCTGTGAGGACGGCGAATCCATCAAAGCCGATGCCGGCCTGCATCGCAGGGGCCAGCAGTGTTCGCAGCGACAGCGTTGCCGGCGCGGACACTGGCCATGGCAGCAGACAGCTGGCTGAACCCCGCTGAGTGTGATGCAGGAGCAGACCATCCGCTGAGATTCCGGCAGCCTGGATCAGCGGTCCCGAATCACGACCGAACTCCGGGTCTTCGCACCAGAGCAGATCTGTGGCAGGCTGGGGGCTCTGCATGGTTCGCAGGAGCTGGTCTGCAGGCGCGAGGCTGTGTGGCGGGAGCGTCATCAGTGCCGGGTGACTGAGCAGCCAGTGACTGTTACCGGACTGCTGCAGGGCCCACAGCAGCTGCTGGTCCAGCTGGAGTTCGCCGGCGTCGGTGGTGCGCTGACGCGTAAGCAGTTTGCGGGCGTCCTCAGCGGCTGTGGGTAATTGGTGCTGTTCCAGCCGCAGCAGGAGTCGGGCAAGCAGGGCAGGCGTGTGTCCGAGATTCACCAGCGTGGTCAGGCGGTGTTCGAGGTCTTCACTGAGTCCGCTGGCGACCGCCGTTTTCACAAGTTCCGCGAGGGGCAGGACGGGAGTCCCGTGACGATCGGACGATGTCCCGTGCGGGGCATTTGCGGTGACCGGCGAGGGAGTGGGGAACCAGCGACTGCGAATCTGCGGTGGAAGTGACGGCAGGAGCACGGCGTTCGGGGCGATGGGCGTCCATGCGGGTTCCGGGACGATCAGACGTTGGCCGTCCTGCGTGAACAGAAGCGATTCCAGCAGGCGATACTTTGTGAGGGGCGGCACGTCTTTGATGGCTGCGGCGATGATGGCAAGTTCGGCGAGGTCGGCGGTGGCATCCGCAGTCCCCGGAAGCTGGATTCGGGCACGTTCAAGCCGCTGCAGGGCGTCGGATGATGTTCCGGCGAGTGTCAGCAGGCGGGCTGTCTCTCGGGAGTGGGCAATCAGCAGGCGGGCGCCGGAGGCGTCGGGGAGTCGCACAGCGGCGCGTTCAAGCAGGACATCGGCCACATGCAGACAGTCCCCGGCCAGCGCGGGCTGATCCTGCAGAAGGCGATATCGGGCCAGTCGCAGTGCGAGTGCGGCGAGGTGTTGGGAGCCACGTGGAGTGGCCGGGACGGCGAGCGTTGCGGGAAGAAAATTCTGCAGTGCTCCGCGGGCGATTTCGGCATCTTTTGAGCCCAGTCTCGCGATGGCTCCATCCATGGCGGCTGCGAGTTTTTCAAGGGAGGCTGCGGTCAGATGCAGGGGCTTCAGCAGCGCGGTGGCAGTGGCTGCGTCCTGAAGTCGTGTTGCATCCCCTGAGGCAACGGCCTGTTGCCACAGGAGGAGTGTGGAGTCGGCATTGGGAACAAGATCCTTCTTTTGTCCGGTGGCAGTATCCGGTGACTGAGCCTGGGCGATCGGCCTCGTCAGCCATGCAGTCAGCAGTAAAGCCAGCCACGGTCGGGCGACCAGGCGGGCAGCAGCGGCAGCGATGCCGGTGCGAAGAAGGGAAACCCGTACGAAAACCCACATGACTGCATTCCTGTGACTCGGCCAACCCGAAAATTCCTGGTCCCGACCTTGCCGAAGCGGTGCTGGCAGCCGATGATACTCGAGCTTCCTGTTCCAAAACCTGACTCCGGTAATTATTCCATGAAAAAGTGTCGCCGCTGTACCAAAACGGCCACTCTGCACATCACAGAAATCCGCGAAGGCAAGGCAGTAGCCGTGCATCTCTGTGAATCCTGCGCCCGTGAATACCTCGAAAAATCCGCAGAAACCCCCGAAGAGGTACTCCAGGACCTCGCTGCAAAATTCGGGGAACTCATTTCAGCGACCGTGGAATCCGTCGCCGCCTGTCCGGAATGCGGCATCACCTTCAACGAATTTCGGGAATCCGGCCGTTTTGGCTGCGCCCACGACTACTCAGAATTCCTCGAAGAACTCATCCCGCTGCTTGAAAACATCCACGAAGACACCAATCACGTCGGCAAACGTCCGCGTCATGCCCTGATGGGAACTCAGGATCAGGCCCGGCTGGTGCATCTGCGAAATTCGCTGCGGGCGGCCGTGGAAGCCGAAGACTACGAATCCGCTGCCATTCTCCGCGATCAGATTGTGGCCCTTGAACAGGACGTTCGTCGACCCGCATCCAGCCCGCCGCCTGATCCGCCGCCCCGGCCCTGACCTGAACCGCCGGCAGGCGTCACTGTACCATCAGAGGCCGAGCGTTTAGACTCCCGTTTCAGGGAGGCCAGCTCACACGGTTTCTCGGCGTTCTCATCAAAGAGGTGTTCGTTGTCAGCGGGTGCGGATCAAAACCAGACGTGGATGGATGGACTTGCAGTCACCAGCGGAGAATGGCTGCGCGGTGACGGTCCGGAATCCGATATTGTGA
>JBJTOM010000013.1:0-33453 GCA_046074585.1 Planctomycetota bacterium | reverse complement strand
GAACTCGAATGGCTCGCCAGCATGGGCGACTGGATGATCAGCAAGAAACGCTTCTGGGGACTCGCTCTGCCCATCTGGGTCGACGAACACACCGGTGACTTCGAGGTCATCGGCTCCCTCGCAGAACTTCAATCCCGCGCCGTCGAAGGCTGGGATCAGTTCGCCGGCAACACGCCCCACCGCCCCTGGATCGACCACGTCAAAATCCGTAATCCGCGCACCGGCAATCTCATGAGCCGCATTCCCGACGTGGGCAACCCATGGCTGGACGCCGGTATCGTTCCCTTCAGCACTATGGGCTACAACCAGCACCGCGACGAATGGCGCAAATGGTACCCGGCGGATCTTGTCACCGAATGTTTCCCCGGCCAGTTCCGCAACTGGTTCTATTCCATGCTCTCCCTCTCCACCATGATGCGGCACGACGAAACATCCTCCGCCGCCGAACGCGCTCCCTTCCGCACACTCCTCGGACACCGCCTCGTTCAAAACGAACAGGGCCGCCCCATGCACAAATCCGACGGCACCGCCATCTGGTTCGAAGAAGCCGCCGAACAACTCGGCGTCGACACCATGCGCTGGATGTACCTCTCACAAAATCCCGCCGTTGACCTTCGCTTCGGGACCCGACACCCCGACCAGCCCGTCACTCTCCAGACACCCGACGGCCCCGCAAGTCAAACTCGGGAAGGCGTTCCCACCTGCCTCGTCACCAGCACCCCTGCGGACGAAACCCGCCGACGCATCCTCATCCCGCTCTGGAACTGCTACAAATTCTTCATCGATTACGCTGCCGCTGATCAGTTCTCGCCGTCAGACAGCCTGCGACAATCCGTCGCCGGAACAAACCACGAGACCAACACAGCCGCCCAGCCACATTCTGCAACCAGTCGCCCGGAAATCGACCGCTGGATTCTGTCCTCACTCCAGTCCCTCATCGAGGTCGCCACCCGCGAAATGCTCGATTTCAACTCCGCCGCCTTCTGTTCAGCTGCGGCCGCATTCATTGATGACCTCAGCAACTGGTACATCCGCCGCAATCGCCGCCGCTTCTGGCGTTCCCGCGATGCTTCCGACAGCGACAAGAACGCCGCCTACGAAACCCTGTACGAGGTGCTGGTCACGCTCTGCCGACTGCTTGCCCCCTGCATCCCGTTCCTCACCGAACGCATGTACCAGAACCTTGTCCTCGGACGTGATCTCACCAGCCCCGACACCGTCGCCACAAACCCCGGCGTCGCAAATCTGCCGGAATCCGTCCACCTCTGCGACTGGCCCACACCCAACTCCCAACTGCTGGACGATCAGCTCAACCGCCGCATGGCCGCCGCCCAGGCCGTTGTGCGTCTAGGTCACAAACTCCGGGAAGACGCCACCCTCCGCGTTCGCCAGCCACTCTCCGAGCTGCGATTCGCCTGCAACACCCCGGAAACCGCCGCTGCCGTCGAATCCCTCGCCGACGTGATCCGCGAAGAACTCAATATCCACGCGGTCATCCGTCAGCAAAACCTCGATGACCTCGTCTCCTATTCCTACAAACCCAATCTCAAAACGCTCGGCCCGCGCTACGGCAAATTGCTGAATGCCCTCCGCACGCGCATCCCCGAACTGGGTGATGCTGTCCTCGCACCACTCCGCCGCGGCAGCAGCGTAGACATCGAACTCGATGGCCAACCCGTGCACCTCACCCCTGAAGATGTGCTCGTCTCCACCCAGCAGGCCGCCGCGTGGATGTCCGCAGATGACGCTGGTATCCAGGTCGCCATCAGCACCGTACTCACGCCTCAGCTGGTCCGCGAAGGCATGTCCCGAGATTTCGTCCGCCAGATCCAGCAACTCCGTAAGGATGCCGGACTCAATATCCAGGATCGCATCGCCATCACCTGCTTCAGCGAACACGCCACCGTCGCCGAAATGATCGGTGAATGGGGGGACTACATCCGCACCGAAACCCTCGCTGACTCCATCGAATCCTCAGCTCTCGCTGAGGCCCGCACCGTCTCCCTCGGCGACTGCGACGCCCGCATCGCCATTCGAAAAATCTGAATGAATGTCCGCAGCCCGCCAGCCGCCCAAGGGCCTTGACTTTCAGACAAACGGCGTATCTGGCTCCCCTCTCCCCCGACCCGGTATGACGAAACGGCGCGAACACGGGCACACTGGGATATTTCATTTCCGTCTGCCAGTTGACATCCTGCGCCCGGATCGAGCCACAAAAACGCTGTGTGGCGTGCGGCCGATGTCAATCGGCCAGTGCGGCCCTGATGCGTTCCTGATGCGGTATTGGCCGCGCGGGCACGCACCGTTACCGGGGGATTGACATCCATTTTTTGACGGCACCTGCCGTCAAGAAACAGAGCAGGAGAATGGACAAAGGAGAGAGGAGACTCTCGACGTTGTTCATGCTCCTGCGGTCTCCTCTCCACTTTCTCCTCTCTCACCCTCCTGTCCTCGCCACTTCCCACTTCCCACTTCGAAACGCAGCCTGTGCCGGGGTCGCCCGCTTCCTCACGGGCGCGGCTCGGGGGTTGTGTTTTGCGCGGGTTTTGTGATGGGCACATGGGACGCAGGGGACTCACGAGACGGATGGCCCGCGTCACGAAACAGGGGTGCGTTCCTGGGGCCTTTTTGTTGTGTCCCCAGTCCGCTGGTGGTCCCACGAAGGCCGTGGCAGTGCTGTTGCCCGCGGACTGCCGTCCGGCGGCTCAGGAGCGTTACCGGGGGATTGACATCCACTGCACGCCCTGTCACGCGGGGCGGAGTCCGACAGACGACTTCCGGTGTTCTTAACACTGTTTCGTCATCCCAGGTCGGGGGTGAGGTGTCAAGTACGACCACACGCCCCCGCAACCGGAGCTGACAGCACGGGAAACAGGATGCCCACAGGTTTTGGAATTGGTGGTGGATTGCGTGCGGGTCGGGGCGTTTTACCCTTCACCCCCAACCCCTATCCCGTGGGAGGGGAGAGGGGAGTCAGATGGGCCTTGTGCGGGAAAGTCAAGGCCATTGGGCTGGCGCCATGCGGCTACTGCTGGAATCCACTGCACGGCTCAGCCGCTTTTCCTTCCGCCAGCCCCGGCAAAGATAATCTGACCGCCGCTGGCGGCGGCGTCAGGGCCGAGTTCCAGGATCCAGTCGCAGGCGGTGAGCACATCGGGGTGATGTTCGAGCACGATCACGGAGTGCTGGAGTTGTACGAGGCTGCGGAGGTGGCTGATGAGTCGCTGGACATCGGCTGCATGCAGACCACTGGTGGGTTCGTCGAGCACATAAAGTGTGTGTTCAGATGACGGCAGAGCCAGTTCGGCGGCGATCCTCGCCCGCTGATTTTCTCCGCCTGAAAATGTGCTGGTGCTTTGGCCCAGCTGCAGGTAGCCCAGTCCCACGCTGCAGCAGACATCGAGGATTGACTTCAGGCGAGCGAATTCGGCGAGGAAATCGCGGGCTTCATCGACGCGCATGCGGAGCAGTTCGTCGGCGGATTTTCCTCGGAAACGGATGCTGCGGGCCGCGCGGCTGAACCGGGTTCCACCGCAGGCACTGCAGAGAATCTCGGCATTTGCCAGGAACGGCATCCGCACTGCGCGAACGCCTGTTCCGCGACAGGCACTGCAGCGCCCGCCACCGGCATTGAAACTGAAGAACTGTGCCCCCCAGCCGCGCGCTCGGGCTTCGCGTGTTTTGGCAAGCAGCCGGCGAATGTCATCCCAGAGCGGCGTGAGGGTGGCGATGCAGGAGCGTCCGGAGCGTCCCGGCGGGGCCTGGTCAAGACACACCAGTCGCGTGATGCTCTCCGCACCGCTGATGCTGTCGCAGTCACAATCAGCGGCCGCCTGTGCTGAGTCTCTTCCGGCGAGCACGGTCTGCAGCCACGGCACGAGTGTTCCACGAATCAGAGAACTCTTCCCCGAACCGCTCACACCGGAAATCCCGGTGAGCTTTCGCAGGGGAATTTCGCAGCTGATGTGCTTCAGGTTGTGCAGACGGGCACCGCAGATGCGAAGCCAGCCGTCGGCGTCGATCCTGGCAGCTGGTGTCCTGCGGCTGCGACTGGTGCGGCTGGCTTTGGGAGTCTCCGCAGGTGCCTCGAGCTCATGCGTGGGGTTGGCGGCAGCGGCGTTCGCCCGTGCGACAGAGGCTGCTGCCTCGGCAGCGAGTCGGTGTTCGCGTCGTTCGCGAAGGAGCTGGCCGGTGGGTGAGCCGGGATGTTCGCAGAGTCCGGCGGGGGGGCCGGCAAAGAGCAGTTGTCCGCCATCGGCGCCCGCGCCGGGGCCGAGATCAAGCACCCAGTCGGCGGCTTCGATGACCTGCGGATCATGTTCGACGACGATCACGGTTCCTCCGGCATCCCGCAGTTTTCGCAGGGCGGTGAGCAGGCGTGCGGTATCGCGGGGATGCAGTCCGGCAGTGGGTTCGTCGAGGACATAGTGGGCTCCGTGGAGTTTGGTGGCGAGGGCTGCGGCGAGTCTGGCGCGCTGGTATTCACCGCCGGAGAGGGTGGCAGCAGGCCGATCGAGCGTGAGGTATCCGATGCCGACATCAATAAGGCACTGGAGGCGATCGAGCAGGTCCGGGAGTGTGCGGGCGGCGACGAGCGTGGCTTCGTGCTGCAGCTGACCTGTCTGTTGAAACAGCGACGCCCACTGCCGGCACAGGTCCGTCGCAGCCGTCACGTCCAGCTGAGTGAATTCGGGCAGTGTGACTCCGAAGAAGCGGATGTTTCGAGGGAATGGCTGGAGCCGGCTGCCGTTGCAGTCTTCGCAGGGCCGGCGACGAAAGACGATGTTCCCGGCGTCTGCGGAATCGGCATACCGGGAAACTGCGGCACCACGAATGCCGAGTCCCCCGCAGCCTGCGCAGGCTCCCCGTGGCGAATGAAAACTCAGCGTCCCCGGATCCGGCGTGGGAAAGCTCAGATCACAGTCCGCACAGGCATAGCGAGTGCTGAACAGAGTTTCGTGCCAGACGCCGTCTGCTTCATGACAGACAATGCATGTGCCGTCGCTTTCACGGCAGGCCAGTTTCAGGGATTCGCGAAGCCGTGGAGCCACACCGTCGCGCACGACAATCCGATCCACGATGGCTTCGATGTGATGTTCGGCGGTGGGGAGGAGCGGTTGGAAGTCGGCAACGTCGATCATCATGCCGTCAATGCGAGCACGCACGAAGCCGTTGCGAACGATGCGATCGAGCACTTCCTGGTGGCCACCGCGGCGACCGCGGACCATTGGTGAGAGCACCATCAGGCGAGTGCGTTCGGGCAACTGGAGTACGCGCTGCAGGATCTGATCCACCGACTGCTGCCGGACTGGTTTGAGACAGCGTGTGCAGTGCGCAGTGCCGGCGCGGGCGTAGAGCAGTCGCAGGTAGTCGTAAATCTCGGTGACGGTTGCCAGTGTGCTTCTTTGCGGGACGCTGGAAACTTTCTGATCCACGCAGACGGCCGGGGCGAGCCCGGTGATCTCGTCCACAGCAGCTCGCGGCAGCTGATGCAGCAGGCTGCGAGTTCTGACGGAGATGCATTCGAGGTATCGCCGCTGACTTTCGGAGAAGAGAGTGTCGAAGGCCAGAGAACTCTTCCCGGAACCGCTCACACCACACACCACCACCAGTCGGCCCGCGGGAATGTCAACTGAGATATTCTGCAGGTTGTGCGTGCGCGCGTTGACGATGCGGATCGTTCCAGCATCGCTGCGATTGTTGTCAGGCAGGTGTATGGGAGTCAGCATGGAAAGTTATGGCAGGCCGGAGGACAGTCCGGACCAGCGCAGCAGACCAGTCAGGCGGCTGCGGCGAGTACTGCGGATGTGGTGTCCGTGAGTGAAGCGGAGCAGATCCTGAAGGAGCGATTCGGCGGTGGGGTAGCGATCCTGTGGATTCTTCTGAAGGCAGTTGAGAATAATGGTTTCCAGCCCCCGAGGAAACTCGCGGCAGAGATCTCGGGGCGGGAGTGGTGGCTGGGTGAGGATCTGACTGCGGAGCGCACGTGGATCCTCATCGCTGAACGGAGCGCACTGCAGGGACAGTTCGTAAAGCGTCGCGCCCAGGGCATACACGTCGGCGGCCGGTGACTGCGTTCCGCTGAAGCGTTCGGGGGCCATATAACGAAGCGTTCCTCCGCCCCGAAACGCAGCCCCGGGTGAGGAGGCGGTACGTGCAGTGGCGATGGATGAGTGTTTGGAATTGGGCGGTGCAGCCGGAGCAGTCACGGGGGACACGGCGCCCGGCTGGAGTTGCTGGGACAGACCAAAGTCTGCCACCCAGACATGGCCCGCCACATCCAGCAGCAGATTGGCGGGCTTGATGTCGTTGTGGCAGATGCCTGCAGCATGTGCAGCCCGAAGAGCCTGAGCGGCCTGGATTGCGATGCGAGCGAATTCCATGCAGGAAGTGGAAGTGAGCATCAGTGGCGGAGCAGTCGGGGCTGATGGCTGGATACCCGTCGCAGGGATCAGTTGCTCCAGCGAAGTCGCGGCGGGTGACCGGCCGAGGGCTTCGATGACGGTATCGAGGCCGATGCCGGGAATGAGCTGCATGACGAAAAAGCAGTAACCGTTGTCCTGTCCCCAGCGGAAGACCGGGATGATGTTGGGATGCTGGAGCTGTCGCGCCAGACTGGCCTCCTGCTCAAATCGACTCACCCACGACGCAGCCAGTGTGACGGGCCAGGGGAGGACTTTCAGGGCGACAAGATGGCCCGAAGCGAGATCCCGCGCGCGAAAGACCACACCCATTCCGCCACGACCGATTTCGTGGAGCAGTTCGCATTGGCCAAGACGAGTGAACGGGAAGGCACCGGGCATGTTTCTGCGAAGAGCTCGGGATTCGCGTTCGAGACGAGCATGTTCGAGCAGCTCGAGAACGGGAAAGACGTCGCGGATTCTCGCAGCATGAGGGGGGAAACGCCGGGCGTAGCGTTCGACGGAGGGCCGGCCACCCTGACGCAGTTCGTCGACAAACTGAGACGCGAGCAGGTCGAAGGGCGCCTGGGCCCGCAACGCGTCATCCTCGCTGACGGTGGGGAGCCCCAGCAGCTGGAAATCGGTGTCCGGGCGGTCTTCCGGGGGAGTTGCCATGATGTTTTACAGAAGTGTAATTGATATAATGTGCCCCTGAATCGCACAAAGGTCGATCACTCAGAAATTCAGATCGGAGTCGGGGTTGTGATCCTTCTCGATCTCGTATCGCTCGCCCGCGTATTCGACGACGTCGCCTGCTCGCAGTTTTCGGCCACGGCGAGTTTCGGACTGTCCGTTGACGGATATCAGCCCGGATTTGATAAGTTGCTTGGCCTCACCTCCGGTGGAAGCAATCGCAGCAAGCTTCAGGAACTTGTCAAGTTCGATGAAATCGCCCGGACACCGCACTTCTTCATGTTCTGTCATGCATTCCTCACAGATACGCCCGGCGACCGCGAGCGGACGCGGAGGCAGAATGGGTGGCAAACGCAGAGGCGAACTGTACGCGGAAATGGAGAGGGAAGCAGCAGAAGAAATCGTGGAATCTGGCGAAATCCGCTGGGAAATCATGCGTCTGGAACGGGAAACCCAGGAATTCCGCAGGCAATTTTTTCAGAGAGTGTTGACGAGAAGCCGAAAAGCCGCATAATTCGCCCTCTCCCGCCACTTGCCAAAGCGGTCAGGACAGTGCTAAAATCTGAATCGGTTTCCTACGGGGAAACTCTCTGCGGGTGTAGCTCAGTTGGTAGAGCACCACGTTGCCAACGTGGTTGTCGAGGGTTCGAGTCCCTTCACCCGCTCTTTTTTATTGGCGGTGCGTAGGTTTGCGGGGTTGGTTTTGCGGAATCCGGCGTGCGGGACAGTGATTTCATTGAGCTGGTCCGATCAGCCTCATTCGGGGTTGGTTTCACCCCGTGGCCAGCACATGTCAGGCTCTCTGGTCGCTCAACTCGCGGCGAACGCGGTTGTTTCCTCTCCAGTTTCTTTCTGGATTTGTGTCGGTCCGCCTCTCCCGGGGGTTCCGGCGGCCGGTGTGCTGTCGGGCAGTTTTCGGGGTGGTCGGGCGAATTGACGGCAATGGCATCAAGAAGGTTTGCAGAATGAGCACTGATGTTGATCAGGTCGAAGTGGCAGCGCCACCCGCTGGATCGATGACGCTGACAGTGAAGATTGAGGACAGAGGAGCCTGTCGTCGTCACGTTTTCGTAACTGTCTCTGCCGCGGATGTGAAAGTCACTCGCGACGACGCAGTTGGGGAGCTCAATACAAAGGCGCAGGTTCCTGGATTCCGGCCGGGCAAGGTTCCTGCTGCACTTCTGCGAAAGAAATTCCGTAAGGAACTGGAAGCCGACGTCAAGCAGCGCCTGCTCGTCAGCAGCCTCGAGCAGATCACTCGCGATCACAACATCGAACCGCTGGGTGAACCGCGACTCAGTTTTGACAGCATCGAAGTCCCTGAAGACGGTGATTTCAGCTACGAGTTTGACGTGGAAGTGCGGCCGACGTTCGAGATCCCGGATTTCTCCACGTTCACGATCACGCGTCCCAGTGGCGAACCGACCGCCGAAGATATTGAAGCCTTCACCAGCAACTTCATGTCAGCTCAGGCGTCCCGTGTCACCAGCGATGCACCGGCCGCGCCGGGCGACTTCGTGATCTGCAACATGACCTTCAGGTGGAACGGCGACGTGATCCGCGACATCGAGGGCGAATCCGTGCGGCTCATGCCAACCCTGAACTTCCCCGATGCCGTGCTCGAAGGCTTCAGTGATCTGATGCAGGGCGTCACCATCGGGGATTCTCGCGAAGCCACGGTCACAATTTCCGGTGATTCGCCGGTGATTGAAATGCGGGGTGAATCCGTGTCCGTGCACTTCGCCGTCAGCGAAGTCCAGCGATACGTGCTCCCGGAACTCACCAACGAATTCCTCAGCATGTTCGACTATTCCTCCGAAGCCGATCTCCGCAACGGCATCGTCGAAGCCGTCAGCCGCCAACTGACCTTCGCTCAGCGACAAAGCACCCGCGAACAACTGCTGGAACAGATGTCAGCCACTGCCTCTTGGGAACTCCCTGAAAATCTGGTCCGTCAACAGACCGAAAATGCCACCCGACGTGAAGTCCTGGAGATGACTCAGGCAGGCTTTACCCGCGATCAGATCCTCGCACGAAAAACACAGATCCAGCAGAACGCCGTAGAGAATACGCGCGCCGCCCTGAAACAGCACTTCATCCTTGATCGCATCGCCACCGAAAACAATCTCGAAGCCACTCGCGAAGAACTCGAAAACGAACTCTACACCATGGCTCGCCAACAGGGCGAACCCGTTCGACGCATCCGCGCCCGGCTCGCCAAAAGCGGCATGCTCGAAAACCTCGAAGCACAACTCCGCGAACGCAAAGCCATCGATCTGATCCTCAGCAAGGTCCAGTTCACAGATGTGCCCCACGAACCCATTCGTCGCGAAGACCAAAGTTCCATTCGCTTTGCCATCTGCGGCAACATGAAAAGCTCACTCGTCGATGACGAAGAATCTGGCGAAGATTCCCCGTAATCCCGCCTTTCCAGTTTCCGCAGGCGCGCGTACGATTACGCAGCGCCTGTTTTTTTTGGCCGGTCAGTTGTTTCACAGGAAATCAGGAAATGAAGGATCCGCGACTCGACTACGTCCCCATGGCCGCTCGCGAATATTCCGCTCAGCGACAAATGACGGTCGGCGATCTGCTGCTTGATAATCGCATCATCTTCCTCGATGGTCCCATTCACGACGGCAGCGCCAATCTGATCATCATGAAAATGCTCTTTCTGCAGTCCGAAAATCGGCACCAGGATATTCATCTCTACATCAACTCTCCTGGTGGTTCCGTCACCGCAACTCTCGCCATCTACGACATCATGCAGTTCATCGAATGTGATGTCGCTACATACTGCGTGGGACTGTCGGCCAGTGGCGGAGCAATCCTTGTCGCCGGCGGTGCCGCCGGAAAGCGATTTGCCCTGAAGCATTCCAAAATGATGATCCACCAGCCCTACGGCCAGGTCGGCGGTCAGGTCTCCGACATCGAAATTCAGGCAAAGGATATTCTCGCTGCCCGGCAACTGCTCAACGAAATCCTCGCGCACCACACCAAACAACCCATCGAACGCATCGCGAAAGACACCCAGCGCGATCACTATCTCACCTCCGAAGAAGCCAAAACCTACGGACTGGTCGACGAAATCCTCGAACGCCCCATCAAGAAAAAATAGTTCCCGCCCCTTCGTTCCTCGTTCCCCACTTCGTTCCTCGGATCACTCCCATGACGGTTCTTGTTCCTTACGTCATTGAAAAGAACGGCCGCGACGAGCGGGCGATGGACATCTACAGCCGACTGCTGAAGGATCGCATCGTCATCCTGGGCAGCCAGGTCAACGACGACGCTGCCAACAGCATCGTCGCACAACTCCTCTTCCTTCAGTTCGACGACCCCAAAGCTGATATTCACTTCTACATCAACAGCCCTGGCGGATCAATCACCGCTGGTATGGCCATCTACGACACCATGCAGTACATCAGCTGCGATGTCGCAACCTACTGCATCGGTCAGGCCGCCAGCATGGGCGCCGTGCTGCTCACCGCAGGCGCTCCTGGTAAACGGCACGCTCTCCCAAACGCCCGCATCATGATTCATCAGCCGCTCGCCGGCATGGAAGGGACCGCCACCGAACTTGAAATTCATGCCATGGAAGTGCTCCGCATTAAACAGCGCATGAACGAGATTCTTCTCAAACACACCGGCCAGACGCTCACAAAAATCGAAGAAGACACCGACCGCGATAACTTCATGTCGGCCGAAGAAGCTCGCCAGTACAACCTCATCGATAAAGTGCTCGAACGCATCGGTTGACCGTTTGCCCGGTCTCCAGGGGGCCTGCGATGTCTGCTTTCATCCGCTCCCTGCTGATCCCTGCTCTGCTGACGGCCCTGTCACTTCCCGTCTCTGCGCGAACAGTCGTCGCCCGTCAGGACGTCGCCGCCGCTGCCCAGAAGTCCCTGACATCTGCATCGGCTGCCCAGGCCGAGGCGTTTCTGCAGCAGTTGGCACCCGCGGGACTCATCGTCAGCCAGCTCAAGACACGCCTGCAGCGCGGCGTTCAGGTGTTCGACATTCAGGCCGTGAAGAACGAAGACTCCGCGCCCTGGATGGTCCACATCAACCTGTCCACGGCAGACTTCCGTGACAAACAGAAGCAGTACGAGAAGGACGCGTACGAGCTGACGATCGAACAGGGCCTCCTGAGCGGGCGCCAGCGTCGCTGGCTCGGTGTCTGGGTGCAGCGAAAGCCTGCGACCAATCGGCTCCAGCTGCCTGAAGGCCCCCTGCCGGTTTCCGGTGAGCTGGGCGCTTCGCTGGAACCCCTGAACACACTGATGCAGGAGCTGCTGGAGAAGGAACAAATCCCCGGCGCAACGCTGGCAGTGCTCGATCATGGTCAGCTGGTGTTCGAACGCGGCTTCGGCTGGGCAGATCCCGACAAGGGTCGATCGATGACGCCCGATGCCGCGATGCGAATCGCCAGCGTTTCCAAACCGCTGACTGCCGCCGCGGTGCTTTCACTCGCGCGGGAAGGACGTCTGTCACTTGATGACACTCTGTTCAGCTGGCTGGAGCGTCATCCGACTGGCTGGGACCTTGAAGCGGCGGTGGCTGTCGACGCACGCTGGTCGGAGATTCGTCTGCGACATCTGCTTCAGCATACCGGCGGCTTTGATCGCGAACAGTCACGGGACACCATGTTCGAGATCATCCGTATCACCGCTGCTCTGGGGGTCCGTCGCCGGCTGCAGATTGAAGACGTGATCCGCTACCAGCTCACACAACCACTCGATTTTGCACCCGGCGAACGTGTGAGTTACAGCAACGTGGGCTATTGTCTGCTCGGACGCGTCCTCGAGGCGGTCACAAAACAATCCTATGCGGAATGTATGGGCGAACTGGTGCTCAAGCCCTGCGGCATGAGTGCCACGCGCCTCGGAAAAACTCAGCTTGCCGACCAGTTCCCGGACGAAGTGCGTTACCTCACCCGCAGCCGGGAAAGAATCCCGCTCGTCTTTGACTCAGCCCTCGGCGAAACTCGCAAAGACCCCGAACTGGTCGAAAAGCCATACGGACAGTGGGACCTTGAACTGATGGACGCACATGGTGGCTGGCTGTCAACCTCCGGGGACCTGCTGCGGTTTATGAAAGTGGCAATGACCCCGGCCGAGCAGAAGACGGTGGCTGGCCTCTCACCGGAACTGCTCCCGGACCCGGATTCCCGGGATGCGTGGTACGGCGCCGGCTGGCAGGTGCGGCGCAGCAGTGTCGGCAGCGGGATGAATTTCTGGCACACGGGGCGCCTTAGTGGCACTTCAGCACTGCTGGTACGGCGCTGGGACAATCGAGCATGGGCGGTGCTGTTCAACACGGATACGGGACTGAGTGGCAAGGCGTGTGCGGATCTGATTGATCCGCAGCTGCATCGCGCTGTTTCGCAGGCTCTGGATGCCGGATTGCCCTGAGTGCACAGCAGGACAACACCCGTTCTCACACGGTTTCTCTGTCCCGGAATCCTTTGGGTACTCGGGCAGCGGTATTGCCTCGCGCAAAGTCGCAAAGGAAGGCACATTGGAATTTCACGTCCATATCAAACCTCAACCTTTGCGTCTTGGCGCCTTTGCGTGAGACCAGCAGTCCTGGCAACGGCTGACGCAGCGAGGCCAGCGCGGCAGCAGGAGCAAACCAGGGGGCGCACTGGGATGGCGAAACGGTGTGAAGGGCACAGATTTCGCACTTTTGATCAGCCTCGCAATGACAAGGCGTGCAGTGGATGTCAATCCCCCGGTACCGGTGCGTGCCCGCGCGGCCAGAACCGCATCAGGAACGCACCAAAGCCTGACCGGTCGATCGACATCGGCCACGGGCCATCGGTTGCCACATCTGCGGCAGAATCTGCCGAAGTTTGAAAAAGCACGCGGTCGGCCGGCCCGCAGGTTTGGCAGCATCGAACCTGGGTGGATGAAGAATCGGGGTTTTCCATGGCCGGATGGATCTGGCGGGATATGAGAATCTCGGAAAAGCCGATAAGCTGCAGAGCCGGGGCTGCCCGCATCGAGGGGTGTCGGCCGTCTGCACTCACTCTGGTTTCCGGACACAACGCCACGTGAACGAGCCTGACAACACTTTCGCGCCTCGGCGATTATCAACGGTATCCTTCAGCGGCTACCTGCTGATGACGCTCCTGACAGCCGTCAACGACAGTTTGTTTCGCTGGCTGGCGGTGCCGATCGCGCGGGCTCAAAGTGTGCGCCAGTTTGGCTGGTCTGAGGAGACAGCGGAATCCATTGTCAGCTCTGTCGGGCTGGGCGCATTCATGCTGCCATTTGTGGTGTTTGCTCCGTGGGCTGGCTGGATGTCTGACCGCTTCAGCAAGCGAGCGTCAATTATCTGGCTCAAGCTGGCAGAGATTCTGCTGGTGGCCCTGGGCATTGTGGCGATTGGCGCAGGCAGTATCCCGCTGATGTTTCTGGTGCTCTTCCTGATTGGTGCTCAGGCCACGCTCATTGGCACAGCGAAGCTGGGAATTATCCCTGAGATTGTGCGGAAAACGGATCTTTCTGCTGCCAACGGCTGGTCGGGTCTGGCCACTCTGGTGGGGGCGATTGTGGGGACTGTAGCCGGTTATGCCCTGGCGGACATCACGCTCCGGAATCAGCGACTGGGTCTGCAGCTTTCAGCGGTGGCGATGATTGGGACCGCGGGATTGGGAGTCTTGGGAGCGTGGGTCACGCAGCAGGTGCGAGCGGCCAGTCCTGCCTTGCGGTTTCAGTGGAATGTGGTTTCGGATTCGTGGCGTGACATTCGGATGATCCTGAGGGATCGTGCTGTGCTGCGAGTAACTCTCGGGGTCATTTTTTTCTGGGGCCTTGCCGCGATGGCCCAGCTGACCATCGACATCTTTGTTCGACGGGAGCTGGCGGATAATCTGGCGAAGGCCAACCCCAGTCCGTTCATGGCGTTGCTGGTGCTTGGGGTGGGCGCGGGAAGTCTGCTCGCCGGATGGTGGTCCAGCGGTCGTGTGGAACTGGGGATGGTGCCCTTCGGTGCACTGTTGATGGGGCTGGCCTGTATTCTGCTGTTTTATTCCAGTGATTCACCTGCGGGTACAGGATTGCTGCTGGTGTTTATTGGTCTGGGCGGAGGTCTTTTCAACGTGCCGCTGCAGGCGTGGCTTCAGGAGCGAGTGCCGCACCAGCAGCTGGGGGCAGTGCTGGCGGCCTGTCAGCAGCTCACGGCCATCGGCATGCTGCTGGTTTCGGGCCTGTTCTGGCTGATGCGTGGTCCTCTGCAGCTCAGCGGATCCCAGATCTTTCTGGTTTCCGGTCTGATGATCATTCCGATTGTGATCTACGCGGTCTGCATCCTGCCACAGGCCACGATTCGCTTTTTCGTGTGGCTGCTCAGCCGCTTCGTGTACCGTGTTCGCACGTATGGGATTGAGAACATTCCCGAGCACGGCCCAGGGCTGCTGGTGGCAAATCACGTGTCGTGGATTGACGGTGTGCTGATTCTGCTCGCCAGTTCCCGTCCGATTCGCATGATCGCTTATGCGGACTACGTGCAGGGACGTGTGGTCGGGGGTCTGGCAAAGCTGTTTGGGATCATTCCGATTCGCAGTGGTGACGGCCCACGGGCGCTCATCCGATCCCTGTCAACAGCTGCGACAGCACTGCAGAATGGTGAGCTGGTGTGCATCTTTGCTGAGGGTGCGATCACGCGAACCGGGCAGCTGATGAAGTTTGAACGAGGACTGCTGCGGATCCTCCGGGATGCTCCGGCTCCGATCATCCCCGTCTGCCTTGATGAACTCTGGGGCAGCATTTTCAGTTACGAAGGTGGCCGTTTTCTCTGGAAGAAACCGCGTCACTGGCCTTATCCTGTATCGATTTCCTTCGGCAGTCCCATCGTTGGCGCGCAGGATGTGGACCATGTTCGCAATGCGGTCCTTGAACTGCACGCTCAGTCTCTGCTCCTTCGAAAGGACCGCAGCATGATTCCGGCACTCCGTCTGATTCGTCAGTGTCGACTGGCATGGAAGCGTCCCAAAGTCGCCGATTCTTCCGGTGCCAGCCTGACCGGCGGCAGACTGCTCATGGCTGCCCTCGCCTTCCGACGGCTGTTGTCCCAGCGGGTGCTCACACCCGCCACGCCGCATGTTGGTGTCCTGGTTCCTCCGTCGGTTGGTGGCGTGCTTGCCAATACCTCACTGGCACTTGCCGGGCGTGTGGCGGTCAATCTGAATTACACCCTCAGCGATGAACTCCTGAATTACTGCATTCGCGAGGCTGGTATTCGCCAGGTGATCACCAGTCGCGCGTTTATTGAAAAGAAGCCTGTTCAGCTGAATGCAGAGCTGGTGTTCCTTGAGGACCTGAAGCAGCAGATCAGTGGCACGGACAGGGCCGTGGCGTTTGTTCAGGGAGCACTCACACCGCTGCGGCTGCTGGCTCGTATTCTCGGTCTGAATCGCGTCCGCGCCGATGACCTGCTGACGATCATCTTTACGTCCGGGTCGACGGGGGAACCCAAGGGCGTGATGCTGTCACAAAACAACATCGCCTCGAATCTCGACGCTGTCAATCAGCTGCTGCGTCTGCGCACCGAAGATGTGCTCCTGGGCGTGCTCCCGTTTTTCCATTCCTTCGGCTATACGGTGACCATGTGGCTCCCGCTGTGCACCGAGCCTGCCGGGGTCTACCACTTTAATCCGCTCGATGCCCGCACCGTCGGCACGCTGACGCAGAAACACAGTTGCACGATCATCGCGGCCACCCCTACCTTCCTCCGCAATTACCTCAAACGCTGCACAGTAGAAGAAATGAAAACCATGAATCTCGTGATTGTCGGGGCTGAAAAGATGCCTGACGATCTGCGGGATGCGTACCGGGAAAAATTCGGTTTTGAACCCATCGAAGGTTACGGGACGACCGAGATGTCCCCGGTTGCCTCCTTCAACGTTCCCCCATCCCGTATGGACAGGGACACCGATCCGGCTTCGGGAGTGCGGCATGGGACGGTGGGACGTGCGATTCCCGGAGTGGCCGCGGCCGTCTTCAACCCCGACTCGGGTGCGAAGCTGGGCGTGAATCAGGAAGGCCTGCTGAAGATTAAGGGCCCCAATATCATGCTCGGATATCTGAACCAGCCGGCTAAAACGGCCGAGCTCATCAGCGACGGCTGGTACAACAGCGGTGACATGGCAGTGATCGACGAAGACGGGTTCATTCGCATCACCGGGCGGATGAGTCGTTTTTCCAAGATCGGTGGCGAGATGGTCCCGCATATCCTCGTCGAACAGGAAATTGCGAAAGTGCTGGAAGAGGACGCCGGCGAAGACGGTGGCATTCAGTGTGCGGTGACATCCGTGGCCGACCCGCGGAAGGGCGAGCGTCTGGTGGTGCTCCACAAGCCGATGCGGAAGACCGTCCGCGAAATCACTGATCGTCTGCAGGCCGCAGGGTTGCCCAACCTCTTCATTCCCTCTGCCGAAGGCTTTGTCGAGATTGATCAGATCCCGCTGCTGGGCACCGGCAAACTGGATCTCCGCGGCATCAAAGCCCTCGCCGAACAAAAAATGAAGGAACGTGGCTGATATGAAATTCGCCCTCGTGATCCCCGATGGCGCTGCCGATGAGCCACAGGCCGAACTCGGCGACCGCTCACCACTCGAAGCCGCCCACATCCCCCACATGGATGAAGTCGCGCGACTTGGACAGGTCGGACGCACCAACAATGTCCCTGTAGCGCTGCCGTCCGGCAGCGATGTGGGAACGATGAGCCTCTTCGGTTACAGCCCCCTGCGATTCCATTCCGGGCGCGCCCCGCTCGAAGCCGCAGCCCAGGGCATCGAACTGCAGCAGGGCGACTGGGCCGTCCGCTGCAATCTGGTGCATGTCGCCAACGACCGCATGGTCAGCTTCACCGCGGGCCAGTACCCCAGCACAGCTGCCCGGCAACTGCTGGAAATTCTTCAGCATGATCAATGCGGCGACGTGCATTGGAAGTTCTATCCCTCAGTCAGCTATCGCAATCTGCTGATTCATCGCGCCCGCGGCAACCCCGCCCCCTTCACTTCCGACACCAGCAGCACACCGCCCCACGACATTACCGACCAGCCTGTCGCTCCCCATCTCCCGACCGGCCCCGGCAGCGAACTTCTCAGACAGCTCATGGACCGCAGTCGCGAACTGTTCGCCTCGGCTCCCGCTAATCTTGAACGACTTGCCGCAGGACTGCTTCCGGCCACTCAAATCTGGCTCTGGGGCCAGGGCAGCCGCCCCAGTCTGGTGCCATTCGTTGAGCGTTTCGGGCTCCGCGGCGCTGTCATCACCGCTGTCGACCTGCTTCGCGGCATCGGCAGACTCCTCGGCTGGCAGATCATCGAAGTCCCAGGCGCCACTGGATATCTGGATACCGATTATGCAGCAAAGGGCCGCTACGCCATCGAGACCCTGTCGCGCCCGGACGTTGATTTCATCGTTGTTCACGTCGAAGCGACCGACGAAGCCTCCCACGAAGGCAGTGTTCGCGAAAAAGTCCATGCTCTCGAAGAAATCGACAGCAGGATCGTCGGCCCCCTGCACACATGGCTCAAATCCCAGGGCGATTACCGACTCCTGATCTGCCCCGATCATCCCACGTTTCTTCGCACTCGAACTCACAGCCATGGCGACTGTCCCTTCGCCTGGTGCGGCACTGGCATCCTGCCGGCAGGGTTCGCAGCCTACGGGGAAACAGAGTCTGCTCGCTCGCCTCTCCACTTCCCCAATGGCTGGGACCTGATGGAGCATTTCACTGGAAACGGGGCGAGAGCCGACTGCTGTTCGTCGTCCCCGGGGTAACTTCAGCTCCCCAACTGGAAAAAAATCGCCAAATCCCCGGCGTTACCTGTTGAATTCAGCTGGTTCCACCGTTAATTCCCCGCCAAAACCAGCGATTTTACCCGGTTCCGACGCTCTCTTTCTGGACTCGAAACACGCAACCTGTCATGCTAAGCGGTTTCCTGTGCAGAAGGACACAATCCATACCCGGCATCCGTGGCGTCTCCCTGATCTGGTGAGCCTTATGTCTGTAGACATCCGCAGCATGATCACAATTGCTGGCTTCCGCTGCCACCGCCTTTCTGCGGTTGCCAGCCTGATTTTATTGCTGCTCTTCACACCGTCTGCATTCCCCCAGGATGCTGCGGCTACTTCACCGGCACCAGCCACAACAGCACCGCCGGCACCCGCTCCCCCCGCAGCCCAAAATCCTCCCGCAGCTGCCAATCCTGCTCCCGTCGCTGCCGACTGCCTCCAGCAGGTGCTCAACGAACAGAAAAAAACCCGCGAACTGCGTGACCTCCGCAATCCACTCCCGCACCCGGACAAGGACACCGCCACCCGCCAGCGCCGCGACTATCTGAAATTCCTCGCCGACGGTTACTCAACTACCGCCGATGCCAAAATCGTCCAGGACCAACTCAACTACACTCTCCTGCGGGCCACCGAAGCCGACTTCGTCTCCAGTCCCTCCAACGTTCAGCAACTGCTGAAGGAACTGGAATCCGACATTCAACGCGCCGGCAGCAACATCGGTAATCCTGCAAACCAACTGGCCGCCCGCAAAAAATTCTGCACCGACGTCCTTGCTGCTGCCAAACCGCTGCTCTCCAACAGCCTTGATGCCCGCATCACCGGCATCTCCGTAATGAAGCTCCTTCACGAAGTCAAAGCCGTCCAGGGCGGGGCCCCTGCAAAGATTCACCCTGAAGCTCTCACCAGCCTCATTGACGTCCTCGCAGCTGCAGACCAGCCCGACTCCGTCAAAGTCTTTGCCGCTGGTGCTCTCCGCAATGTTCTGCGGAACTGCGACCTGATCGAAACCGAACAAATTCGCATCTGTGACGCCATCTCCACAGAAATCGCCCGCCAGTGTACTCAGCCGGCCTACCAGCAAACCCTCCTCGAAGCACTCTTCGACGTGCGTCGTCCACGTCGAACAGTCGGTCGACCTGAACCAACCGTCATGAAGACCTTCGCCTCCGTACTCGATGATCGCTCCCGCCCCATCGAAGTCCGCTGCCTTGCCGCCATGGGAATCGGGCGCGGCGCCTTCGATAACCAGATGCGGTTCGATCCGCTCGCCTGGAAAATCGCCCAGCTGGCCGCCGATGCTTCCATCGCCTTCAACCGGGATCCTGGCAACGCTAAATGGCCCAGTTGCGGTGCCTCACTCATCTTCGCCTTCCGCCATGTGACCGAACCTGAATCTTCGGCCGCAAATCTCACCGATCGCAAGGGGCTCCTCAATCGCTCCGGCAATACCCCGTCCAAAACAATTGCCGATGCCGCACCGCTCGTCAAGGTTGTCGGCGTCGGGCTCATTCGCAACACCGATCCGCTTCCCATCGAGCAGCTGAAGCCCCTCGCTGAATGGCTCCAGGCCAGCAAACCGCAAAGCCTTGTGTGGGACGACAACATCCCGCCTCTCTCACCCTGACACCGCTCCACCAGCCGCCCCCCCCAACCACTCCACACGTCTTCCCGCGCATGGCCGCGACAGCCGACATCCTGCTTCAACTCAACGGCGTTGCTGTTGCCGATACATTCGCGGAAGCCTTCCCCATCCGTGCTGCAAGGCTCATCATCACCGCAGACTCCACGCGCTGGGCTCAAACCGCCGCGACCGTGTTCTGCGGAAACGCCACCAGCGTCATCGCCTGCGATGCCGAAGCCGCAATCGAACAAACCCTCGAACCCTCCCGCACCCCGGATGCCCGTCCGGGAGTCTCTGTGCTGGTCTTCGGGTTCTCCGTCTCCGCACTGGCTGCAGCCGTGCAGAACCGCGTTGGCCAATGTGTGCTCACCTGCCCCACCACCGCCTGCTACAGCGGCCTTCCTGCGGATGCCTGTGCAAAGGATCGCCGGATTCGTGTCGGCGGAGTGCTCCGCTTCTTCGGCGACGGCTGGCAAAGTTCCCGACGCATCGACAACACTCGCTTCTGGCGGATTCCCGTGATGGACGGGGAATTTGTCTGTGAAGATGAATTCGCCACGGTCTCCGCAGTCGCTGGCGGCAATCTGCTCATCTGTGGCACAGATGCCCGCGCAACCCTCGCTGCCGCAGAACTTGCCGCCGACGCGGCCCGCAGCCAGCCTGGCGTGGCCCTCCCGTTCCCCGGTGGCATTGTTCGTTCCGGCAGCAAGGTCGGCTCCCGCTACCCCACGCTGCGCGCCAGCACCAACGAAGCGTGGTGCCCCACACTCCGTGGACTCACCCCCTCGCTGCTCCCCACAGACTGCAATGCTGTCTACGAAATCGTCATTGACGGGCTCACTTTTGACGACGTTCAGCAGGCCATGCGCCGTGGCCTTCATGCCGCAACAGCCGCACCTCATATCCGCCTGATTTCGGCCGGCAACTACGGCGGTAAGCTGGGCAAGCATCACTTCCATCTGCGGGATCTGCTGTGACCAGCTCCGGCAAAGTCTGGCTTGTCGGTGCCGGTCCCGGAGATCCCGGGCTGATAACCGTCCGTGGCGCCCAGTTGCTGGCTGAAGCTGATCTTGTGCTCTACGACGGGCTCGTCAACCCATTGCTGCTCAGGCTGGCCCGCGGCCAGTGTGAACGTACCGCCCGCGTCCGCCGCGAAACTCAGGCCATCGTGCCCCAGGCGGACATCAACGAACGCCTGATTCACGAAGCCCGACTCGGCAAACAGGTCGTGCGACTCAAAGGCGGGGATCCCTATGTGTTCGGCCGCGGGAGCGAAGAAGCCGCGGCGCTCCATGCTGCCGGTATTCCCTTCGAAGTCGTGCCCGGGATCACGGCCGCAACCGCTGCTGCTGTCTATGCCGGAATCTCCTGCACCCACCGCGATATCGCCTCCGCCGTCGCCTTCGTGACCGGACACGAAGATCCCGCCCGTGACGAACCCCGACTCGACTTCAACGCACTCGCCCGCTTCCCCGGAACTCTTGTCTTCTACATGGCACTCAGCCGCCTCCCCGATGTCTGTTCCCGACTGCTGCAGGGCGGTCTTGCCCCGTCCACCCCGGCTGCTGTTGTCTGCCATGCTTCACTGCCCAGCCAGCAGGTCATCGAAGGCCAGCTGCAGACCATTGCCCAACTCATCCGACAGACGCCGCCCCGGCCACCTTCACTGCTGATCCTCGGGGAATGCGTTCGCCAGCGAAGTCAGCTCAGCTGGTTCGAACTGCTCCCCCTGTTCGGTCGGTCCATCGGCATCACCAGGCCGGAAGATCAGGCGACAGACGCTGCGGACCTCGTGGTGCGTCTGGGGGGCGAAGCCGTCTCCATGCCACTCATCGAAATTGCCCCTGTCGATTCGCAGCAGGCCGCCCGGATTCGTGACTGCCTTGAAAGACTGAGCCGGTACCAGTGGATCATCTGGACCAGCAGCAATGGCGTCAGTGAGTTTTTCAGGCATTTGCAGATGGCAGGTTGCGATGCCCGCGCTCTGGCCGGAATTCAGCTGGCCTGTGTCGGTGACGCCACCGCACGCAGACTTCATGAGTTTGGTCTTAACGCGGATCTTGTACCCACTGTCTTCCGCGCGGAAACACTCGCTGCCGAACTCATCCCCCGCATCACAGGCCCAGCGCCTCTGCTCTGGGCTCGCGCCAGCCGCGGTCGCGACGTACTCCCGGATCTCCTGCGAAATGCCGATATCCCGCTCGAACAGCTTGTCGTCTACGAAAATCGCGACGTGCCCGCCATCACCCCCGACGTCCTTGAACGACTCCACACCGGAACTCTTCACTGGATTACGCTCACCAGCCCCGCAGCCGCCCGACGCGTCGCCGAACTCCTGCTCTCTGCCGACATTCAGCCTGGTCGTCTGAAGACCCGGTTCGCATCAATCAGCCCCCTCACGTCTGCCGCCGCCAGATCTGCCGGTCTTGAAATCCACGCCGAAGCCACCGTCGCTGAATGGCCACGACTCCTGGATGCCATTGCCACTGCCCCCGCCCGGACCCCGGAGACTGACCAATCGCCACGGGACTGAACTGATTCGCAGCTGATCGGGGCCACGCCGACGAGCGCTGCAATCTCACCGCGATTGAACTGGCCGTGCTCCGGCAGGTCGCTCAGCAGCGTCGCCGTCGTGGCAGAGCCTGTCACGGCAGGCTCTGCAGAAATTTGACGGTGGCGTTCGCAGGGCTTCTTCAGCCGGCTGTCGCGACAACGCATGACCGCCACTTGCCACTCCGCTCCCTTCCGCGTAACCTGCTTCTCTGCATGCGTCGTAGTTGGTCGCTCTGCGACTGGCTTTCCCCGATTCCCCGATTCGTTTTTTCCGGCAGGTGCTCCGATGGCGTCTTCGCGATTCTTTACGCTGCTCCTTCTCACACTGCTTCTGCACATCCCGGTCGCCACCGCCGATCAGAAATCGGGAACTCTCGACCTGTACTTCATCGATGTCGAAGGAGGCGCTGCCAATCTCATCGTAACGCCATCCGGCGAATCTGTACTCATCGATTCCGGTTATCCTGACAATCAGAGCCGCGATCTGGATCGGATCATTCATGTGGCCCGGGACGTCGCAGGGCTCAGTCGCATCGACCATGCCGTCGTGTCTCACTGGCACCTCGACCACTATGGCAACCACGCTGCACTCGCTGCCAAATTCGGAATCGGTACGTTCTGGGACCGCGGCATTCCCGATGCACTCCAGGAAGACCCCGGCTACATCGACCGCATCGCCGCATATCGCTCCGCGTCCCAGAATCAGTCGCGGACGCTCAAGGCCGGCCAGTTTCTGCCGCTCAAATCCGGATCCACCCCGCTGCAGGTTCGCGTGCTGTCTGCCAGCCGCGAAGTGGTCGTCGGCGAAGGTCCGCAGAATCCCTTCGCAGATCGTCACCAGCCTCAGCCGGACGACCCCAGTGACAACGCCGCCAGCATGTCACTCCTGTTCACGTTTGGTCCCTTCCGTTATCTCACCTGCGGAGACCTCACATGGAACACCGAAGCCAAAATGGTTACACCGCGGAATCCGGCCGGCAGAGTGGATCTGTTTATGGTCACCCACCACGGACTGCCCGTCAGCAACAATCCGGCACTGGTGCTGGCCATCGATCCCGTCGCCGCAGTCATGTGCAACGGACCCAAAAAAGGCGGTGCCGATTCCACTCTCAAAACACTTCGCGAAGTGAAATCTCTGCAGGCATGGTATCAGCTGCACCGCAACGTCGATCTGGATCCCGCCCTGCAGGCTCCCGCTGATCGCATTGCCAATACCGGTACAACAGCCGACTGCCGCGGAGAATGGATCATGGCTCAGGTCCAGCCCGATGGCCGGACATTCAGCATTCGAATCGGCAATGCCGGCAAACCCCAGGAATTCAAAACCCGCCTCGAACACTGAACAGCAGGCATCCCATCATGCGAATCCTGCTGCTCGCGGATATCCATGCCAACTGGCCGGCGCTCGCTGCCATCAACGAACGCTTCGACGCATGCCTGTTTCTGGGTGACGTCGTGGACTACGCCACGGATCCGGTGCCCTGCGTTGAATGGGTTCGACAGCACGCCACAGCCCTCGTGAGGGGCAATCATGATCATTCGGTGGCGCAACGAGTCACCGTACGACCGGCAGGAACCTTTCGCCGCATGTCCGCTGCCATGCGACCACACCACTACAACGTGCTGCATGAGGAACACCTGTCATGGCTCGCCCGCATGCCCGTCACATGCCGCATCGAACTTGACGGGCTCCGCTTCGTCCTCGTCCATGCGACTCCCCGCGACCCCATGGACGAATACCTCGAAGCCAATCCTGACCTCTGGCGCCAACGACTGGAACATGTCGATGCCGATTTCGTCTGTGTCGGACACACCCACATTCCGATGCAGCTGCGTCTGGATTCCCTGCAGGTCATCAATCCCGGCAGCGTCGGACAGCCGCGCGACGGCGATCCCCGAGCGGCCTATGCCGTGATCGACCGCGGGAAAGTGGAATTTCGCCGCGTCCCCTACGACATCGATCGCACGCTGTGGCAGATGCGGGATGCCGGGATCGAAGAATCCGTCATCGCGCTGGCCGAATCCGTCCTCCGCCGCGGCGGTGGCGGCCCCGAACTGCTCGCAGAGCCGCTGACAGCCGATGTCTGATTTCCAGAGCTGGTTCCCATCGCCGGACCTGATTTGAATTCAGCACCCGCCCCCGTTACCCTCAAACACGCCTTCCCGCTCACCCCCGTCTCCAACTGCTCCCGGAATCTTCATGACCTCCGCCCATCCTCGCCGAGCGCTCGTCAGTGTCAGCGACAAAACCGGACTGGAATCCTTCGTCCGCGGTCTTGTACAGCTGGGTTTCGAAATCCTCTCCACCGGGGGCACACGCCGCTTTCTGGAACAGGCCGGCATTCCCGTCATCGATGTGGCTGCGTACACCGGTTTTCCTGAAATCATGGACGGCCGCGTGAAGACCCTGCATCCCCGAGTTCACGGCGGCATTCTGGGACGCCCCGATCTCCCCGAAGACGCCACTGCCATCGCAGCTCACGGCATCATTCCCATTCAGCTGGTGGTGGTCAATCTTTATCCCTTCCGCCAGACCATCGCAAAACCGGATGTCAGCTTCGCTGATGCCGTGGAAAACATCGATATCGGCGGCCCCTCCATGGTGCGTTCCGCCGCCAAAAATCATGCCTGGGTCACCGTCGTGACGCAGCCGGAACAATATCCGGAAGTCCTGCAGCAACTGCAGGCCGGTGGTCCCGACCAGGCCTTCCGCAGACTGCTCGCCGCCACTGCCTTCCAGCATACCGCCGAATACGACGCAGCCATCAGCTCATGGCTGCATCAGCAGACGCAGCCCCCCGAAGACGCTCAAACACCCTTTGGCCCCCGCCTGAATCTGGCTTTTCGTCTCCAGCAGCCACTCAGGTACGGCGAAAACCCGCATCAGCGTGCCGCCTTCTATGTCGAAAATCAGCCCGCCCCCGGAACGCTCGCCTCCGCCCGCCAGCTCCATGGCCGCGAACTTTCCTGGAATAACCTCCTCGATCTGGATGCCGCGCGAGCCATTGCAGCGGACTTCACTCAGCCAGCCGCCTGCGTCATCAAGCACAACAATCCCTGTGGCTGCGCGGTCGCCACAACACTTGCCGATGCCTTCGAAAAAGCCCACGACGGTGACCCCGTGAGTGCATTCGGATCCATCATCGGATTCAACAGACTCGTCGATGCAGACACCGCAGAACGCATGTGCGCACCCGGTCGCTTCATCGAAGCCGTCATCGCCCCAGGCTACTCCCCCGATGCCCTGCAAATCCTCACCACCCGCCCCAAATGGAAAAGCAACGTCCGACTCATGCAGGTTGACTTCACCAACGCCGATCGCGGTGCACCCGACTACCGACGCGTCAGTGGCGGACTGCTCGTTCAGGACCGCGATGATCTGCCGATTTCCGATGCCGCCTGGCGCGTCGTCACCGAACGCCACCCCACCGCCACAGAACTGGCCGACCTGCACTTTGCCTGGACCGTCTGTCGCCACGTCAAATCCAACGCGATCGTGTTTGCAAAGAACGGCATGCTCCTCGGGGCCGGGGCGGGACAGATGAGTCGCCTGGATTCCTGCATGATTGCCGGCTATAAGTCAGGCGATCGCAGTCACGGTGGCGTCGTGGCCTCCGATGCCTTCTTCCCGTTCCGCGATGGTGTCGATTCCGCTGCCAAAGCCGGTATCCGCGCTGCCATTCAGCCCGGGGGGTCGAAAAATGACCCCGAAGTCATCGCAGCCTGCAATGAACATGGCATCGCCATGATTTTCACCGGACAGCGACACTTCCGGCACTGAACCACCCGCCCACCCTTAACCCGCAAAAAACACTCACCCCTAAATCCGGCATAATCTCTGCATTCCCAGCCCCGACCGCTCCGCCCATCCCCTTTTCCGTTGACTCACACCCGTCTGCATCCTAGATTCCAGCCATGATCCTCATGCATTCCATCCCGGGCTCCATTTGCATTGGCGATATTTCCATTCGCTGCCGCAAGTGCACAGCCTGAGGACCCCCTGGCTCAATCAATCCAGCCCTCAGGTCATCCTGAGGGCTTTTTTTTTGCCACAGCGAGCTTCGTCATGTCCCGGATTCAGCTTTACGACACCACGCTCCGCGACGGTTCTCAGGGGGAAGGCGTCAACTTTTCCCTGCAGGACAAGCTCGCCATCACGCGACGACTCGATGAACTGGGATTTGACTACATTGAAGGGGGCTATCCACTCTCCAATCCCAAGGATGAAGAATACTTCCAACGCGTGGCCGAACTGCCCCTGAAGCATGCCAGAATCTGTGCCTTCGGGATGACTCGCCGCAAAGGTGTCACCGCCGCCGAAGACATCGGCATGCAGGCACTCATTCGCTCCGGTGCACCGGTCTGCACCATCGTTGGAAAAACGTGGGACCTCCACGTCACCGAAGTGCTCCGCGTCTCCCTTGATGAAAACCTCGCAATGATTCGCGACAGCATTGCGTACGTGAAATCACAGGGCCGCGAAGCGATTTATGATGCAGAACACTGCTTCGATGGCTGGAAAGCCAACCCCGACTACGCCCTGCAGACGCTCCGCACGGCTGCCTCCGCCGGTGCCGATATGATCGTCATGTGTGATACCAACGGCGGCACTCTGCCCGCCACGATCGCCGATTTCGTCCGGCAGCTGCAGCAGCAGGTGTCCATCCCCATCGGCATTCATTGTCACAACGACTGCGAACTCGCCGTCGCCAACTCGCTGGCCGCCGTGCAGGCCGGAGCCGTTCAGGTGCAGGGAACGATCAACGGCATCGGAGAACGCTGCGGAAATGCCGACCTGATTTCCACTGCCGCCAATCTTTCACTCAAACTGAACCATCACGTCCTCACAGAGGGCGGCATTCAGCGACTCACAGAACTCTCCCGCTACGTCTACGAACTGGCCAACATGAACTTTCGCTCCGGACAGCCATTTGTCGGCCAGAGCGCCTTCGCCCATAAGGGGGGTATGCACGTGCATGCCGTGAATCGCCTCGCCCGCAGCTACGAACACATCGCCCCCGAACTGGTCGGCAACGAACGCCGCATCCTCGTCAGCGAACTCTCCGGCCGCTCCAATATCATCTCACGCACCAGCAAGTTCGCCATCAGCGAAGACAATGAACTCATGGTCCGAATTCTGAACGCCGTCCAGGATCTCGAACATGAAGGCTATCAGTTCGAAGCCGCAGATGCCTCATTCGATCTGCTCGTGATGAAACTTGCCGGACTTTATCGCCCCGCCTTTCGCCTGGATCACTATCGCGTCCACGTCGAGAACCAGTCGCGCGAACCCATGACCGAAGCCGTGCTGAAAATCTCCACCGCCGACGTTGTGCAGCACGTCGTCGGCGAAGGCGATGGCCCCGTCAACGCTCTTGACAGCGCCCTCCGCAAAGCCCTCGCTCCCGTCTACCCCCAAATTGTCGAAATGTCACTCGTGGACTACAAAGTTCGCGTCATCAACAGTGCCGAAGGCACCGCGGCACGGGTACGCGTGATGATTGAAAGTCGTGACAAAACGTCGCACTGGAGCACCGTTGGTGTCAGCGAAAACATCATCGAAGCCAGCTGGATAGCTCTCGTGGACGCCTTCGAGTACAAGCTGCACAGAGATCAGGGTATCGTCGGCACCTCAAAGGAATTCAAATCATGACACAGGCAGGCGATTTTGGCGCTGCAGCAGACGGCATCACCGATGACACCGATGCCCTCCAGCACGCCCTCGACGAAGGTGTCGGCGAACTGCGGCTGCCGCGCGGTGACTACCGCATCACTCGCCCGCTCAGACTGGAACTGGCCCGCATCGGTCGAACGGCGATCTGCGGCGAAGGCGGTGTCCCCCGAATCCTCATGAACGGCCCCGGCCCCGCACTCCTGATTACCGGTACCCATACCGCCACCGCAGATCCCAAAAGCTTCACAGAACAGGTCTGGCTCCGCGAACGCATGCCCATGATTCGTGACCTCGAAATCGTCGGACAGCATCCGGAAGCAGACGGTATTCAGATCATCGGCGCAATGCAGCCCACCATCACAGGTGTCCTCCTCCGCCAGCTCCGACACGGCATTCACCTCGCCACCCGCGCCCGAAATGTGCTCATCAGCCACTGCCATATCTATCACAATACCGGTGTCGGCATTTATCTCGATGGCGTCAATCTGCATCAGACCATCATCAGCGCCTGCCACATCAGCTACTGTCGGCTCGGCGGAATTCGCATCGAACGCAGCGAAATTCGCAATCTGCAAATCACCGGAAATGACATCGAATACAACAATAACGGTGGCCACGGTATCCCCGATGCTGACGATGTCCCCACAGCCGAAATCTGGCTCGATGCCAGTGCCGGCAGCATTCGTGAAGGCACCATCTGCAGCAATACCATTCAGGCCACCTACAGCCCCAATGGCGCCAATCTGCGACTCATCGGTGACCCCGCAGCTCCCAACGCCCGCATCGGCATGATCGCCATCACCGGAAACCTCATCGGCAGCCAGTGGGTCAATGTGCATCTCACAGATGTCCAGGACATCTCACTCACCGGCAACACCATCTACTCCGGACACCATCGCAATCTGCTCCTCGAAAACTGCTCTCGCATCACCGTCGGCAGCAATACCTTTGGTCACAACGCCGATTACGGCGTCCAGCGCGAACTCTGCACCGGACTCACACTGCGAAACTGCAGCGATTCCGTGCTCACAGGCAACATCATTCAGGATTGCCAGACCGGCCGACATCAGTTCCCGCAGGCCCCCGAACTCCAGCGCGAAGCCCTCGTCGAACTCTTCAACTGCCGTAATATCACCCTCTCCAGCTGCCAGATCCTTGAATCCGCTCCCTGTGGAATCCGTCTGGATCAGTGCAGCGAAATCTCTCTGCTGGGACTCACCATCAGCGACCGCCGTGAACCCCCGCTGCAGAAACACGGCATCCTCTGGACCGGCCCCGCTCCACACAGCCTGATCTCCGCCTGCCGCATTCTCGGCTGCCTCGAATCCCCCGTCGCTGCCCCCGTCACACCTCAGAATGTCCCCGGACCCTGATCCTCAATCCAATCCCCTCAGCGGTTCTCAATCCGATACAAATGACCTGACGTCCGTAGAAACAGGGCCTTCCCCGCCACCGCCGGAGATGCCATCAGGCCCCCCTCCAGCTGGTTCGTCGCCAGCACTTCATACGTGTCGGCTGCGCGAATCACCGTGCACACCCCTTCGTGGTTGCAGAAATACAGCCGGTCATTCACGGCCAGCGGTGATGCCGAATAGTCCCCCGGAAGCCGCTCAAACCATTTCTCCTCACCACTCCCCGCATCCAGACTGCGAACAATCCCCTTGTCACTCACAAAATACAGCCGGTCCCCCACAACCACCATCGACGGCTTCTGCGGGATCTGACGGTCGGACATCCACGAAATATGGCTGGATGTCACGTCACCCGTGCCCGTGAATTTCACCGCCAGCAGTCGCGATGCCATGTAGCTGGTCGCCACATACACCGTGTCTCCGCGAACCACCGGCCTTGGAACCGTCGAAAAGCCCAGCTTGCCGTACGACGCCTTCCAGATCTCTTCACCCGTACGGGCGTCGTAGCCGTAAACCCAGTTGGCTGCCGGTGAAATCAACAGCGGACGATCCGCCACCTCCACCAGAAGCGGAGTTCCATAGGCCTTCTGCAGTTCCGGTGTCGGATCCATCTGCCCCGAACGTCTGGTCTGCCAGGTCACTTCGCCGGTGCCCGCATTCAATGCGACGATCGACTGCGTGTTGGTCCCGTCCAGATGCACAATCAACAAATCCCTCCAGACAATCGGGGAACTGCCCGGACCGTTCTGATGATCCAGCTTCAGGCTGTCGTTCTTCCACAGCACCTCGGCCGTTTCACGATTGACCGCTGCAGTGCCGTAGGTGCCAAAGTGGAAGTACACGTTGCCTCCGGCAATGACCGGTGTGGGAGATGCGTAGCTGTTGAGCGCATGACGCGGCTCGGGCGTTTCTATGCTGAAGAGCGTCACCGTGTGCAGAATGGCACCCGTCTCGCGGTCCACACAGATTCCCTGCAGCCGCAGCGTTCCCGCCAGCTGCAAACCCTGCGGATTCCTGATTGAGGACAACCGGGCCTTCATTTCCTCTTCACTTAAAGGTTCCACGATGGCAGTCGTAAGCCAGATCTGCCGCCCGGAAATCACCGGCGAAGAATGGCCCTCACCGGGAACAGGAGTCTTCCAGACGATGTTTTCCGTTTCGCTCCACCGGATCGGCAGCTCGGGTGATGCGGCATGACCCTGACCATCCGGCCCACGAAACTGAGGCCACTCGTTGTCGGCGTTGACAGGTGTGAATGACACAGCGGACAGCAGCAGCACGGTCACGCAGGACCACACGGAAGAAACAGACATGGCGGGACCCTGAGGAAAGCGGTTGAGACGGGCTGGCAGGGGCGGGGGAAATCCTTGAAGCCACCACACAATAGAAGGATCTGCTCGCCCGGTCAATGCTCCGCGCCACCTCTGATGCTCTGATGCTCTGATGCCCCCTGCACCCCCGACTGCCTGGACGCCACCCCGTCATTCCCGAATCCGACGGATCGTCATGTCCCATTTGAAATCGTCGCTGTCAATGAAGACGCCTTCCCAGTGTCCAAACTTCTGAAGCTTCATTAAGGCGGTGCCCCTGACCTCGACCCACTTTTTGTCCACCGTGAATCCACGAAGTTTCTCGAACTCCGCTGTGGCTGAATTCCCGCTGGTGAATTTTGAAGTTCCAACTTTTTGGGTCAATTCTGCGTCCCGAGTCTCGCCCTGGAAGATTTCCAGGTCAGATACTCTGTATCTGCCACGCAGAAGCTGCTTCCCTGTCGCCCCAGTCGCCGGCCGGGGCTTCAGCGTATACGACCAGACCGCGCCGTCAATGGCACCGGCAGCATCGAGCATCTTTTCACGTTTTAATGCCTTTTTTGTAAGGGTCTGCGCACAGGCACCCTGTGAAAAAAACACCACGGCGACCACGCAGGCCAGAGTCATTGTCACAGTATTCGATCGATTCCACATGGTGCACTCCTTGCAAAATGGCTGATGCTCTGCCTGTGAACGCCCGAGGTCCCCGGGATGTTTTGACCACTCTTCTCACGCCACCCGGAATCCCCATGTCGGCCTTACGACAGCTATCCACTCGGAATGAAGAATTCCTGAATCCGGCACTGCCTGGTCGTGCCATCAGTGCATTCGTACCATGCACCGGATCACAAAGTACGACGGACTTCCAGTCCGTCGCCACACCCACGCTATTCACGCGTAACCGTTCACAGTATCAGGATTGATCTTTGAAAATGGAGAAGACTGTGCGATCCCTCGTGCATGACACGGATGTCGGACATACCTCTGGAATTGTTGAATGAGATGACGCCTGCAGGCCGGGCGTTGGTCGAAATGCTGTGCGCGGATTCAGGAGCAGGATCAGAACATTGCATCTCAGCAAAAGCGAATCGAGGAACTCGAGCGGCGACCTGGCATGAACTGATTCACCACTGGAATCGACTCCGATCGAAAACCATTCAGCGGGCGACGTTCGATAAGCACTCTCGCAGACTGCAGGGTGAAATCGTCGACGCACTTCACGACGGTTCTCGTTGCAGCCAGCCGAAGACCGCGGAAACCTGTCGACGTCCGGGCAACGAGTGTTACAGTCATTCTGTCGGTTACGGAAACCTGCCGTCGACTGGGGAGGCGACTTTTCGACTGCATCCGAACTGCCGTGAGGGCTGCCTTCCACAACAAACCTGCTGATCCCGCAAAACTGATCGCTCGGTGCACGGTGACAACCGCAGAGAATCGCACAGACACGGGACTGAAAAGCTCCCATCATCTGCGGAATCTGTGAAATCTGTGGTCCAGATCCGAATCCCTTGTTGTAACCACAGATCACGCAGATTGCACTGAAGCGCGACCGAACCTGTGATCTGGAATCTGGTCCAAAGCTGACTGATTCATGATTGAAATTGTGGCTGGTCCGGACGCATTCAGCGCGGCTCGCAAGCGGCAAACCTGTTGATGGCCTCCCGGGGGTCTGGGGCTGGCCCCCAGCATCCCTGCAGGCGGTCCCCACAAGCTTCCAGTCTGCTTCTCGGGATCGATAGACACGCAGAACTCCAAGTCCCGTGTAATCGGCACCTACAGGATGCCTTCTGCGAAGCCGACCTCGAAAAGCGCATCGCTCTGTGAACGGTTACAAATCGGAACGCCATCTTCGTTCCGTTGCATCGCTTTGTTCGTCCGCTTTCGGCAGCGGGATCGTACTCGTACTCAGTCCGCCCTGGCGGACGGTACTCGTACGCGATTCGCTCCTCGGATACTCCGTTGGTTCGTTGGATCAGTCGGGTGAGCATCGACACGATTCTTTCGAGTACGAGTACCGTTGCACTGAGTACGAGTAAGACTCGTCCTGCTGAACATATATTCTACAGATTCGCTTGCCACATATCTTAGGGTTAGAAACACCGCAGAATTCTGCATGCTCTGCGTGTGCGGCCAGGCATTTCCGGGAAAAAATTGCTGGGCCGGGGCGGCGTGGACGGTTAAGCCGGGTTTGTTGGGTCCCTTTATTGCCGAGTTCGGGATAAACAATTATGCAGGAAACCGACATACCGCGACCACAAAAGTCGCCGTTGATGGAAGAGGCGCGGCGGTTGATGCGGATGCGGCATATGTCGATTCGCACCGAAGAAGCCTAGCTGCGGTGGATTGAAAAATTCCTCCACTTTCACCAACAGCAGCGCGGCAGGTGGGTTCATCCGGCGGAAATGGCGAATCGGGAAATCAACCAGTTTCTGACCCATCTGGCGGTCGAGCGGAAGGTGGCGACCAGCAATCAGAATCAGGCGTTTTCGGCGCTGCTGTTCCTGTATACGCAGGTGCTGAAGAAGGAAATCAAGGTGAACGCCGTGCGGGCCAGGACCCCGGAGCGGGTCCCGGTGGTGTTGAGCGTGGACGAGGTGCGGCGAGTGCTGAACGAGCTTCCGCCCGGCCCGTTAAGTCTGATCGGCGGATTGGCCTATGGGGCGGGGATGCGGCTGATGGAGTGCTTTCGGCTGCGAGTCAGGGACGTGGATTTCGAACGCAGGCAGATCACGGTCCGCGACGGTCAGGGAGAAACGGACCGCATGGTTCCGCTGCCCGAGCGGTTGATCGCGGGCTTGCGGGAGCAGTCGGCATTCGTCGAGCGACAGCACGCCGAGGATGTGCGATGCGGCGCCGGTTGGGTCTGGCTGCCGTACGCCCTGGCGGGAAAATATCCGCAAGCCGGGCGTTCGCTGGAGTGGCAGTATGTGTTTCCGGCGAAGTCGTTGAGTCGCGAACCGCGGCCACGGGAGGCCCGCGAGCAAAAC
>JBJTOM010000012.1:0-22154 GCA_046074585.1 Planctomycetota bacterium | reverse complement strand
ATGACCGGGTTGCTGACCGGATTGCTGGCCAGGTTGCTGACCGGTTTGCTGACCGGATTGCTGGCCGGGTTGCTGACCGGGTTGCTGGCCGGGTTGCTGGGCATTCGGCTCACGTCTTTGTTGCTCATTCTGCGGGCTGTGTTGTTGTGGTCCTTGCTGTTGTCGCTGTTCGGCATCCTGAACTTCCTGTTCGAGGTGATCAGTGGCCTGCTGGAGTCGTGTTCGGGCGCGGCGAAGCGATTCTGCTTCGCTGCCGAGCACGGCATCGGCGGCCTGTTCGATTCCCTGCTGGAGTTGCTGGAGTCCGTTGCGGGCGATCTGGTCTGCTTCCTGTGTTTGTGGCCAGAGTCCGCGTTGGGCGAGCATTTCTGCGGCTTCGAGTGCTTCCTGGGGTTTTTGTTCGCGGGCTTCGCGGAGTGTTTCGTAGAGGCGTTCGGAGAGGAGTGGTTCGCTTTGTTCGGCCTGTTCGATGAGGTTTCGGGACTGATCGATAACCTGATTGAGTCGGTCCTGTTGCTGCTGGAGGGACTGTGCGATGCCATCGCGATTGCGTTCGGAGCGGAGTGAGGGAGGTTGGGGTGCCGCATTGGCGGGTGACTCACCGGCAATTTGTCGGGAGAGTTCCTGTTGTTTTTCGTTGAGTTCGCGGGCCTGCTGTCGGAGATCTCGGACGGCATCATCGAAGCGAGAGGAGGTGGAGTTGCGAAAATCTTCGCGGAGGTCGTCGAACTGGCGTTCGGCGCGGGTGCCTTCAGCGATGGCTTCGGAGAGTCGTCCTTCGTCCATCGCCTGGGAAGCCTGCTGGACGTTGCTGCGGGCTTCCTGCATTTGCTGCTGAATCTGTTGCTGTTGCTGTCGGGCTTCGGGTTGTTGATTTTGGGTGTTTCCTGGCTGTTGCATGCGTTCGTTGAGTTCGTCGACATCGCGGAGCATTTCGCGTTGTTCGTCGCGGAGTCGTTTGAGTTCTCGTTCGAGTTCTTCGCGTTCCTGATCGGTGCGAGCAGCGCGGAGTTCGGATTCCAGTTGTTTGAGTCGTTCGTTGACCATTTGCTGTCGGCGGGCGAGTTCCTTGAGGCGATTGAGGACCTGGAGTTGTTCGCGCTGCTGGCTATCGGCTTCCTGCTGTTGCTGTGCCTGGCGTTCGGATTCGTAGCGATTGCGATTATTGTCCAGCTCGAGTTGCTGAAGTTGTTGCTGGGAGGCGCTGTTCCCGCCGCCACCTCCGCCACCCTGCTGTTGCTGCTGCTGGCGCACCTGAAACTCGGCGGCGCGCATTTTGAGGAGAGTCTGTAGGGCGCGTTGTTCGGGGGGCAGGGCGGTCCCTGGCTTGACAGCGGGATCATTTCGGGCGGCTTCGATCGCTTCGGCAGCGGCCTGCATCTCGGCCTGAGCGCGTTCTGCGAGGGCGGCGAGCTGGGGAGTTTGCGGGGCCTCTTCGAGCGATTGCTGGAGTTGTTCGATGGCCTGCCGCTGGGACTGTGCGATGGCGGAAAGATCTTCGGCGAGCGATTCGGCATTGCGGCGAGCGACGTCATCGCGGGCGACATTCCAGGTGGCGGAGATAATTTCCTTTTGCAGCTTCAGTGCTCCGTCGACGGCACTGCCCTGCTGCTGCCCCTGTTGCTGCTGCTGTTGTTGCTGCTGTTGCTGTTGTCCCTGCTGCTGACCTTCCCGGAAGATTTCCTCGAAGCGGCGTACCTCAGCGAACAGCAGGTCTCCGGAGGTGCGACGTTCGGTGCCATCCGCTGCGCGGTCGACGGCCCAGAAGGAATAGACGACGACATCATCGGGTACCGCCTGAAGGGCTTCGAGATCCAGTCGATGGGCGAAGTCGGCGGTGAGTTCGGCTGTGGGGGCGGAGTCGTTTGCGGGTGCGGCACGGAGTGAGAGTTGCTGTGAGGGGCCACCGGAGACGTTGAATTCGAGGCCATAATCGAGGAGACCGAAATCGTCTGCGGCGCTTGCCCGGAGGTGGAATTCCTGGAGGGCTGAAACGCTGGTGTCGCGCCCGGGGAAGAGGGCTTTGATGACAGCCGGTTCATTTCGGGTTATGCGGATGGAGATTTGCGTTTCTTCGGCGGGTGAGCGGCCATCGGCATCGGTCAATTGCAGTCTGAAAACACTGGTGCTGGTGGCGGTGAAGCGGGTTTCCACAACGCGGGCATCAGCGGGGGTGGGGAGCGGAATCAGTGGCAAGCCTGTTTCCGGACGCAGCTCGACCAGCGTGACGGGTTTGTTGAGTTTCAGCCGGAGCAGGACCTCTGAGCCTTCGGCGACCGTGAGTCGCAGCACGTCTTCGAAGGTTTCCTGTGGGCGCCCGGACCACGCGGGTGGCGTCACGACGGCGTCCAGCTGCAGAAGCCGGGGCCGTTCCCAGGTGCTGAGCTGAAAGTCGCGGGAAACGCTCCCGCCGGCGGACTGGCCTGGCTGAATATACCGAACACGGTAAACGCCGGGCTGGCTGATTTCTTCCATTCTGGCTGCAAAGACACCGGAGTCCACAGTTTCTGACATTGTCAGTTCGCGCGACTGTCCGTCCTTGCCGGTGAACTCCAGCACCGCGCGATCGGGCGGGGAGCCAGGAAAACGGGCCACGACGGTCAGTGCCGAGCCCAGTTCGAGATCTGTGTCGCCAGGTTCCACGATGAGCGCAGCGAGGTCTGCAGGAGTGGTTGCGGAGGGCATGTTGTCTGTCGACTCCGGAGCTGGGCGGAGCCATTGTCTGCCATAGCGACCGGCAGCCATGACGCTGGCAACCATCAGCAGGAATGAGCAGGTGCTGATGAGCGTCCAGACAAAGACCTGGCGGCGGGGAACGATCCGGGACCAGTCGCGACCGCGGACGAGCTGTTCGGCGTCGTCGACGGCCATTTGTGCGAGTATGGTTGGCTGTAGCTGAGGCTGACTGAGGACCTGGACGGCGGTCAGCACTGCGTCGTTCAGTCCGGGATCATGGCGTTCGACAAGCCTGGCAGTTTCGGAGATTGAGGGGCTTTGGGTGAGCAGGCGTGCGAGCAGACTGCCGATGAGCGTGGTGACGAGCAGCACGAGGAATTCGCCGGAAAAGCCACCTGGATTCCGTCCGAGCAGAATGACGCCGGCGATGGCGGGGACAAGGAGTGCCAGCCATGCAAGAGCCTGCCAGCGGAGCATTCGCAGCCGGATCATCCGGCCCATGACAGCAGAGAGTTTTCGCTCCAGCCCGGCACCACCCATAGCCCACCGCGTTTCTGACTGTGAAATCGGGACACCGCATCGATTCTCTTGTATTGTCCGTTTGAGCCGCGGGGAAATGCAAGCCTGTCTGAGAAAAACGACGTGTTCGAGGCGGAAAACTTTTTGCGAATCGGCGGTCCCCGGAGTTGGCCGGCTGTGCGGTTCCGTCTTGACCGATTTCTGTGAAAACCGGTAGATTCTGCCAGAGTGTCGAGGGGGCATCAGGTTAACCGGGAGCGTGTGCCCGGGGGTGTTTTCAGTATGAACACAGGACCAAAACGGCTGGCATGGATGCTGCCGGTGCTGCTGCTGGGCTGCGCCGTGGTCCTGAATGGCTGCGCCACGACAAATTTTGTGCGTGTGCGGCGTCAGCCAGAGAATCCGCTGACCGCTCGCCTGAACTACTCCATTCTGTCCGGAGTGCAGCCCACGGATCGGACGCTGCAGTTTCTTGAGAGCACCGGTTACGAGGGTGGCCGGGACGTCCGGAGCATGCTGCTGCACTGTCGTCGGCAGACTCGGGAGTCGGACGAGTTTTCCCATGGACATTCCTTAGCGGAGCTCCAGTATCTGGCGGCGGAAGCGACGCAGCATCGGGATCCGCAGCTGGCGATGGAACTGGCGCTGGATGCGGCCCGGGATGCATGGGGCTGTTTTGCCCGACCGGATTCAACCGGCATGCATGCTGATCCCGCCGATCCTGTCACACGCGATACCGCCGAACTCTACAACGCCAGCGTCGAACTGCTGCTGCGCCTGGCACAGAAGGAACAGGGCCTGTCCCCGAATCGACCGGTGCAGTTGTCCATCACAGGGCGACAGCTTCCGGTGACAATTCCGGTTCCTACCGTGCTGATGGACGGTCGTCGTTTTGGCAACATCGATTTTGTGTCCGACTACGAGGTCCGCAATCTCCGCAATCGCCACACGCGTGCCGGGCTGGGTGTTCCCCTGATTATTGCTCGTCGGAGCGATCCGGCACTGGATCCGCTGGAGCCGTATTACACACAGGGCATGAGCCTGGCTGCGACAGCGGTGCTGCGATTTGAGGATTCAGATCAGGCGACCCCGGCAGCCCGTCTGGAGCTTTATGACCCGGGCGAGTCCGACGGCCTCGCGGTGAATTCTGTGCTCCTGCCACTGGAGACCGACACCAGCACTCCGCTGGCGCGTTTTCTCAGCAATCCTGATCTGAGCCTGCTCGATACCTGGGGGCTGATTCGTCCGGATCTGGCGGAGCGGGTGGAGGGGCTGTACATGGTGCAGCCCTATGATCCGGATCGGATACCTGTGCTGATGGTGCATGGGTTCTGGTCCAGTCCACTGACGTGGATGGAGATGTTCAATGATCTGCAGGCGGATCCGGAGATTCGGCGACGGTATCAGTTCTGGTTCTACCTGTATCCGACGGGGGAGTCGGTTGCGTTTGCAGCGGCGCGCCTGCGTGATGAACTGCAGGCCGTGCGTCAGGTGTGCGACCCGCAGCACGAAAATGCCAGGTTTGATCAGATGGTGGTGGTGGGCCACAGCATGGGCGGAGTCCTCGCACATATGCTCACCATCAACAGCGGTGATGTGCTCTGGAACTCCGTCAGCCGTCGACCCGTGGAGCAGCTCAGGACCTCCGCCGAAAAGCAGGCGGAAATCCGCCGTGTGTTTTTCTTCAGACGGAACGAGTCCGTGGGGCGCATCGTGACGATTGCCAGCCCGTGGGAAGGCAGTTCGCTTGCCAACCAGTTCACGCGACGCCTTTTGGGATCGGTGATCTGGCTTCCCAGCCGGACAATGGAACTGAGTCGCATTGCATTCGACCAGACGGATCATGGTGACACCGATCGGCCCCCGGTTCCCCGCACCAGCCTCGATTCACTCTCCAGTCGTTCGCCACTGCTGCGGCTTGTTCGGGAAACATCCGTGCCCCCCGAAGTCCGACATCACAACATCATTGCCATCAGTCGTGGTCGGGATCCCGAGACATGGACTGATGGTGTCGTCTCATGGAACAGCGCTCACCGCAGCGATGTCAGCAGCGAAACGCTCATCCGCGCAGGACACAGTCAGGTCGTGCGGCACCCGGATACAGCCCGCGAGATTCGCCGCATTCTGCTGCAGCACCTGATTGAGCAGCCACGGGGCGGTGTGCGGGTTATCCCGGTTCGGCATTCAGAGGATTCGAGTCCGCCTGCAGACGACGCAGTCGAGTGAACAGGGTGGCCAACCGTGTTTCAGCATCCACGGCATCACTGACGGCAGCGGACGAGTTCGGCGGCTCAGCAGCAACCGTCGACTGCTCGATTCCAGTCAGCGATTTTTCAGCCGGGGCTCCGGAATTGCCCTCTGACGAAGCGGACTGACGAAACAGCAGACCATCTCGCCAGAGCGGCAGACTGACCGGCCCATCCGGAATCAAGTTCGCCTGACGTTCCCCGACCGTACTTTCCCCGACAGTCCCGGTGCCGGCTTTGAGTCGACGACCTGAGAATGCACGAAACAGATCGTCCGCCGGCAGCTCACCGACCACATCGTGGCTGTGAATCGAATCAGAGCCTGTCACCGAATCAACGGAATCACCTGGCGGTGGGGCTGGATGTTCAACAACGCTGCGTCTGATGAGCACATCGTCGTCCGAAACACTGATCTCCGGGACCGGGGGACCCGCCGCGACTGACGAGGCACTCAGCGACGGTTTTGAGACATACCAGTCGGTATCACCGGAAATCAGCCCGAAATTCAGCGGGCCACTGCTGCGATCAGGCACTGGAACCACGGAAGAGAAGTCTGCGTGTTCCGGATTCCAGAATGAGCGTGCATCATCAGGCCTCCAGGTCGGAGCCGGCACTTCCGGGAATGCAGGTTCGTCGGCGCAGATCTCCTGCGGTGACTCCTCAACCACTGCGGCAACCGGCCAGCACTCTTCCACCGCCAGAGGCTCATGGACAGGGTCGAAATCGCCTGGGACGCCAATCTCCACCACTCCGAGCCCAAAGACTCCACCCTTCGGCCCAACAGCTTCCACTGCATCAAACACGGACAGCGTTGTGCTCACGGGTGCGTCAGCGGACTCTTCACCGAAGACTGAGACCGGCAGATTCCATGACAGGGGCAAATGCTGCAGTCGCTTGAGCGCTCGTCGGGCACAGTCGTCATCCGCCGGACGAATGCCCTGTTCGGTGGCTGCAGCCAGAGTTTCACTGGCAAGCAGACTCAACTGCCGCGGTAATCCCTCGCTGGCTGATGCCACAAGCGCCGCTGCTGACTCCGTCAGCACCCGGTCCGCCCTGCCCCCGGCCGCCTCGATTTCCAGACGCAGCAGTTCCAGCGACTCAACCACCGTCAGCGGTTCAAGAACCTCGTGACAGCAGATCCGCTGAGCAAACCCGGAGTACTCGACGTGGCTCAGATCCATTTCGAAGCTGAGTGGTGCTGAAACCAGAATGCGGACGAGTCCGCGTCCCTGCCACTCCTCCTCACTCACCGCCCGCAGTTCATTCATCACCTCTGCTGTCATCAGGTGAGCGTCGTCCAGAAGCAAAAATACGGGCCCCCAGAAATCAACACTCTTCTGCAGCTGCTGCATCACGCTCCAGTATGTCAGGTCGGTTTTTTCCAGTGCGGGGGCCGGAGTGGTGCCAGCGGATGGACGCATGGCAGAATGCAGAAGCAGATTCAGCAGGGAAGCCGTGGACCGCAGCGCAGCTCCTGAAACCACCACTGCCCGACCATCATGCTCCAGCTCCGTCCGCAGCTGCCTGAGCAGCGCTGTGCGTCCGGCTCCCTGACGCGCCGTCAGCAGACCCGGCCCCAGACTCCCGCGGAGCATTCTCAGCAGACGCGGCTGAATCTCACACACGGACTGCGAACGGAAAAACTGCCGCGTTCGATCGCCACCCTGAAAAAGCAGCCGATGCAGCTCAAAATGCGACTGATACATACAGCATCCGTTCTGTGTCTGCCGCCCCACCCGGCAGCTTCTGCCGGTCATGCGCGCTCCTTCGGTCCCTCCATCGGATCGTCACCACCAGAATCCTGAGAACAATCCGCAGCACACTCCCGTTTTCCCTCGTTTGCCAGGAATCCACACCCGCCACCCGCAAACTCGCGCACAAATCCGCACACTGACGCATATTCCCTCGGATCCCCAGCCTGCGGAATCGGCATGGCACCCACCTTTCTCCCCGATAACTCCCACCTGCCAATCGGTAGCTGACAGACACGCCAACCCTTCTGCCGATACAACCGGCAGGTTCGTTCCAACCGTCGCGTCCGCGACCTTTCGTTCAGCAGTGCCCTCCACAGGTGGCCGAATGTTTGATTCACGCCCTCTGCCCCGACTTTCACTCATCGGACTGCTGCTTCTGCTGCAAGCCGGCTGCACCACGTCCTCACTGCGGAATCTGTTCTCCTGGAACCGTCGCAGTGAGTTCCACACGCTGGAGGAACTGGAAAGCCAGTCCGGCAAAAAATCCGCGGAGCCCGCGAAAACAGCTTCGTGGAATCCGTTCGGCCGCAGTGCAGCCACACCCGCCGACAGTACTCCTGGCTCCTCTGCCCCGTCCCCGGAAAAACAACCGCCGCAACCCGGATCGCCCGTGGCTGAAGCCGCCGATCAAAAGTCCGCCGCAGATCCCTTCCTGCAGGACGAAGCGTTGTCATCCAAATCCACTCGGAGCCGCATTCAGCGAACCGCTGCAGTGATCAGCACGCCCGAGGACTCGGAGGTCACAGAAACCACGAACCCTGGGGATGTGGCCGAGGCGCTGATCGTTGCCGGCGGCAAGGCTCAGAAGCCAAAGCAGACTCCGCCGCAAAAGTCTGCACCGTCCTCGCTTGAGGCCCGGAAGCTTGCCGAACTTGACGCCCTCCTCGAAGGTCGCGAACTCGCCGCCGCCCGTCGCGTCGGCTCAGAAGCGTCCGTGAAGGTGAATCAGACAGAAGAAACCCTGAGACGAACACGGGCAACTGCCTCCAGCCGCGCCCGCAAGGCGGCTGACACGCTCGATCAATCCGCCGTCACGGCCCGAAAGACGCTGGAGGACACGCTGGCATTTGACGACTCGCCGGCAGACGAACATGCGCTGGCAGACGAGACAGTTGACGATTCCAGCGACCGCGCTGAACCGCTGATCCGGAATCCTCCCGCACTCCCCGCTGTCGCTGCTTCACGGCAGAGGCCACCAGCAGCACAGGATGCGGTGTCAGGAGATTCAGACGATGAACGTCCGCTGGACAATCCGGAGATGGCCGAGGCCACCAGTGTCGCAGATGCGGACGCGCTCTTCGGAAGTCTCCAGAGCTCTGCGCGCCAGGGCGTCCGAGCGACTGATCCGGAAACCAGCCACTTCAGCTGGAAGTCCTCCGCCACCACCACATCTCGCCACTCCGCAGCCGCCTCCGGCCCACCGCTGAGACTGGCCGGTATGCACCGCGAAACGCCAGCGGGCGACACGGAAGACGGTCGCGATCAGACACCCGTGGAATCCACGTCCTCGCCGGACTTTGACGAACAACCGATCTCTGAAGGAACTCATCACGCTCCGACATCAGGCAACACCTTCAAAGACGCTGGTTCCCGTGCCGCAGGTGCATTCAACCCCGCACCCGCTCCCGTGCACTCCGCCCACTCCATCGCACAGGCGTCTGCCGCGGTGGCTGGCGAGGGTTCAGAGGAGGAGACCGCAGTGGCAGACTCCGCAGATTCCTTCGCTGCACGGGCAGAGGTGAGTCGGGCAGGGCTGCTGGCTGGTCTCTCAGCACGCACCTGGGGCCTCGTGGCCGCAGGTGGAATTGTCGTGTGTCTTCTGTTTCTTCCGGCCAAACGTCGCGTCCTGCTGCGACCGACGGCCACAGGACATGCCTGAAACATCAACGGTCGCTGAGATCCGGCGATCAATCGGAACATCGGAGCGACGAATGGCAACTGATCCGTGGGCAGCCCCGACGATGGATGACCTTCGCAGGGTGCTGGAGACCTTCCAAAAGCAACCCGCGCCGGAAACGCGTGAATCTGAGAGACTGGAGCTGCAGGTTCACGCGGAAATCCGCACGTCCCGGGGAAACATTGTGAATGCCATCACCCGCGAAATCAGTCGCGGTGGCATCGGGCTGCTGCATCGCGGTGAAATTCGGCAGGAAGAAGTCACCGTGCGGCTGACCAGTGACACCAGGGAATTCGTGTATCGGCTGCGAGTGGAATGGTGCCGCCCCTGCGACAATGGCATGTTCCTCAGCGGAGGTCGATTTCTGGGGATGTTGGACGACGAATCCTGAGCGGACAACGAAGCAGGGCAGCCGAAGGAAGTTCGGCTGCCCTGTGGGTTGTCTGCGTAGCGCTGGTCGGCCGATGAATCAACGTCCGATGACGCGGGCCATTTCGAGGACTTTGTTTGAGTAGCCCCATTCGTTGTCGTACCATGCGACGAGCTTGACGAAGGTGCTGTCGAGCGCGATGCCGGCTTCGGCGTCGAATACGCAGGTGTGGCTTTCGCCGACGAAGTCGGTGGATACAACCTTGTCCGTGGTGTAAGCCAGAACGCCCTTCAGCGGTCCCTCTGAGGCGGCTTTCATCGCGGCGCAGATGTCTTCATAGGTGGCTGGGCTGTTCAGTTCGCAGGTGAGGTCCACAACAGACACGTCTGAGGTGGGCACGCGGAACGCCATACCGGTGAGCTTTTTGTTGAGGTCAGGAATGACCTTGCCGACAGCCTTCGCAGCACCCGTGGAGGACGGAATGATGTTTTCAAGGATGCCGCGTCCGCCACGCCAGTCCTTGGCGCTGGGACCGTCGACGGTTTTCTGAGTGGCCGTGGCAGCGTGGACAGTGGTCATCAGACCGCGACGAATGCCGAACTGGTCGTGCACAACCTTTGCCAGCGGAGCGAGGCAGTTGGTGGTGCAGGATGCATTGGAAATGATGGCTTCGCCAGCGTAGGCCGTGTGGTTCACACCGTAGACAAACATTGGGGTGTCATCCTTGGAGGGAGCACTCATGATGACCTTTTTCGCGCCCGCCCGCAGATGGCTTTCGGCAGTGGCGTGATCGAGGAACAAGCCAGTGGATTCCACAACCACGTCTGCGCCGACGTCGCCCCAGGCCAGCGTTGATGGATCCTTGACGGCCGTCAGACGAATTCGACGGCCATTGACGATCAGCGAGTTGCCTTCGGTGTCCACTTCGCCACGGAATCGTCCGTGCACAGAATCGAACTTCAGCATGTAGGCCAGATAGGCTGGCTCGAGCAGGTCGTTGATGCCGACGATTTCCACGTCTGCTGCAAAGTTCTGAATGGCTGCTCGGAAGACCATCCGGCCAATACGCCCGAAACCGTTAATGCCGATTTTGATCATGGACTGCTGACTCACACAAATGCCGAAACCCGGAAACCCGAAATTGGGACGCTGAGATTCTAAACCGCCCGAAAGAAGGCGCCAATTGTGGCAGGGGAAATCGGCGAAAAAGCGGAAAAGCGGGACCCGCCGGAAAACCACGCTGTCACTCAGCGGCTCAGATCACAGCACTTCAGCCGTGACTTTGCCGTCGCGGATTTCGACGGGGTAACGAGCGGCGCAGATTCGGGCGTTCAGACAGTGCTGGCCCGTGGAGACCTGAAACTGCCAGCCATGCCACGGGCAGGTCACGATGTCTCCCCGGAGCGTTCCCTTTCCCAGAGGTCCTCCGGCGTGGGGGCAGATGCCATCCAGCACATGAAAGGTTCCGTCCACGTTGTAAACCGCAAAGATCCGCCCTTCGGCGACGACTTCCCGGCCGGAACCAGCCGGAACGTCACTGGCGTTGATCAGCGGAATCCAGGTCATGGCAGCGGGTCCTTACGGGTTCACAACTGGTCGGCACCGAGTGTGCCGTGGAGTTCGGTGAGGTATTCGGGGGAGTTGATGTATTCGAGCGTTCGGCGGGCGGACTCGAGTCGTGCGGCGATGCCCAGATTGACTTTTTCCTCTTCAAACTCGTTGCTGCTGAGGAAGGTGTCGAGGGCCTGGATATGACGCTGCCAGAGTGACTGCTGACGTTCCTGGCGACGTCGAAGGCGCGCAGCGTACCAGTCGGAAGCGAGCATGGATTCGAGAGTAAACATGCGGCGGACATCCGGGTGTTGGGCATCCATGCCGTTCCAGGAACCGTGTGCCATGATGTGCAGGAGCGCCAGGAGTGGCGGACAGGCGATGTCTGCCGAACCGTCTTCAAAGTACCGCAGAGCGATTTTCTGCTGCGCTTCGGCAATATGCAGAACTCCATCGGCAAACGCGGCCTGATCCTGGGTTTCCGGCTGGAGCATGGCGGTGTCGAAAACCTTGTTGGGGTTGTCGAAGACTCGACCGGCAAAGCGGCGGATGAACCGGGGCGTAATTCGCCAGCCAAGACGACTGGCGGGAATCCTGTGACCGTCGAAGTCGTAGTCTTCCAGTTTTTCCAGCAGCTGTTCTTCGATGAGGAATCCTGGGGCGCGCTCGGCGGGACTGAGCCGGCACCAGATTTCCGGGATCAGCAGGCTGATATCGTGGTCCACGCGAACGGCAGGACCGATATGTCCGGCTGGTGTGGAGAAGCCGGCGAGTCCGGTGAGCAGGTAGCTGACGAGTGCATTATTCAGGTCGGTTATGGGCCGAAGGCAGTTGAAGGGGCCTTTGGTGAGCGCTCCTTCACTGCCGGCGCCCGTCATGGAGGGACTCTTTCCGGACAGGGCACTGATGAAGTCCATGAAGAGTTCCGGCAACTCCTGATAGTGAATCGGGTTATACACCGAAAGCGGCCGGATGCCTTTGGCGGGTTCCGGAGGGTTGTTGCGGCGTCCGATGAGTACGGACTGAACCGGGGAATGGACGGCTCTGTCCGCGGGCACAGCGCGGGACATGCGGATGCCCATTTCTCCGACGTATCGATTGACGGGACTGATCAGGTCAGGTCTTGGCTGGAGGTACCGAGGATTTTTGCTGGGCACCCCGTTGACCAGTCGCGGTGTATTGGAACAGACCACGTAGCTGTCGTTGCTGTCAAGCATGTCCTGCAGGAGCTTCTGCATGGGCTGCGTGAACTGGCTGAGATCGACAGGCCGGTCACAGATTTCACTCACCTGCCGGCGTGCCAGCGGTTCGAAGTTGACGATGAAATTATCGGACCGTGCGAGGTCAGCTTCGGTGAGCCGGTCAAGTCCGCGGTGAATGGCATCATCCGGTCGCTGGAACAGGCGATATTCACAGTTGGTGACGAATTTGTAGCTGAGTTCTTCTGTGAGCACGGTGCCGAGGTGCTGCAGGGAGCGACGCGGGACCACAACAGAGACGCTGATGTCGTCTTCGGTCTGCACCTTCTGGGCCGGCGCGAAGTCCTGCCGCAGTTTCCAGGTTCGCCAGGTGTTTTCACCGATCAGTCCCACGCGGAGGTAGGTGCCCACGAGCCGTCGTTCGCCATACTTCAGCTCGTGTCCCGGATGCCCATTGACAATGTCGACGGAGAAGTTCTTTCGCCAGTCCGCTTCAGCTCCGGTGTGCATTCGCTTGATCACAAACACAATCGCATAAATGTGATCCGGAATTCCGGCAAGCCATTGATTGTAGGCGTCGGTGTAGTCGGGTGATGGCGTGAACAGTTTAATCACGCTGCCAAGCGAGCGGGCGGGGTCAAGAATGCGACGACTGGGGGCACGGGAATAGTCGGGCTGCACCGGGCCATCGGAACGCCAGCGGTCCGAATAGTCACGATCGAAAATCTGCTGGACCAGTTCCAGATCCCTGTCGGCGTCCGCGACGAAGACGGGGCCGTGGAGCAGGTAGTCGGCGATCGGCTTGCTGATTTCGCTCTTGCCACCACCACTGACCGTGCACGGTTTGTGGCAGAAGACGCCTTCGAAGAGGGTGCCGATGAGTCGCCAGGAGGGAGCGGCAGGATGCTTTTCCAGCCGGACTTTATATCCGGACGGCGTCAGATAGATAAACCCGGGGCGGAGCGGTATGTGCTGGGGGGCACCGTTATAGAACCACGACACGCGCTGATCCGCGACCGTGAATCGAGCGTTTTCGGAGACGTAGACGACGGTGGAGTGATTCTTATCGACGGCATAGCCTTCCGGACGCACGTCAAGAAATCGCGCGTAGTCACGGGCAACATCGGCAAATGTGCGGTTGTTGTATTTGCGACTGTCCGCATTGAATTCCTCACCCAGATTAAAACTGGCGAAGGCCATCGTGCCACCAGCATGCTCTTCTTCCACCATGCCGGCCAGATTGGCAGCGTAACTCAGCTGTGTCTTGACTTCCTTTTTGCAGTACCCGTAATAGTTGTCCGCGATGAGCGTGACGATCACGCCCTCTTCATCCCGGCAGGTGAGCTTGAAAGCCTGACCGTCGTTGTACTTTTCATCTTCGGACTTCCAGCACATGCCGTCCTGCCGCTGGCGTTCGCTGGCTTCGTCATAGTGCGGCAGTCCCAGTTCGCGTTTGGTGAGATCCACAAGATGCGGTGCAAGAATCACGCAGCCCGTATGGCCACTCCAGTGTTCCACGTCCAGAGCAGAATCGTTCACAGGCAGAAACGGATCGCCGGCGTTGCCGAAGATGGATTCCACAAAGTCCAGGTTACTCACCAAAGCCCCGGGGGCGAAGAATCGCACTTCCATCGACTGCTCACTGCAGTACCCGCCGACTTCGGGGCAGAGCACGGGACGGATGAGCAGTGAGACGAACGCTTTGGCCGGCATCTGCTCACGCGAGCTGAACGGAATCTGCAGCAGATCTTCCGGCGGATTCATGGCGTGTCGGAAGAGTGCTGCGAAGGTGACCTTGGGCACGGCTTTCTTGTCACGCGGAATCCCCAGACCACCTTCAACCACGTGAAATGTGCCCTCCGTCGTGCGACGGTCGTTGGCCGGATTGTGGAGCACCCCGTTGCGGACGCGATAGGAGGCGCCGTAACGGTTTGTGTAGTCGTCAGCATCGTGGGGCAGTGAGAGTTCTCGGGCAATGCCGTGCCGGTCAAGAATGATCGACAAGTCCGGAAGCCGCAGGGCGCTGCAGCCCTTGACGCGGTCAAAGTAACGCCTGAGGAAGCCCTCGATACGGGCATCGACCGGGCAGTGAATGGAGTCCAGACGCTTCAGACGATGGTGGTAGGTGCTGAGCAGTCGTGGGGCACCCAGACGATCATGATCCACAAATCGCGGCGGTACCGGGAGACCGTTGGCGAGCAGCTTGAGGATGATGTAGCGGATGATGCTGGTGCGACTCTCCGCAAGCTGCTCTGCAGACTGCTGCGGGACAAAGCCGACGGACTCTTCCAGGTCGCTGATGGCCACTGCCGAACTCCTGAACGAATACGAAAAAGAACCTGCACCACGTGGCACCGGGGAGTGCCACGGGTGAACTCTGCGAGGCTTTTCAGGAAGACTGCGTGGGCGGTTGAATGCTGCAGCAGGCTGGTTGGGGGAACCTGCTGCGGACATCGTGTTCATACGGATTGCTCATCACGGGCTGTCATCAGCCCTCATCTGTCACGCAGCCCTCGGAGGCCGAACGGACCAGACGGATGTATTTGGCGAGCGTTCCGCGGACGGCCTTTGGCGGCGGAGCCACGAAGGCGGCGCGGCGGCCAGCCAGCACTTCAGCGGAAAGATCGACGTTGATTTCATTGCGTTCCGCATCGATCGTGATGCGGTCACCATCCTGAAGCAGCGCCAACACTCCGCCCACCTGGGCTTCCGGAGTGATATGGCCGACGATAAACCCATGCGAACCACCACTGAAGCGTCCGTCAGTGAGCAGTGCCACGTCAGAACCAAGGCCCGCGCCCATGATGGCGGAGGTGGGTGTGAGCATTTCAGGCATGCCAGGGCCACCCTGCGGACCCTCGTAGCGAATGACCACCACGTCGCCCTTCTGAATGCGGCCCTGTTCAAGGCCGGCAAGCATGAGTTCTTCGGAGTCGAAGCAGCGAGCCGGGCCGGTAAACACCAGCCCTTCCTTTCCGGTAATCTTGGCAACCGCACCTTCCGGACAGACATTGCCACGCATGATGCGAATGTGGCCTGTCGCCTTGATCGGATTCTCGATGGGCTGAATGATCTGCTGGCCGGCCCGGAGCCCGGGAAGGGGAGCGAGGTTTTCGGCGAGCGTTTTGCCGGTAACTGTCATGTAGCTGCCGTCGATCAGGTTTTTTTCAAGGAGGTATTTGAGCACTGCAGGGGTGCCACCAATGGTGTGCAGATCTTCCATCACGTACTTGCCGCTGGGCTTGAGATCCGCAATGAATGGCACCCGATCACTCACACGCTGAAAGTCATCAATCGTCAGCGAAACGCCCGCCGCCCGAGCCATCGCGATCAGATGCAGAACGGCATTCGTCGAACCGCCCGTGGCCATGATCAGCACCATCGCGTTCTCGAAGGCGGCCCGCGTCATGATGTCGCGGGGCTTGAGATCCAGTTCGAGCAGGTTGCGGATCGCCGCTCCCGCCTGCAGACACTCTTCCAGCTTCGCCGGGTCCTCGGCAGGGATCGATGAACTGTATGGGAGCGTCATTCCCATCGCTTCAATGGCCGAAGCCATCGTATTGGCCGTGTACATCCCGCCACAGGCCCCGGCGCCCGGGCACGAACGCCGCACAATCGCTGACCGCTCAGGCTCTGAAATCCGATCGCTGATGAATTCTCCGTAGGACTGAAACGCAGAAACAATGTCCAGCTTCTCACCCTTCAACCCACAGCCTGGCCGAATCGTCCCACCATAAATCATCAGCGCAGGCCGGTTCAGCCGCGCCATCGCGATGAGACAGCCAGGCATGTTCTTGTCGCAGCCAGGCAGTGACACGTTGGCGTCGTACCACTGAGCCGACATGACGGTCTCGATGGAGTCGGCGATCAGGTCCCGGGACTGCAGCGAGAAGGACATCCCGTCAGTGCCCATCGAGATCCCGTCGCTCACACCAATCGTGTTGAACCGCATGCCCACCATGCCCGCCGCCTGCACCCCCTCACGGACCTTCGTGGCAAGCTCCATCAGGTGCATGTTGCACGGATTGCCCTCGTACCACACACTCGCTATGCCCACCTGCGGCTTCTGCATGTCTTCCGGGGACATCCCGGTGGCGTAGAGCATGGCCTGAGAAGCACCCTGGGATGCGGGTTGAGTAATGCGGCTGCTGTAGCGGTTGAGCTGGGGCATGGGAGGTTTCGGGTTGGGGGGCGGTTGTCGGTGTTCAGTGTTCAGTAGTGTTCAGTAGTGTTCAGTGTTCAGTGGTCAGTGGTCGGTGGTCGGTGGTCAGTTGGTGCCGTTTGCTGAGTGTGGGTTGTTCGCTGATGGTTTCACGGGAGATCGGTGCTGCCCATGAGGTAGCGGTCGACTTCGCGGGCGGCGCCGCGACCTTCGTTGATGGCCCAGACGACGAGGCTTTGTCCGCGGCGGCAGTCGCCGGCCACAAACACACGCTCATTGGTCGTGCGATACCGCTCATGCTCTCCCTCGTACCAGCTCATGCCACCGCGCCCTTCGCGGAGCCTGACGCCGAGCTGTTCGGCGACGGGGTGTTCGGGGCCAAGAAAGCCGAGCGCGAGGAAGACGAGGTCTGCGGGGTATTCCTTTTCTGTGCCCGGGATCGGTACGAACGGCGGACCGCCTTCGGTCATGACCTGCCAGTCGACTTCGATGGTTTTGACAGCCCGCACGTTGCCTCGACCGTCGTCCACAAACTCAACGGTCTGCACGGCAAAACGCCGCGGATCATCGCCAAATTTCGCTTCCGCTTCTTCGTGGCCGTAGTCAACACGGAAGACGCGAGGCCACTGGGGCCAGGGGTTGTTGGGAGCGCGCTGCAATGGCGGTTTTTCGACGATCTCGAAGTTGACGAGCGATTTGCAGCCGTGACGCATGGAGGTGCCAAGGCAGTCGTTGCCGGTGTCTCCGCCACCGATGACAATCACATGCTTTCCGCAGGCACTGATGTGGTTGCCGTCAGCCAGTCCGCTGTCGAGCAGGCTGCGGGTGTTGGCACGGAGAAAGTCCATGGCATAGTGAATGCCATTCAGCTGCCGACCGGGAATCGGCAAATCACGCGGCCGCGTGGCACCAGTGGCCAGCACCACGGCGTCGAAGTCTTCCAGGAGCTGACTGCCGGGCACGTCACGACCGACTTCCATCCCGGTAAAAAACGTGATGCCTTCCTGCTCCATGATCCGCACGCGACGATCAACGACGTCTTTTTTGTCCAGCTTCATGTTGGGGATACCGTACATGAGCAGTCCGCCAACGCGGTCGTCACGCTCGTAAACGGTAACCCAGTGACCGGCTTTATTGAGCTGAGCGGCGGCGGCCAGACCCGCGGGGCCGGAACCGATCACAGCCACCTTTTTCCCCGTGCGGACCTGCGGAGGTTCCGGAATCACCCAGCCCATCTCAAATGCGTGATCGATGATCGAACATTCAATGTTCTTGATCGTGACCGGTGGCTCGTTGACGCCCAGACAGCAGGAACCTTCGCAGGGAGCCGGACACACGCGGCCGGTAAATTCCGGGAAGTTGTTGGTTTTATGCAGGCGGTCCAGGGCATCGCGCCAGCGACCCTGATACACCAGATCATTCCATTCGGGAATGAGGTTGTTAATCGGACACCCGGAGGCCATGTTGGCCATCAGGTCGCCCGTGTGGCAGAACGGAACCCCGCAATCCATGCAGCGCGCCCCCTGAAGGCGCAGATCCGCAGGTTCCAGATGTTCGTGAAATTCGTTCCAGTCCATGATCCGCAGGAGCGGTTCACGGTCGGCCGGCACCTGCCGCGCGTATTCCTTAAATCCAGTGGGCTTGCCCATGACACTTTGCTTTCCTGATTTCGATCTTCCGGGAAACCGAACGCAGTATCATAAAGGGAGACCAGGGGGCGATTCGAGCAGAAGCGGGGCGGGAGCGGGAAATCCGCGGAATTTGGAAGGCCAAATCGCCCCCAACTGCCCCAGCCTGCCCGTTTATTAGAGCCGGGGGCCTGAAAAATGGGCAATCCAATTCCTGAAAACCCCACCTGCAAACCCTCACATCAAATTCCTCGCCTTGATGCTCAGGTACTCATTGATCAAACGTTCAGAGAGCATTTCCGGGGGGGTGTCGATCAGCATCACGCCCGATTCTCGCAGCAACGCAGCTTCACGAGCCTGTCCGGAGAGGATTTGTGCGGCCGCAGCCGTGTGGCACACGTCAAGGTCGCTCTCCGGCACCCGGTCCGCCAGGGATTTGAGCGTTGTGTCCTGCAGCAGAACGCAGAGCGGCAGCCACGGGAGGCTGCGGAGCCGCAGAGATTCACCAATGACCTGCAGCTGCAGCTCGTCCGTGACGAAGGTAATGAGCACCACAAGGGCTCGCTTACGCTGAACAGTGATGAGGTATTCGAGGGCAAGTGTATAATCAGAGACGCTGGTGGAGGCATTCAGGTCGTAGGTGGAGCGGAGGATCTGCTGGATGCCAGGCCTGCCGCGAACCGGGCGGATGAAGCGTTCGATACGTTCCGAGAAGGCGAGCAGTGAGACATTGTCGCCCTGCCCGAGCGCGATGTAGCTGAGCATGATGGCAGCGTTGAGAGCGTGATCGAGCAGCGAGATGCCGTCGAACTCGTTCCGCATAAAGCGACCGCAGTCCAGCAGAATCACAATGTTCTGATTGCGTTCCACCTGAAACTCACGGGTGATGAGCTGGCGCTGACGGGCGGTGGCCTTCCAGTCGAGCTGGCGGATTTCGTCTCCGTAGCGATACTCCCTGAGCCGCTCAAATTCACGCCCCTGACCTGGCATCCGCACCATGCGCACGCCGATTTCCGCAAGCCGATTGCGGCGGGCCATGAGTTCACACTTGTAGACGGCACGGATGTCGGGGTAGATCCGAATCGGAGTTTTGAGAGCGCGGGCCTGTCGTCGATGCCAGAGCCCCAGTCGGGTCGGAAAACTCAGATGCACTTCCGGCATCTCTGAAGCACCGCGTCTGAGCGGTCGCACCAGGTAGCTCACATCCAGCTGCTGCTCAGGCCGGATGGTGAGCGTTTGCGGGAGTCGTTCGGTGCTGCAGAGTGGTCCCGGGTCATCGTGCAGGCTGAGCAGGAGTGTGTGCGGGGAGCGATTGCGAACGACAAGCTTTGCCGGGTTGGCAGCGCCGACGCTGAGCACTTCAGCGAGTTCGCGGTGAATGGAAATGTCGGTGGGATCGGGGCTGATGAGCAGATCGAGGAGTGCGAGTGCGAGGAGCAGGAGGTTGGCGATCAGCGCAACGTCAGACAGGCTGCGGTTGATGCCTGCAAGCAGCATGGGAATGGCCAGGAGGGCGGTGAGCAGCAGCAGCCGCCGCGAGGGAATCATGACTTTGGCGCCTCCACATGCTCAAGAATGGCCCGCACTGTTTCATCGGCCGAAGTTCCCTCCAGCTCCGCTTCCGGTCGGAGTCTGAGACGGTGCCGCAGGATCCACGGGGCAAGCTCCTTGACGTCGTCGGGAGTGACAAAGTCGCGTCCGCGACAGGCAGCCAAAGTGCGGGTCGCCAGCACAAAATTCACGCCGGCTCGAGGGCTGGGACCAATGCTGACCGTGTTCCATGTTCGTGCGGCGGCGAGAATATCGACGATGTACCTGAGCAGCACCGGTTCGATGATCACCTGTTTGACCGCTTCCTGAATCTGCATCACGTCCGCACCACGAAGCACCGGACTGAGATTGAAGTCCGCCAGTTTTCTGGGATCGCGACCACCCGCGTAGTGAGCCAGAATATCCACTTCGTCAGCCGGTGGCGGATAATCCACGAGGAGCTTGAACATAAAGCGGTCCACCTGAGCTTCCGGGAGCGGATATGTGCCTTCATGCTCGATGGGGTTCTGCGTGGCGATGACGAGGAATGGACGTTCCATAGCGTGCGACTTCCCGTCCACCGTCACCTGCTGCTCCTGCATGACTTCCAGCAGAGCGGCCTGGGTTTTGGGTGGGGACCGATTGATTTCGTCGGTCAGCAGCAGATTGGTGAACACAGGGCCCGGATTGAACGTGAACACCTGCTGCTTCATATCGAAGATGCTGTGACCGGTGAGGTCTGAAGGCATCAGGTCGGGGGTGAACTGAACACGGCGAAAACGGCAGTCCACGGTACGGGAGAGCACATTCACAAGCAGCGTTTTACCCAGCCCCGGCGGACCTTCGATGAGCACGCTGCCTTCAGCAAACAACGCCACAACCACTCCCTCTACCAGCTCCCGCTGGCCCACCACCACCTGGCCGATCTGGCCGCAGACGCTGTCAAAGAGCGATTGAATCTGAGCAACATTCATCTGAGGAAAACCCTGTGAAATGGACTGAAATGAACTGAAATTCCCGCGGCCCCGTCAGGTCTTCGGAGCCTTGCTGACGCGCTGCCGCCCCGGGATGGATCCGAGCAGTGCCTGCTGGAGCTGACTAAGCCAGCGAATGGTGACTGCAGCCTGAGTCACCGGCAGCCGAGGATGACTGGACTGCCGCTCCGCCAGATTCAGCTGCGCCGATACCTCTTCTGACGTCAACCCGGAAAGCCGCGTCAGCGACGCCCGATTTTCAAGACTGACCACACTCCCATACCGCCGCCGCAGCTGGCCTCGGAGGTAATCCAGCCGCGCAGAGACCAGTGCACCACCATCACCGGAACGATACTGCAGATTGCCGACTGCACGAGCGGTTTCGGTGAGCGATCGACGGTGCAGACGCAGATCCTGTTCGGCCGGACCGAAGCGGTGAAAGCCCAGCCAGAGCGACAAAGCGGCCGCAAGGATCAGCTGCAGGGTGCCCACGCGAAGCCCCGAGCTGAACAGCACCCCGGTGCCGATCATCGAGTCCGTCGTGTTGAAGTATTCGCTGATCACAATTCGATTGCTGTCGAAGGTTGCCCAGCCCTCTTCCTGATAAGTCGACGGATGCAGAGCTCCCCATGCCGCCAGACGCACTGCCAGACGACTGGCGGCGGGCATGAGCAGGGAGCGGTTGGAGAAAAAATCGGGCGTGGCGCAAACGATCACTCGACCAGCACCCAGCTCCCAGGTGGCCGCCATCGTGCCGCCACCGCTGGTCGCCAGCACTTCACTGTCTGAAGGCAGCCAGGTGAATCGGCTGCCCACATTCAATTCTGCCGTACCCGCAGAAAAGGGACTCTCGCAGAGCACTTCGCGAAGACTGTAAAACGACGGTTCGTCGGCTGTTGTGGCCGGGGTCACAGACGGAGTCGTGGAAACTACCGGAGGCGCCGGGATCACCGGAGCAGTGGACAGATCCGAGCCGGGCGTTTCATCAGCAGGGTCAGCAGGAGCAGATGCTTCCGCGGGGACGCTGGATGTAACGGTAGCCGGCTGTGCCGGAACCGCAGCAGGCACTGCCGGGCTTCCTGCTGTGGGTGTCCCGAAGCTTTCGAGCGGCTTGAGACCTGTGAGATTGATCCGCAGTTCTGACATCTCGACTGTGGCATCGGTGAGCGATGGGGCGAACAGGAGCGTGCCGCCGCTGCTGACAAAGGCCGCGAGCCGTGTTTGTTCGGCGCTGGTGGGGAGCCGATCCGGGCCGATGATGAGCAATGTGCAGCTGGCATCCGGAACCGGCTGCTCTTTTTCGCGTTCGACTTCTGGAAAGAGTCGACTGAGGGCGCGATAGAGGCCGAGCTTACCGTCAGTTCCGGTGCTGAAGGAATCCACAGTGGATCCGGGAGTTCCCGGCAGCCACCAGAACTGCAGGAGGATCAGCAGTGCTGCGCCGGCGGCCCAGAGGGCATCAGCCTGCAGGCGTCGCTTCTTCTTCATGGAAGGCTCCCTGGAAACCTGCAAGACACTGAAGGAACATTTCTTCGGTGGGGGTACGCCGACCGAACCAGATGAGTTCGAAGCTGGAGGCTGTGGCGAGCATGGAGTCGCGCTGGGTCTGGCGACGCCAGACACAGCGAACGTAGTCGCGGTTGGTGAG
>JBJTOM010000011.1:0-8055 GCA_046074585.1 Planctomycetota bacterium | reverse complement strand
ATCCTGTGGAGCCGGCATCAAATGTCACTCCTGCGATATTTCACTCACCTGGCACCGGGATGCCGGGAAAGCTGTCTGTCACTGCTGCGGCTGCGAGTCGGATCCGCCGGCGAACTGTCCGGCTTGCGGGAGCAACGCGGTGCGCTATCTGGGAACAGGCACACAGAAGCTGGACGAAGAGGTGCAGGGCCTGTTTCCGGGAGCGCGCGTGCTGCGGATGGACAGCGATTCCATGAAACAGCCAGGCAGCCACGATGAGGCGCTCGAACGCTTTCGTCGGGGCGATGTGGATGTGCTCCTGGGCACCCAGATGATCGCCAAGGGGCTCGATTTTCCGAATGTGACGCTGGTGGGCGTGGTGGATACCGACACGATGCTCCGCCAGCCCGACCTGCGGGCTGCCGAACGCACGTTCCAGCTCATCGCCCAGGTGGCGGGCCGTACGGGGCGCGGAGAACGGGGCGGGCGAGTGCTGGTGCAGACGTCCACGCCGGACGATCCGGCCGTGAAGTTTGCAGCCCGCCATGACTACCTCGGTTTCGCCCGCCATGAACTCACGGAACGCAATCAGGCCAAAGCGCCGCCATTCACCTGTGTGACTCGAATTATTCTGCGGGGCCCTGACGAACAGCGGACGCGGGAAACGGCGATTGCCGTCGCAGATCGACTGCGGAGCGCGCGGGCGGGCGACACCGCGGAGCTTCGCGTGCTGGGAGCTGCTCCGGCACCGGTCGTGCGGCTGCGCAACCTGTGGCGTTTTCACATCCAGATCTGCGGCCCTACACCGGAACTCATCCGCACGCTCTGGCTGAAGGTGGAAGAGCACCTGCAGTTGCCGGACGATGTGGAACTGGCCGTGGACGTCGATCCGATCAATGCACGCTGAATCACACCTGTTTCCAGCGCCGATACCAGTCGACAAACCGCTGCACACCCGTTTCGATCGGGGTTCGCGGGGCGAATCCGACTTCGCGCTGCAGATCATCAATATCGGCCCACGTGGCTTCCACGTCACCCGGCTGCATGGGGAGCAGGCGTTTTTCAGCAGGGTGGCCGAGTGTTTCTTCGAGCACTTCGATCAGTCGCAGCAGTTCGACCGGCTGATTGTTGCCGATGTTGTAAAGTCGCCAGGGGGCGGTAGCGGAGCATCCGCTGGAGTCTCTGGCGTCGGGGCGCGGTGCAGGCAGCGTATCGCTGGTGCGGATCACTCCCTCGACAATGTCGTCGATATAGGTGAAGTCGCGGCGCATGCGACCGAAGTTAAACACGTCGATCGGACGCCCGCCAAGAATCGCTTCGGTAAATAGCCAGATTGCCATATCCGGCCGCCCCCACGGGCCATAGACGGTAAAGAACCTCAGACCGGTTGTGGGCAGGCCGAAGAGGTGACTGTAGGTATGGGCCATGAGTTCGTTGGCCCGCTTGGTGGCCGCATACAGGCTTACGGGATGATCGACCCGGTCTTCCACCGAGAACGGCACCTTTTTATTGGCCCCGTAGACGCTGCTGGATGAGGCATACGTGAGATGTTCAATCCGGTGATGCCGACAGCATTCGAGCAGATTGATGAAACCTGTGAGGTTGGAATCTGCATAGACGTGGGGGTTGGTGAGCGAATAGCGGACGCCAGCCTGGGCTGCGAGGTGGATGACGCGGTCGAAGCAGCCGTCCTGAAACAACCGCTCGAGTGCGGCCCGATCTTCCAGTGCCAGTGGCTGAAAATGAAACTCCGGACAGGCTGTCAGCTGTGCAAGCCGGTCGTGCTTCAGCTGAACGGAGTAGTAGTCATTGAGGTTATCGAGGCCGGTGACGCTGTCGCCGCGGTCCAGCAGTCGCTGAGCCGTGTGCATGCCGATAAATCCCGCTGCTCCCGTGACCAGCACTCGCGCCATGTTTCCGCCTTACTGCTCCCGTCGCACCACGATGTGATTTCGCTGACTTTCCAACGCCTCAGGGAAGTCGCTGCGAGCGTGCACTCCACGACTTTCCCGACGCTCAAGCGCAGCGGCCGCCATGGCCCGGGCGGCCAGGAGCATGTTCTGGAGTTCCCAGCCGGCGGGGTCATCCAGGTCCCGGCGACACACGTATCCGGTCCAGAAATCCAGCTGTCTGCAGGCCGCTTCGAGTTCCTGTTCCGAGCGGACGATGCCCACGCTGCGCCCCATGAGACTGCGGAGAGAATTTTTCAGGTCGGGGATGTCGAGCTGTTCGTGACCGGCGGGGATGGCGCGTTCGCCCTGCCATTCCATCCAGGGAACAGAGAACCGGTCTGACAGGCCCTGAGCAGCGCCGGAGGCATTGCGACCGCAGCGCAGACCAAACACGAGTCCTTCCAGCAGACTGTTGCTGGCCAGACGATTTGCGCCGTGCAGACCACTGCTGGTGACTTCTCCGGCCGCCCAGAGATTCTTCAGGCTGGTCTGCCCAGTTTCATCGGTGATCACGCCGCCGATCATGTAGTGGGCCCCCGGACGTACCGGAACCCGGTCCCGCGCCAGATCCAGTCCGAAGTCCGCGCAGACGCGGCTGATGTGCGGGAATCGCTGCTTCACTTTTTCGCGACCAATCGGGGACAGGTCGAGATAGACGCAGGGGTGCGCCGTTCGCGACATCTGTTCGGTGATGGCCTGACTGACGACATCACGCGGAGCAAGTTCTCCGGAAGGGTGGAAGTTGTGCATGAAACGCCGCCCCTGGCAGTCCACCAGATGGGCTCCTTCACCCCGAACTGCTTCTGTGATCAGATGCCGGGAACTGCCGGCGATATAAAGTACCGTGGGGTGGAACTGCATGAATTCCATATCCCGCAGTTCGCAGCCGGCGCGGAGGGCCGCTGCATGCCCGTCCGCAGTCGCGATCGGCGGGTTTGTGGTTTCCCGGTAAAGCGCTCCGGCGCCGCCCGTGCAGAGCACTGTCTGTTTGGCCCAGACGAAGGTGCGGCCGTGGTTGGCGTTCCAGACGAGCGCTCCGCGACAGCTGTCGCCTTCGGTGAGCAGATCAAGAATAAACGTTTTCTCCCAGAAGTCAATGTGGTCGCGGGACTGCACCAGCCGCGTCATGGCCCGCATGACTTCCTGGCCCGTTGCATCCCCCAGAGCGTGCGCGACACGCGGGTGGCTGTGGCCGCCTTCCAGGGTGAGCGCCAGATGGTCGCCTGCCCGGTCGAATTCCGCGCCAAACCCCACAAGCTCCTGAATCCGCTGCGGCGCTTCACGCACCACCAGATCCACGATCGCCGCATGGCAGAGCCCCTTGCCGGCTGACATGGTGTCGGCGGCGTGACTGGCGAAATCATCGAGCGGGTCGAGCACTCCGGCGATGCCCCCCTGGGCGTAGACACTGTTCGACTGCTGGAGCACATCCTTGGTGACCACGACGGTCCGCAGTGACGAATCAACGGCGAGTGCCGCGCGGATGCCGGCGATTCCACCGCCCAGGATGAGCACATCCGTGAACAGATGCGGCACGCGCTTCGGATGAAACGGCACCAGTCCGCGACCTTCACAGGGAATCCGCACCGTGCGGTCAGGCATCAGGTGAGCTCCTGCAGGAGCGGCAGCAGATCGTCCGCACAGCGTTCGGCCGCCAGGCGAGCGACGGCGAATGCCGCCGCACACACGCTGATGTTCCGCACGAACATGCTGGACAGGTCGGCTACCGGGAGCAGTCTTTGAGCGGTCGTCGCCAGCACCCGGTCTGCCAGCCAGTCTCCGCTGCCACAGACCAGCGGCTGAATCGACAGGTGGCTGCGGTCTGAGGCGGCGAGCATTTCGTGGAGGACGCGGAGCTGACGACGCACGGCGGATTCCAGCAGTTGCAGTTGGCAGCCTGCCAGCCATTCGGCGAGTTCCTGCAGTTGCCACGACTGCAGTTCGGTGGAATCGCAGCAGATCTGGTGTGCGAGCCGATTGGCGGCGCATTCGCGGGTGGCCGGGCGTCCATCGGCTGTGTCGCAGTCCGCAGCGTCCTCAGCCGTGTCACCGGTGAGCAGGTGCAGATCGAGCGAAGTGGCGAAGAATTCGGCCGCCAGGGGAATCTGCTCCGGCTCACTCTGTTCGCCGGAGCATCGCAGCGGAACCGTGTGGGCAAGCGCACAGACGGGCGTGCGGCGAACGCCGGTGTACAGGAGTTCTCCGGCAGTCAGTCGCTCAAGATCGGTCCGTCCCGTCATCGCTGGCTGGCCGTCCAGCAGCGGGATGATGTCTGTGGTGGTGGAACCGATGTCCAGCAGCAGTCCAGGGCCGGATGGGACGGCGCGGGCAGACCAGGTGGCCAGAGCGTGCCAGTTTGCCGCGGCTGCCAGGCTCCACAATTCGAGGGCGTCTTCAGGCTCGGCAAATTCACCCGAAGTCAGCCAGACCCTCACTGGAATGCCTGGGAATCCGGCCTGCACCGCGTTGACAATCGCCCGCACACCCTCCGATTTGGTCGCAAAACAGTCTGCCAGTTCCCCCGTCATGGTGAGTGCGATCAGGTCGGGGGGGGCTTGCTGCGGGAGCTGCAGGTGCCGGAGCATGGAGGTGAGTTCACCGGGCGCACGCCACAGGGCGAATGGCAGACTGCGACATTCTCCGTCCGCTGTCGCTGCCTTGATGTTGGCCCCCCCGATGTCCAGCCCCAGAATCTGCACCAGAAAGAATCCTTGAGTTGTGTTGTGGATGGTGAGCGGCAGAGTGTTTTTGGGGTGACAGTTTCGCTGGTGGATGTGGGAAACGCAACCACGTCGCTCAGGGAAATCGAAATCAGCGGACGTTTCACCCAATTCGGCATTCCAGAAGCGGCACTTCCTGCGAAAATGCCGCGAAGATGTCGCTGGCACCACCGCCGTTAATCTTTTGGAAAAGCCCCTATGCCAAACCTCGTCCTGTGCGGACTCCCGGCACTCCCTGAACGACCTGCGGACGGCCACAAAGGCACGTTCGGAAAAGTGTGTCTGCTGGGTGGCTCTGTGGGACTCAGCGGCGCCATCTGCCTCGCTTCCGTGGCGGCATTGCGGTCCGGATCCGGCCTGGTCACCGCCTGCGTGCCGCGTTCGATCCAGCTGCTTGTGGCGGCCCATGAGCCCTGTGTCATGACTCGGGGACTTCCCGATGACCAGTTCGGGCTGCTGCCTCCGTCTCATGGCCTTCCTGAAGAGCTGTTTCAGGGTCGCCATGCGGTGGGCTGCGGTCCGGGTCTTGGCCGCTCAGCGGCGGCCGTTGCCTGGACGACAGCGGTGCTCCAGGCAGCCGCCTGTCCGCTGGTGCTTGATGCCGATGCGCTCCAGCCCGAACTGGTGTCAGCATTCAGACAACCCCGGTCGCACGACTGTGTGATTACCCCGCATCCGGGCGAATTCTCCCGGCTGACCGGGCACGCAATGGCCGAAATCGAGAGAAACCGAGAACGTCTGGCTGCGGAATTTGCCTCGGCAAACAATGTAATCGTGGTCCTCAAAGGCCACCGCACGGTCGTCACCGATGGCACCCGCTGGTTTCTCAACGCCACCGGAAATTCCGGAATGGCCACCGGAGGCAGCGGAGATGTGCTCACCGGTATGCTCACGTCCCTGCTCGGACAGGGACTCCCGGCGTTTGAGGCTGCTGTAATTGCGGTGCATGTCCATGGACTGGCGGGCGATCTCGCTGCGGCCCGTTTCACGCAACGCGCCATGATCGCCTCCGATCTCGTTGCCTGTCTTCCGGATGCGTGGCGATCACTCCAAACCAGCACCACGCGCTGACCAACTGCCTGATTTGCCCGTTGCTAACGGTCAAATCGCGCATTTTCGTTCCCGCTCTCGGGGAATGGCCGTGTTCGGCTTCCTGCCTCTGAGAAAAGAATTCGGGCTAGTTTTGCCCTGCTTGTCAGTCCGAAACTGCAGAGACAGAATCAATCCGGTGCCCTGCGCGGAATGCGGCGAAAATCTTGAATCTTCAACGATTTGCGTCTCCGTCTCAGTGCCCTGCGGCCCCCTTCTTCTCTCCTCTCCACGGTCGGCACAGCGGAATGACAGACTCCAAAAATTCCCCCGGCAGCATAATGGACAAAATCCGTGCGGCGAAGGCAGCCGGATCTTCCCCTGCACCGGCGCCAACGCCCGATTCGCCATCCGCCTCGGCCGCTTCACCGGCACCTGCCGCTGCTGCTCCTCCGGCAACCACTGCTCCTGCGGCCCCCAAAAGTCCTGCCGATATCATGGCAGCCATCCGCGGCAACAAATCTGCAGGTGCAGCCCCTGTGGCAGCGACTGCCCCCGCGGCCGCGAAGCCGGCTGCTGCCGCTGCTCCCAAGTCGCCGGCGGACATCATGGCCGCCATTCGCACCAACAAAGCGGGCGCCGCTGCTGCTCCTGCCACTGCCGCTGCACCTCCCACTGCCGCTGCACCTCCCAAGGCCGCTCCGGCCGCCACCCCGAAGCCCGTGGGGCTGTCACCGGCCGAAATGATCAAAGCCGCCCGCACAGCAGAAGCGGGGACGCCCATCGCCCCCAGAGTCGTACTCCCGTCAAAGCCGTTGCCAGGAAAAGCCGCGCCTGCTGCTGCGGCAAAAACTGCTGCCGCACCCGCCGTGCAGCGGCGGTCAGCAATCGCGGCTATCTGCGCCACGCTGCTCAGTCCAGTCGTCATCGCCTGGACTTCGTTCGCGGCAACGGTCACCGCCTCCACGCTGGCACTCGCCCGATTCATGATGCCCAATGTGCTGGTCGAACCGCCAACCCGATTCAAGATCGGCCCCCCATCCGATTACTCGCCGGGTACCGTTTCCACCAAATGGCAGGCCCAGTTTAATATCTGGGTCGTGAACAACGAAGTCGATGGTGTTCGCTGCATCTATGCCCTCAGCACAGTCTGCACCCACCTCGGCTGCACCCCAAACTGGCTCGAAGGCGAACAGAAATTCAAGTGCCCCTGTCATGGTTCCGGCTTCTACAAGACCGGGATCAACTTTGAAGGTCCCGCTCCCCGTCCTCTCGAACGTGTCGGCCTGCGGCTCGCAGAAGATGGCATGCTGGAAGTTGATAAAAGTGTCAAGTTCCAGCGGGAACTCGGTCAATGGACCAACTCCTCGTCCTTCGTCGGCGTGGGCTGATCTCACGGCGCCCACCCGCGGCTGCCAGCAAAATTCCAAATGGATCTCCGTCTTTTCTCCATCGCGAATTGAGGGCTTGACGTGTCAGTCGGCGACTACATTCGAAATTCACAGATCTGGAAAAGCGTTTTCCGCCACCCGGCCCCGACGGACCGCCGGAACCGCGTGGTGGTGATGCTCACCAATTTCTTTCTGCACCTGCACCCGGTGTCCATCAAGCAGCAGGGAATCGCGCTGTCCTACACGTGGTGTATGGGTGGCATTACGTTTTTCCTGTTCCTCGTAGAAACCATCACCGGTGTGCTCCTGATGTTCTACTACCGGCCCACGCTCGAATGGGCCTTCTACGACATTCAGGCGCTCCGTGACGTGCAAACGCTGGGAATCATGCGAGAAATCCATCGATGGGGTGCCCATGCGATGGTGATTACGGTCTGGCTGCATATGTACAGAGTGTTTCTCACAGGCAGCTACAAACCCCCCAGAGAGTTCAACTGGGTGATCGGTGTACTCCTGCTGGTACTCACTCTGCTTCTGTCCTTCACGGGCTACCTGCTTCCATGGGACCAACTGGCAATCTGGGCCATCACTGTGGGTTCCAATATGGCCAAAGCCACTCCCGGTCTGGGTGTGGAAGGGCCCGGCTTCCAGCTGTTCAATACCAGCGGTTATGAACTCATCACCAATGCATCCGATGCCAAGTTCATCCTCCTCGGTGGTCGTTTCGTCGGCGAAGCAACCCTGAACCGATTTTACATTCTTCACTGCGTCGCAATCCCGCTTGTCGTCAGTCTGCTTATCGCGATTCATTTTTGGCGCGTCCGCAAGGATGGCGGCATCAGTGGACCCCTGTAAGCCGACATCCCCGCACATCTTGTCTGAACCATGAATCCCCATCCCGATCTCACGGCACAAGTCATTCGCGGCCTGGGCTGGCTGTACCTGCTCCTGTGCGCGATGAACATTGTCTGGACATTCCGGCTT
>JBJTOM010000010.1:0-7398 GCA_046074585.1 Planctomycetota bacterium | reverse complement strand
CGCAGGTCCTGTCGGGGTTTGGCAACCTTGACAACCGTAAATCCGCGTCGGCAAAGCTCACCAGCACGGCGGATACATCTGTCAGTGCCCTCGATGGCTTCGACGGCAATGACGGCGGTGTCGTTGACCACCACGGTCTGGCCGACGTCCAGCCGCCCCATTTCTCGGGCAAGATCCCAGCCGAATCGGATGTCTTTCCACTGGGACGGCGTGGGACGGCGTTGGGTGAGGAATCCGTGTTTCACGAGCAGCTCCGGGGCATAGTTCAGGGCGGAGTCAAAAATCAGACCATCGCGTTCGAATTCGCGGATGACTGCGAGGAGGATGGTGTCATCCTTTTTGTTCTGCCGGGCATAGCGATACCACATATGAATGGTTCGCCAGTCCGGCAGCAGTCGCAGCCAGCGAAACGGGTGGAACAACACAGTTTTTTCAATCTTCCCGGCCATGATCACACGGTCTACCCGGGCTTTTTTGAGGAGCCGAATTGATCGCCCCATGCGGGCCAGGGGGGCAAAGCGAAACTCGTCGCAGGCGTCCGCCAGATCCGGGGACGCCATTCCGGCAACTCCAAGGCCGAAGACCTGATGCCCCGCCCTCCGCGCGGCCCGCGCAAACACGATCGGAAATTCACCGGCACCGGCAAGCAATCCCAGCTTCATAGGGGGATCCTGACGTCGAAACGGCAGCAGCCGCGGTTCTGTGAAATCGAAGGCATCAGCGGGCATGGCAGCGGAGCAGATGGATTTGAAAACGGGCAGTTCCGGACAATGTCACGCCGCAGTTGATTCCTGGTCAGCAGCCTGTTTCACCAGAGCAGCAACCGTTTTTTCCAGCTGCTTCACAGTATCCCGCAGATCGGGAAGTCGCTTGAGCGCCATCAGTTGGCGAGTGGTTTCGGCGGCGGGAGCAGCGGGACTGCCAAGATAGGTCTGGCCCCCGGGAAGATCGCGATGAACCCCAGCCTGTGCACCCACCACGGCGCCGGAACCCAGATTCACATGATCAGCGACGCCGACCTGACCGGCGCACACAACATAGTCTCCTGTGGTGACAGACCCGGCAAAGCCGACCTGGGACACAATCAGGTTATGGCGACCAACCCGGCAGTTGTGGCCAATCATCACCTGATTGTCGATTCGCGTCCCCGTGCCGATGACGGTCTCACCGACTTTCGCGCGATCGATGGTTGTGCCGGCGCCAATCTCCACGTCACTTTCGATCACCACGGTGCCGTAGTGCGGCAGATGCACGTGTCGGCCCGCGACAAACCGGTAACCAAAGCCGTCCGCGCCAATCACACAGGATGCATGAATGATCACATGACTGCCGACCTGCACGCCGTCATAGAGGACCGTATTCGGATGCAGGACCACGTCATCACCCAGGACGCAGCCGGGGCCGATCACGACACCGGAATGGATGTCACAGTTGCTTCCGATCACCACATCATCGCCGATGACGGCAAAGGGGTGGATGTTGGTATTCGCCCCGATCCGGGCGGATGCAGCCACGCTGGCCTTTGCTGAAATGCCCGTACGAGCGCGGGGGCGTGGCGGGAAGAGCACTCCTGCGACGGACAAAAATGCAGGCTCGGGTTCCGGGACAACGACGAATGTGATCTGAGGGAATTCTGAAAGTTCGGCGAGGACGGATTCCGGGGCGATGGCCAGGAGAGCCTGAGATTTCTTCAGGCGTGGAAGATTGCGGGAATCGCCGACAAAGGTGAGATGCTGCGGACCGGCCCGTTCAACGACCTGCACATCGCAGATTTCGACCTGCGGATTGCCCACGAGCTGCCCATGGAGCATTTCAGCGACTTCGCGGGCTGTGAGCGATTTCCGGGGGACATCCGGCAACATTGAGCAGTCCTTTGCTCTGCAGGTGAGAAAAACGTTTCACTCCGAAATCTAATCGGGAAGCCGCTGCGGCTGCAAGGGGAGATCTGCGGGGCCCGACCTCTGGACCACCGACACTCATCGACGCTTCTGGTTGAAGTCCGCGAGGGCGCGCTGGGCGTCCGGGAGCTGCAGGCAGCGGATATAGGCTTCCGTGTCCGCGTGCCAGGCCACTTTCGGCTGGGAACCTTCATCCAGATGGATCAGGCGTTTGGTTTGTCGCAGAGCCTCTGCCGGAAGCTGCAGGAGGCGTCCGGCCCACGCTTCGCCATGGTGCATGAGCGATGCTGCGGGGACCACTTCGTTGACCAGTCCCCAGTCCTGTGCGGTGGTCGCGGAAATGGGACGGCCGGTCAGACACAGCTCCAGTGCACGGGCTTTGCCAACGAGTGCGGTGAGCTGGGCAAGGCCATATCCGGGAGGCCAGCCAAGGAGCACTTCGGGCATGGCAAAGCGGGCGGGATGGGAGGCGATGCGGAGGTCGGCCGCACAGGCGGCGACGCAGCCCGCCCCGAAGGCATCACCGTTCACCAGCGCAATCACCACCTGCGGGATGCGTTCCAGTGCGAGGTACATCCGCGCCTGACGACCGCTCAGCGCCCGCGCGTCCTCCAGCGGAATTGTCGGCAGCTCGCGAATGTCATCGCCCGCGCAGAAGGCCCGGCCAGCTCCCGTGAGCAGCACCACGCGAATGTCCGCAGCATGTCCCGCCAGCCAGCCCACCAGCCGTTCAAAGTCGCCTGTCATCTGTCGGTCGACGGCATTGAGCACTGCCGGGCGGTTGAGCGTCACAGTGGCCGTCTGGTTGCGAAGGCTCACAGCCAGTGTTGCAAAGTCAGGAAGAGCGCCTGTGTCGGGGTGCAGGTGATGCATGGACGAGTCCGCGGAAATCGCAGCCAGATTGTCAATGATCTTCCGGACGGGCAGTGCCGCACGCACGTGAGTCCCCTCGCCCAGCAGACGGTCCCCAGCCCGACACTCCACCCGAAAATGCACCCTGCGACCTTCGATGGCTGTGACAGTGGCGTAACCGGTCACCGCGGCCCCGAGACCGACACCTGCCAGATGCCGGATCTGCACGTCGATCCCCACCGACTCCTCACCATCTTCCAGATGGGGTCGCAGGGCTTCGCGAGCCGCGCGCTCCATCAGCAGAATCATATTCGGAGTTGAAAACACAGTCGCCCGGGCGTCTCCGCCAAGCGTGATGACCATGCCGGCATCGACGACCCAGTGGAGTTCCCCTGTGTGACCAATCTGCAGCGTGGGTTTCATGGTGTCGATGGACCAGTGAGAAAAGGCGGAGCAGCGAGGACCTGTGTCGCGTTTCGCAAGGCAAACGGCAATCGCCCCGTCGGTCATCCGGAAGGGCAGTGAGAATCGCTGCCAGCAACGTGCGACGAAGTGGCCACACCGAATCGAAAATCGCCCGACCCGTCGACGAAATCCATGACTTTTTGCGGGCTTTCCGGCAAATTCCGCAGAATTCCGGTGTGATCAATTCAATCGACGCGGAATTCTCTTGCTTCGCCCGCGCTTGCTGTTCCGCAGAAAACCCGGGCCTGCACCAGAATCCCCTCGCGGAAACTCGCCGAACGACTCCAAACCCTGTTTAATGTGCATTCAACCCCCCGAATGGTTCGGGACAGCTGCTTCCAGAAGGATCCACCATGCGACGCCCCGGTTCACCGGCCAGCCTGCTGTTCCGACTGATCATCCCCGCAACCGCGGCGTTTGTCATCACCATCCTGGCACTGGTGGCTGTGGTCTTCGGAGACGACCGGGCGCCTCTGGCCAGGGTCATCAACCGCTATGGAAACGTGGCACTCGTGATCGAGTTTCTGATGATTATCGTGCTGATGCTGGCGGCTATGACGGCCGATCGCCTCGCTACACTCAAACAGCTGAAAATCGACAGCTCCGCAGATGCTGCTGCCCCCGGCGACAACTCCTCAAATTCCACCTCCACCCAGCCACAGGATCCACGTCATGTTTGACCTTTCCGCCATCCAGTCCGCACTCAAACAATTTGGTCTCGACGGCTGGCTGCTCTATGACTTCCGCGGCTCCAATATCCTCGCTCAGCGGATCCTCAAAATGCCGGCAGGCTTTCACGGATCACGCCGATATTTCTACTTCATCCCGGCCAGTGGTCAGCCCCGCAAACTGGTCCACCGCATCGAAACCGACGTCCTCGATCACCTCCCCGGCAGTCGCTCCATCTACCTTCGCTGGCAGGAACTGGAAGCCGGAGTGCAGAGCATGGTGCAGGGCTCCCGACGCGTCGCCATGGAATACTCACCACGCAACGGAAACCCCTACATCTCCCGCGTCGATGCCGGCACCGTCGAACTCGTCCGCTCCTTCGGCTGCGAAGTCGCCAGTTCCGGTGACCTCATCTCACTCTTCGAATCCGTGCTCAGCGAAGACCAGCTGCAAAGCCACCTCCGCGCATCCGACGTCACAAACGCTGCGTTTGATCGCGTGTGGGCCTTCATCGCCCGCCGCGTCCGCGACGCCGGCAGCGTGCAGGAAAGCGAAGTCTCTGACGAAATCCTGCGGCACTTCGACGAACACGGACTCACCACCTACAGCCCACCCATCGTTGGAGTTGATGCCAATGGCGGCAACCCGCACTACGCCACCGGTACAGGCAGCCAGACCACAATCCGCGAAGGCAGCTTTGTCCTTGTTGATCTGTGGGCTCGCGAAAAACCACCCGGCTCCTGCTACAGCGACCTCACACGCACCGGTTACGTCGGCCACTCCGTTCCCGACAGATTCACGCAGGTCTTCAAGGTCGTCGCTGCCGCCCGCGATGCCGGGATTGCCCGCGTCCGATCCGCCTTTGCTGCCGGTCGCCCCGTCACCGGTGCCGAGGTCGATGATGCCGTTCGCGCCGTCATTGATGCAGCCGGCTACGGTGATGCCTTCTGCCATCGCACCGGACATAACCTCGCTCAGGAAGTTCATGGCAACGGAACCCACATGGATAACCTCGAAACCTGCGACAACCGCCGCATCCTCCCCGGCACACTGTTCACCATTGAACCAGGGATCTACCTTCCCGAATTCGGCGTCCGCAGCGAGATTAATGTGTTCGTCCAGCGAGATGGACAGGTGCTGGTGACCGGTGGACCGCTGCAGACCGAAGTCGTCCCCATCCTCGCCGCCAGTGCCCACCAGCAATCGCCCTGACGTTCCGGCAAAACCAGCATCCGGCGTGCGGCGGATGTCAATCGGCCGTTAAGGCTTTGGTGCGTTCCTGATGCGGTATTGGCCGCGCGGGCACGTGCCGTTACCGGGGGATTGACATCCATTTTTTGACGGCACCTGCCGTCAAAGAATAGAGCAGGAGCATGGAAACTCTCGACTTTCTTCAGGCTCCTGCGGTCTCCTCTGCACTTTCTACTTTCTCACTCGCACGCCCCAGCCCCTGCCCCGCTTCCCACGAAGGCCGTGGCAGTGCTGTTGCCCGCGGACTGCCGTCCGACGGCTCAGCAGCGCGTCTCACTTCTCACTTCGAAACGCAGCCTGTGCTGGGGGATCCCGCTTCCTCACGGGCGCGGCTCGGGTGGTGTGTTTTGAGTGAGTGCATGATGAGTGACGCGAGGGCGAGGCTCGCCCCTCCGCCCCGCTTGCCGGTCGCCCCGGTCCGACTACTATCCGCTTACATCCGCAGAGAATTCACGACTGGAAATTCAACATGCTGATCCCCCTGAACACAGATGCTCCGCTGTATCACTACCCCTGGGGGACCATTGGCCTGATTGCGGCAAATTTGGGCTGTTTTGTGTTGACCGGGTTTGGGCTGGACAATTCACGTCTGGACGCCTGGGCACTGCAGCACGGTGAAGGGCTCAACCCTGTGCAGTGGCTTTCATCAGCATTCGCTCACGCGGGGTTTCTGCACCTTCTGGGGAACATGTTTTTTCTCTGGGGATTCGGCCTGGTGGTCGAGGGCAAGATGGGCTGGCGCCGATTCGTACCCATGTATCTGCTGCTGGTCTGCGTCTGTGGTGCCGCGGAGGACGTGCTCACGCTGCATCGCACACCGCAGTATGTGCTGGGGGAACTGGGAGTCAGTTCAACGGACGAAATCCTGCAGAAGCTCCAGGCGCAGGATCCCAGCCTGCTCGAAAAGCTGCAGCGCATGGGAATTTCCGAGGGTTTCCTTGAGGACCTGCAGCGGGACCCGGCACTCATGGCGGCATTCGCGGTGAGGCTGCCGAGTCTGGGTCAGGGGCAGTCTGTGGGGGCTTCCGGAGTGATCTTTTCTCTGCTCGGAATCAGTCTGCTCTGGGCACCAAAGAACGAACTGCACCTGGTCGGCCTGCTGGGACCGCGAGCGTTTTCATTTGATGTTTCGATCATGGCCTTCTCCGGGTGGAAGATTGCGTGGGAGGTGTCTGGCTGGCTGCTGTCTCCGGGGATGCAGACGCCGGGCCTGAATTTGACCGGGCTGGTACCAGGGCTTGTCGTCGGTTCGGTGATGCTCCGGCGCGGCTGGGTTAACTGCGAAAACTGGGATTTGTTTGCCGTGATGAGTGGTCGGTACGGTCGGTTTGCGGATCCGAACTGGCACGTGGGAACTCACGCTGCCGGGATCACTCAGACCTATGGCGAACTTCCGCTGCCCCAGCGTTCCGATACCGATTCAGAGGCGGATGCTGTGCAGGGTCGCGGCAGAAGCAGTCGCAGAAAGCAGGTGCCGGATGCGGTGAACGCTCTGATCGATAAGGGTGATTGTCTTTCAGCCGCGGATGAGCTCTTTCAGCTGCGGCTGCAGCAGACGGATTTGTGTCCCGGTGAGGAACGCACAAAACGACTGGCGCTGGGGCTGATTCAGGCGGAGGCGTGGGATCAGGCGGAAATCTGGCTGCAGGAGTACATTGAACGTTTTTCTGAAGACAATCGCTGGGCTCGCATTCGGCTCGCAGAACTGCTGCTGCTGCAGTCCCGACCTCGGGCAGCCCTGCGACAGCTCAAGGGGCTGCAGACGGAAGGCCTGCACCCGCAACTGCTCGCCACCGCCCGCAAAGTCCTGCACGCCGCCAAAGAACTCATGCAGCAGGGAGTCGAGGACGCGGCACCCGACTGGACTTAGACCGGCTATTGCAGCGGGACAGCCTGCATCACAGCCTGCAGGTCGGCCGTGATCTGCTGCTGAAGTTCTTCAGCGGAGCTGAACGATCGGAGCAGTCGAATTTCAGCGACCAGATCGACGGCGAGCGAATGCCCGTAGAGGTCTCCGCTGAACCCGACAAGATGACATTCCACCTTCTGCCGCTGGTCGTTAAAGGTCGGATTCGGGCCAATGCAGGCTGCCACGGGAAACCGGCGACCGGCGATGTCACAGGATCCGGCATAGACTCCGTTCGCAGGGAGCATCCCCTGAATGCCGCTGAGGTTTGCTGTCGGAAACCCCAGTGTGCGTCCGCGCTGTGCTCCGAGCACCACCTTGCCTTCGACTCGCAGGGGGTGCCCGAGTTGGTGAACG
>JBJTOM010000009.1:0-6372 GCA_046074585.1 Planctomycetota bacterium | reverse complement strand
GGCCGTTGCCGGGAGGGCGAAGCTCCTGCTGAGCCATCGTCGTAAACAATACCCGCCAAACACCTTCCGCGTTCGGGCGCCGCTTCCGCGATTGGGTGCCATGCACCTTTGCCTGCACCTTCGCCTGCGTCACACAACCATGCAAAACACAATCACCGAGCCCGCCCGCGAGGAAGGCGGCGACCCGAACGACCCAGATGACGGTTCGCAGTGGGAAAAGGGTAGTGGCGAGGGCACAAGGCTGAGAGAGTAGAAAGTGGAGAGGAGACCGCAGGAGCATGAAGAAAGTCGAGCATCTCCGCTCTCCTTTCTCAATTCTCCAGCTCTATTTTTTGAAGGCAGGTGCCGTCAAAAAATGGATGTCAATCCCCGGGTAACGGTGCGTGCCCGCGAGGCCAATACCGCATCAGGAATGCGGCAGGGCCGCACCGTCCGATTGACATCGGCCGCGCGCCATCTGCCTTTGCTGGAAACGGAACCCCCCGGAGGCTGCGATGTTGGTTCTGCGGGGACTGTCCCCGCAGCGGGAGCGAAGCAGGGCCGCACCGGCGGATGGCATCGGCCGTGCGCCAGTGGGCGGCTTTCCGTGGCATGATCGGGGTGATACAAGCCTGCATGCCCGGACTGCGGTGATCCGGAAGGAAGACATTTGCCGACAACACGGGCTGAAAACTCTGGCATCCATGACGCTCGCGACACGGCAGTCCTGCATGCCCGCATCCCCTCAGCGCGCGTGTCAAGCACTTTCCAGAAGCAATTCCTCGGAATTTCCCCACTTTTCCCGGACGCCGGTCCCGATGTTGATTTGCCAGCCTGCTGTGGGTAGCCTGTGGAGTCCCCGTCACCCGTTCCCTCTCCCCCTTTCCCGCCTGGACGCATGATCAACCTTCAGGGCCTGAACGCTCCTCAGCGTGATGCCGTCAGTACTGTTTCCGGGCCGTTGCTGGTGCTGGCAGGAGCAGGTACCGGCAAGACTCGCGTGATTACCTATCGCATGGCCAACCTGATTGCGCATGGCATCCGGCCGGACCGCATTCTGTCGGTGACATTCACCAACAAGGCAGCTCGGGAAATGCGAGAACGAGCAATGAAGCTGGTGAGCAGACAATCACGGCTTCGTCCGGAGGTGGCCACCTTTCATGCATGGTGCGTGCGCGTGCTCCGCGAAGACATCGAAGCACTCGGCTACCCTAAACAGTTTGCGATCTACGATCGAGGTGATCAGGAGTCGGCAGCCCGCAAGGCACTTCGAGACATCCGTCTGGGCGATGACACGATGAAGCCGGGAGATCTGGTCAACCGTATCAGCCGCTGGAAGATGCAGGGAGTTCAGGACAGCGAGGCGGCCAATCACACCGAATCCGATTTCGACTTTCTGGCAGCGATGGCCTACCGCAAGTATCAGAAACAGCTGCGTGCCAGCGGTGCAGTGGACTTTGATGACCTTCTGCTGCTGACTGTACGGCTGTTTCACGAACATCCGGGCATCCTGCAGCGGCATCAGTCGCGGTATGATCACGTGCAGATTGACGAGTATCAGGACACCAACGGTGTCCAGTTTCAGCTCATCCAGTCGCTCGTGAAACCGCATCGCAACCTCTGCGTGGTTGGCGATGATGACCAGTCCATCTATGGCTGGCGCGGCGCTGAGGTCGAGCACATCATCAGGTTTGCAGACCATTTCCCCGGAACAAAAGTCGTTCGCCTCGAACACAATTACCGCTGCACCCCGGAAATCCTTGCGGCCGCGAATCGCCTTGTCAGACACAACCGTGATCGTCACGACAAGACACTCATCGCGCACAAAAAATCGGCCTCCAGTGTTCGTCTGCAGGTGTTCGATGACGAAACCGCGGAAGCGGAACATGTCGTCCGCGAAATCTGCTATCTCATCGGGCAGCTGGGCGTCAAAGCCAAACAGGTGGCGATTCTGTTTCGCACCAATGAACAGCCGCGGCTGTTTGAACAGGAAATGCGTCGTCTGAAGGTGCCCTACCTGCTGGTCGGTGGCCAGTCATTCTTCGATCGCCGGGAAATTCGGGACCTGATGGCCTATCTCAAGGCCATCGACAATCCTCGCGATGAAGTTGCCCTGCTGCGGATCATCAACACTCCCGCCCGCGGAATCGGAGAATCCACAACAGAAAAGCTTGTACAGGCCGCAGTCAGGCAGGGCATTGGTTTCTGGGAAATGGTGCCGCAGGCCGTTGCCGAAGGACTGATTCCCACCCGCGCAGTCACTCCGCTCACGGCCTTCCAGGAACTGCTGCAGCGATATGCCACCGCCATGCACAGCACTCCCGCAAAACTGCCGGAACTCGCCCGAAGTCTGCTCCAGGAAATCAACTACGAATCCGAAATTGCCAAACAGTACAAGGAACCGGAGCAGGCCGAATTCCGCCGCGCACTGCTGGAAGAGTTCGTGAATTCCATCGGACTGTATGCCGAAAAGTCCCCCGATCCGTCACTCACCGGGTTTCTTGAATCCATGGCCCTGATGGACCGCGAAGAAGAATCCGACCGCGACGAAAAGCAGGATTCCGATGCTGTCCGGCTGATGACACTGCATTCCGCCAAAGGACTGGAATTTCCCCGCGTGTACCTCGTTGGCATGGAAGAAGGTTTTCTGCCACACAAACGCAGCATTGAAGAGGATACGGAAAAGGCCATCGCGGAAGAACGACGACTCGCCTATGTCGGCATCACGCGTGCCATGGACCATCTCACACTCACCCGGGCCGTTGCAAGAATGAAGTGGGGCAAACGCCGCGAATCCGTGCCGTCCCGGTTTCTGTTCGAGATCCAGGCTGAACCGGGGCAGCCACTCCCAGAGGTCCACATCAGTTCCGATGATGCCTCCAGCCCCCTGCCCCCAGGATCAGGCCCCGCCCCGGCAGCCAGCAACCGCCCGGCAATGCTTCCGGATGAATTTGAAATGCCTCCATTCTAACCACCGGGCACGCAAATCCAGCGGTGTTTTGGAGGCACTTCGTCACCGCAGACGCGATCCTCAGGTGCCCCGAGGTTCAGCAGCGGGCTGGGGATGCAGGGGGATCAGCAGTGCAGTGCCCGCGAAGATCATCACCACACGCATGGCAAGAGCTCCGAAGACGCCCCAGAACAGCACCTTGTGCTCGCACTCCCGCGGCACACGCATCGAAGCAAAGATCATCGCGAACACGAACACATTATCCACACTCAGGGACTTTTCGATGACGTACCCTGTGAGGAAATCGAAGGCGGTTTGAGTTCCGGCGAAGACGTGCAGCAGTCCGGCGAAGAGCATCGCAAGCCCGATCCAGATGAGGCTCCAGGGGGCTGCTTCACGAAACCGCACCACATGCACCCGACGATGAAACACGCCCGGATCCAGCGCCAGCATGGCGGCGAGAAACAGCAGAAAGCCCACCCATGCCCACTCCGGCAACCCGTTGATCACAGCTCTGCACTCCCCCCTGTTGATTTTCCGGCGACCCGACGGGGCGAACACCGCCGCGCTGGATCAGCCTGCCGCCCCCTCAATTCCTCACTCTCGCGGGCATCCGTCCGTTGCTGCCGACGGGATCCGGACGGAGCTCCCGTCGCTGCTCATGCCGCCGCTGCAGCCGTCAGGACCATACCGTCATCCGCAATACGAAGTTCCATCATGACACCTCTTCCCATAGAAAAAAAAGTTGCTGTCAATCCTCGTCATTCATGCGTCCGGGCAGTTCCATGCTGCCGGAAGATCTCAGCCGCAGTACTCAGAGCGTCCATTTCATGAGCTGCCATCATTGCTGTGCCTCCTGAGAGAAATCTGTCGTCCAGCCCGTTGCTGGATTCATCGACAGCAGTCTACGCGGCGCATGAACTTCGACTAATCCAAACTTTGCAGTTGATCCTTCAATAAAATTGACGTATTCATTTCGGCATGAACTTTCTCAATTACCACCATCTGCTGTACTTCTGGATGACCGCTCGCGAGGGCACCATTCAAAAAGCGGCTGCTCGTCTGCATGTGGGGCAGCCTGCCATCAGCATGCAGCTGCGACAGCTTGAACAGTCACTTGGCCAGAAGCTGTTCCGCAAATCCGGACGCACTCTGGAACTCACTGAAACAGGCTGGATTGCTTTTCGTTACGCGGACGAAATTTTCAGTCTGGGCCAGGAATTGTCGGATGCCGTGCGTGGTCATTCGGCTGGTCAGTCCGTGCGTTTTTCGGTGGGCATCGTGGATGCACTGCCAAAGCTGATGGCCCGCAGGCTGCTGGAACCTGCACTGCAGTTGTCACAGGATCTGCGTCTGATCTGCACGGAGGACAGTCTGCCGCGGCTGCTGGATCAGCTGAAGGCTCATCAGATTGATCTGGTTCTTTCGGACGCTCCTGTGACGGCGTCGATGAACGTGCGGGCGTTCAATCATCCACTTGGCGATTCGGCCGTGGGGTTGTTTGGGGTCCGCAAACTGGCCCGCCGCGTACGCAGCGACTTTCCGCAGTCGCTGAACAATACACCGCTGCTGCTTCCCGATCGCGGAACAGCGCTGAGACGATCCCTGGATTCGTGGCTTCAGCAGCACGATCTGCAGCCGCTGATCCGGGGTGAATTCAGCGACAAGTCGCTGATGAAGGCATTCGGGCTGACCGGCGAAGGTTTATTTCCCGGCACGATGGCGATCGCCGACGAAATCTGTCGGCAGTACGACGTTGAGCTGGTGTCGGAGCTGCCGCATGTTCGCGAACAGTTCTTTGCAATCTCAGCCGAACGCCGCATTAAACACCCCGCCGTGCTGGCCATCGCCAGCACGGCACGGAAAGATCTGTTTCTTTAGCCGGTCCTGATGAGGCCTGAACGCTTCGCGGAACACGGGGATCCGCGAAGCGCGCTGGGAGTGCAGGAGCATCGCAGGTCAGGCTGGACTACATCCCCGCGTCAGCAGCCGACTTGCTGGCTTTGGCGGTTTTAGGCTGAGCCTTTGATTTGGTGGCTGACTTGCTGGCGCTGCTGGTTTTGGTGCTTTTGCTGGATTTGGATGCACTGGTTTTGGCAGAAGGCTTTGCGGACGCTTTTGCCGGGGAAGACTTTGCGGTCGACCGTGTTTTGGCGGCAGGCTTCGCTTTGTCGGCGACCGTGGGGGCCGCTGACTTCGCAGCAGATTTGGCCGGGGTGGCTTTGCCGGTCTTTGTTTCGGCCGCGGGCTTGCTCTCCGTCTTTGCTGCAGTGGTCTTTGCTGCAGTGGTCTTTGCGGGTTCAGCAGCAGCCGTCTTATTGGTGGCAGACTTTGTCGGGGTGAGAGTTGTTTTGGCGGGTGCCGCGGCAGTGCGGGACTTTGCGCTGGCGGGGCCGGACATGGTGATGACAGCCGTGGTCACGGCGACAAGCAGAGCGACGGAAAGCAGGAGGACGCGTTTCATGGGAGTGTTCTTTCTGGAACAGAGAGCCACGACAGTGTGGTTGTGGTGGCACCCCTTAAATGCGGTATAGCGAAGGGCACCAACAACTGTCATAGCGGCATTAAGCGCGGGTGGTATGCTTTAATCAATACGGGAAAGAAAAAAAATCCATGTAGGGTAGCAAACAACTGTCCTTTTTATCGATTGCAGGGATTGTACGGCCGGATTGAACCACCGCAGGGCTTTTGGCCGAACTTCCGACCCTGTGTCGGTGACTGCAAGCTGCCGGGAAAACTTTTCCAAAAGTGTGCTTGACAATTCAATCCAACGGACCGGTAAGTAAACCACGACTCAGATGGTGATTGATTTGCGGGCGAGTTTGCCGCGAATGTTTCGGGATCAGCCATCCACTATTTCCGGTGATGCTGCCGACTGGCCGTACCAGAGGGGCTCACGCAGACAGAAGGGGTATTCCATGTCTGCAGTCCGTTGTTGTCAGTGCTGAACTGCTGTTCCTGGCCTGATCTGGCCTCGCGTAGTTCCTGACGTGTTGCTTTTCGGATGGTCTGTCGGCAGTCGAAGGCGTTGCGGAATCCGAGTCCCTGCGCCCTGACGTCTGTCGGCTGTTTGCAAATGGAGGATTTGAAATGTTGTGCCTGTTGAGCGCTGAGCATGAAGAGGTGTGGGACGAGGCAGTTTCCGGGGAGAATTCGCGGCCAGTGCTGCCGCGGCGGCGTTCCGCCGGCTTCACTCTGATTGAGCTGCTGGTGGTGATCGCAATTATTGCGATTCTGGTGGCATTGCTGCTGCCGGCTGTGCAGCAGGCGCGAGAAGCCGCGCGGCGGACTCAGTGCAAAAGCAATCTGAAGCAGATTGGTCTGGCCCTGCACAACTATCACGACATTTACAACACGCTGCCGCCTGGCGTGGTGCACAAGTTTGGCAATCAGGACGTGGCTGCCATGGGTTCGTACGGCTGGGGCACCTTCATTCTGCCTCA
>JBJTOM010000008.1:0-3883 GCA_046074585.1 Planctomycetota bacterium | reverse complement strand
GCCCTCCGGGACCGCAATCGGCAACTTCACCGCCACCGACCCCGATGCGGGCGACACCCATACGTGGGCACTCGTGGCCGGCACCGGTTCCACAGACAACGCCAGCTTCACCATCGTCGGAAACCAGCTTCGCTCCGCCGCTGCCTTCGACTTCGAAACCAAATCCAGCTATTCCATTCGCGTGCGAGCCACCGATGCTGGCGGACTTCCGTTCGAGAAGGTCTTTACCATCAGCGTCACCAACGTCAACGAAGCTCCCACAAATATGACGCTCTCCAACGCGTCTCTCGCCGAGAACCAGCCCTCCGGGACCGCAATCGGCAACTTCACCGCCACCGACCCCGATGCGGGCGACACCCATACGTGGGCACTCGTGGCCGGCACCGGTTCCACAGACAACGCCAGCTTCACCATCGTCGGCAACCAGCTTCGCTCCGCCGCTGCCTTCGACTTCGAAACCAAATCCAGCTACTCCATTCGCGTCTGCGCCAAAGATGCCCTCGGACTGACCTTCGAAAAAGTATTCACGATCAGCATTTCAAATGTCACCGAACTCAGCTCAATCGATGTTCAGCGAGGGCAGACTCAACGCAGCTTCGTTCGGTATGTCGATATGCGGTTTGATCGCAGCGAAGACATTCAGGCACTACTCACAACTGCCAGCCGCTTCCGCCTGCGACGTTCTGACCTGCTCGATGGCGTCAACTTCGTTGCCCACACCGCCCCCAGTTTCCTCCTGTCCGCTGTCGGTCCCCAAACCATCCGTATTGACTTCAGTGCTCAGGGCATCGGTGGCAACCGCAGCAGCAACGTGGGTGATGGATATTACGAACTGGGCTTTGACACCGACGGAGATGGAGTCTTCGCCTCAGCATTCGATGGCAGGAAACGGTTCTATCGCCTCCTGGGAGATGTGACCGGTGACGGGAAGGTCACGACGGTTGACGATTCCGCGATCTATAGCGCCCTCGGCACCACCAATCCTGAACGCGATGTCAACGGCGATGGCGTTGTGAATTCCAACGACCGCACGCTCGCTCAGCGAGCCTTCGGCAGGAAACTGCTGGACTCCCTCTTCAGCTCCGGACTTGATGACTGAGTTTCCCTGAGAGTCAGGTCGTCGCCTCTGATCCAAATTATAGGCCGTTGCGCGCCCACCTTTGCTCCATCCCCTTCACATGGATCATCATTATGCTCTCTCGATTCCTCAGTTGTCTTGTGCTTTTGACACTCTGTGCCACCACCCACGCCGATGTGCTCGTCGTCATGCCCGACCCACAGCAGATCATGATTGGCTCGTCAAGGACAATCGACATCCGCGTGGGGGCCACCGGGACATCGGCCCTGCTCGACTCCTTTTCTGCGAAATTCCTCCTGACGCCACTCACAGGTTCCCAGGGGGGCGGAGTCCAGTTCGTGGATCCTCAGTCCGACCTGCAGAATTCGGACTCAGATTATGTCTTCGTCGGCAACAGCCTCAATCAGACCAATTCCGCTCCTGCCAGTCTGGTGAGCACAACAACCTACGCCAATGACCAACTCATCGGCGGCGATGCCACAGTCAGTGCAACCGGGTTCCTGCTGGATGCCTCCGACCCCTATCGCCTGCTCTTCCGACTTGAACTGTCTGCCGATAACCTCGACGCACGCGTCGGTGACCAGTTTTACCTGACATTGATTGATGATGCGGGACTCAACCCGTCATTCACCCACTTCTGGGACCCGGACTTCAATGATCTGAGCGTCAACGGCGCTTCCTTCCAGCCAACGCTGATCACCGTCGTAGTGCCCGAACCCTGCAGCCTCTGCGGGAGTGGCGCTGCGGTCGCCGGTGCCGTTGTCGCCTGGCGTCGCCGGAAGCGGAAGCCAGCTACTGGCAGTTCCAATAAGACTTGACCGCACGATGACGGCAACAGGGCTGCAGTTCTGGAAACTGGCAATCCCGGTTTTGAACTGCCGTTTCCCTCGGGCACCGGCGGAGTTACGCATCTGGCATGCTTCTCCCCTCCCCGCGATCGCGCCCACCCACGGATCGCGTTGTCAGGCCGTGGCTGAGAACTGCTCTTACAGGACGGACTGGCCGCCAGCCCCCAGCCGCCCGTTTTTTTTACATGGCGTTGCAGTTCAATCGCGTACGAACAAACTTCTGGCGTGATTCCAGGATGCCCGCGTGTAGCATCTGCCATGAATGTCTAACCGTGAAGTTGCTCGCCCATCGCGGGCTTCGAAATGTCACCGTCGCGATGCCCGACTGTGCCATGCCACCGACACGGCCAGCGCAACCGCACCCAGGATGCTCACCTGCAGGCATCCGCATCTGAGCCCCGCATAAGGACTGACCTGGTGCTCGAATTTGGCCCGCCGGGGGACGATGGATGCGTCGGCCGCTTACGCAGGAGTGGATCAATCGCTCGATACAGGAACCTGTCGTCACTGCCGCACGTTTTCAGCTCGAACGGAACCAGTGTTGACTTCCACCCAGCCACGCAATAACGCGTTGGCGGGGCCTCGTGGCAGTCCGGTACGACTCCACCAGCGCCCGGCAGGAAAGTCAAAAAGAAGCGAACAATCGAAACTGCGTTTTCCGCCATGGCGTCATGCGTGAATGGGACCATGGAACGCATCAGACGGATGGCCACCGTTTCAGAGCAGGGTGAGCTCCTGATTCCTCGCTGGCACATCTTCATTCCCACCGCGTATCAGTTAGCCAAACACCCTGCTATACTCCCGCCTTCCGCTTTGTCAGCGGCAACGGGTTGCCGACTGGATTGCCGCCGGTGGCTGTCACGGCTCCGGCAGAGCCATTCGCAGAATCCCGCGGCCCGGTTGCATCTGTTCTCCTTTCCCTTCAGGTTCCAGAGACCGAACATGATTCACGTCATTGCCATGATTGAACTTCACCCCGGGACGCGCGACGCGTTTCTGAACGAATTTCGTCGCCTGATTCCTGATGTGCATGCCGAGCAGGGCTGCATTGAGTACGGGCCGGCAATTGATGCCGTGACGGATATTGCAAATCAGTCCAGATATGGCCCGGATACAGTGGTTGTGGTCGAGAAGTGGGCTGACGTTGCAGCCCTGAAGGCCCACTCCATCGCACCCCACATGGATGCGTACCGCGTCCGTGTGAAGGACTACGTGCGACACGTTGACCTGCGGGTGCTGGATCCCGCGGGATGAGGGACAAAGAACACCGCAACGCCGCCACATGCGTAACAGAAAGGCCCGGAAAGATGAGCCTTCAGTTCCAGTGACACTTGAGCGGACTATTACGGCAGCAGGGATGCAATTTTGGAACCCCGCACTTCCGGTGTTGAGCGGCAGTTTTGGGGTGCGGGTGGGCGACGTGACGCATCCGGAATATTTCACCCCGGGGTTGACGGAAGTGGCCTTACAGGCGGCAATCCTGCTGATGCGTTTCCGGCCTGTAAGGCCAGTTCCACCAGCCAGGCATGAAATGCCAGGTCACCGCCCCCCCGAGAGCTCGTCGCCCTGTAGGGGCAGCTCTCAGGAGATTCCGCCATACTCCCGCGTGGCCACCGGGGGCGGATGCGGGTGCAGGTGCCGGTGGTTGCGTGGAGTCGGCGGGGCAGTCGCGGGGACGATCCCGGTGCACCGCAATCCTGCTCCGACCGCGACACCAATGCCGCCCAGGCACACAAATTGCCGACACCAAAACATCGCGTTGCGGGGGGCGTAACGAGCGATGCCCTTGCATGGATTACACACCCACACAACTCGATACCCGGGGTTTCACCCCGGGCTGATGGAGCTGGCCTTCCACGCCGGAATCGCAGCAGCAAGCCAGGTGCTGCGGTTAAAGGGACGCCGCAATCGATCGCGTCGCGGTTGGCTGAGGCCATTCTGGAAACAACAATTCGTG
>JBJTOM010000007.1:0-18760 GCA_046074585.1 Planctomycetota bacterium | reverse complement strand
CTGTCCAGTGGCAGCGTGCAGAACGGCACTGGCAGCTTCCATCAACCGCTGACTCTTGTCATTCGTGCTCGCTGAAACGCTGCCTCGATAATCCGCTATTGACTCCCAGCCAGCACCATTCCACATCCAGTCCTGCGCAGGCAACCGGAAAGTATGAATCCACGGCACCAGAGGCAGCCAGCCGGGGGATATCGGATGCTGGTGGTGCGCAGGATTTGACGAGGATCAGCTTTGAACCCTGCCAGTCGCGGAGGATGGCGGCGGCGATGGAATCGCTGGTGACATCCCACGATTCCGGGAGTCGTTGAGCCGTGGCAACTCCGCTGGTGCGAAGGTGCGTGAAGGTGTCCAGTACGGGGATGCGGCCGGACTGTCGCACGTGCTGTGCGGTATGCTGATCGGCAACCAGTTGCAGATTGTTCCCGGTGCGGACGAGGAGTTCTGCGTTGTAGCTCATGGCCGCGATGGCATCCCAGTGGGTCCTCGTATTGGGCAGTCCGTACCGGGTGTCCAGTTCGCGAATGATGTCAGCAGCGTGGCCGCCGCCGGTGATCAGGAGCAGGGGGGCAGGCAGCAGGGAATCGCAGAGCCCCTGCAGTTGTGAGTGCAGCTGCGGCAAATGCAGCAGACTGCCACCGACGCGAATCACAATCAGCGAAGAGTTTTCGGGCATATTGCACTTTCCCGCGTTTCCCGGAGAATACTCAGTCCGCCCCTTCACGACTCGGCAGAGGACCCCAATCAGTGGAACATCTTCCCCACAACAGGTCAGCGTGGAATCATCTGGCTGATTCCGGCAGTGTATTCGCACATACGGCAACGGATGAAGAATGTCGCGAGCCGCTGAAGACGCTGGACAGCCGTGGCTGGCTGCCACCATCTGTCGCGGGGCTGGACGTGCTGTGTCTGGCGGGTGGCGGAGGCTGGCAGTCGGTGCTGTATGCCACCGCCGGCGCGCGAGTGACGGTGGCGGATCTGAGTGATTCGATGCTGAAGCTGGACGACCGGGAATGCCGTCGCCGGGGACTTCCGGTGCAGATCGTGCAGACGTCGATGGAAGACCTGAGCATGCTGGGGGATCAGACCTTCGATATCGTGCATCAGCCGGTGAGTACCTGTTATGTGCCATCGCTGAAGCCTGTTTATCGGGAAATCGCCCGCGTCCTTCGGGATGACGGTCTGTACATTTCACAGCACAAGCAGCCGGTTAGTCTGCAGATCAGCCACCGGACGGAGCGGCACCAGTTTGTGATCGGGCTGGAGTATTATCATCAGGGCCCCCTGCCGCGAATGCAGGACACCGCTTACCGGGAATCGGGCACAACGGAGTACCTGCATCGGATGGAAGAGATTGTCGGGGATCTGTGTGTGTCGGGGTTTGTGATTGAGGATCTGCGGGAACCACCGCGGGCGGATCCCACAGCGGATGTTTCGCACTTCGGCTATCGGGGTCGTTTTGTGCCGCCCTACGTCAGAATCAAGGCCCGTCGCCGTCGCCGGGCGCCCGAGGAAGCCTTTGGCGGTCTGACGTCGGGGGGACTGTGGATTCCCGGCGGGCGTTGATTCAGCCGGCGCGGATCAGTGGTCCTTGTGTCAGCCCGTTCGACAGCGTCTGGAAAGGGCGGTGTTCATTGCGTGGTTTCCAGGGCGTGGCGGAGTTGGCCACCGGCTGTACTGAGTGCGTTGCGGGCGTCATCGGCAGAGCATTGGCGGCGTGCGGCAACGATGGCGGTTTTGACTTCGCCCCCGCAGGTGTTCAGGATCTGTGCGGCGTCGGCCCGGGACAGTCCTGTGATGTCAGCGACGATCCGTACGGCGCGGTCACGAAGTTTTTCGTTGGAGGCATTCAGGTCGACCATCAGATTGCCATAGGTTTTTCCGAGGCGGATCATGGTGCCGGTGGTGAGCATATTCAGGACCATTTTGGTGGCGGTGCCGGCCTTGAGTCGGGTGGATCCGGTGAGGATTTCGGGGCCAGTGACGGGAGCGATCATGATGTCGACGGCGGCTTCAATCGGGGAGGCAGGAGAGCAGGCCAGTCCCAGCGTGAGGCAGCCGCTGCTGCGAGCCTGTTCGAGGGCACCCAGCACATACGGTGTGCGGCCGCTGGCAGCGATGCCCATCACCGCATCCCGACTGCTGACCTGCAGTGCAGCCAGGTCATTTCGGCCGGCCTCGCGATTGTCTTCGGCCCCTTCCACGGCGTTGGTGAGTGCCTGCGGGCCACCGGCGATCAGCCCGATAATCAGTCCGCGGGGCACGCTGAAGGTGGGCGGACATTCGCTGGCATCCAGAACCCCCAGGCGACCTGACGTCCCGGCACCCACGTAGATCAGCCGTCCTCCCTGCTGCAGTCGTGCGGTCACGGCTTCAATTGCGGCGGCGATCCGGGATGACTGGGTGGCGACTGCGGCAGCGACGAGCTGGTCTTCGGCATTCATCAGCTCCACGATCTGCTGCGGGCTGAGGCTGTCGATGCTGGCGGATGCGGAGTTGCGTCCTTCGGTAGCAGGCAGGGGACTGTGCACGCGTGGTGTCTCACGGGGGGCCTGTGGATCGGGGGGGGGGGAAGCGGCGTGATTGTCGCGATGTGGGGAAGAAAAGGCGAGTGGTCCGGGAGTTGGCGGGCCGAGCGTGGTGAAGGACCATTTTCACCTGTATGCGCTTGAATTTCGCCGCGTTTTCGGGGAGTGTGGGGGCTGTTGCTGTGGTGAAGACCTGAGATGATTCGGGGACGTGGTGATGCTGAAGCTGTCTGTGAACCGGACCGTGGTGTTGCGAAACCTGCTGCTGACCGTGATGGCCGGGGGCGTCCTTTCGGGGTGGTCGCTGGTGTCCGGGCAGACACCGGATGCTGCCGGAAACGGTCCTGCGACGCCTGACGACTACGTTTTGTGGGGCATCTATGCTCAGACGGCACCGCGTCCTCAGGCCGCCCCTCCTGTAATCACACAATTGCCGCTCCAGCTGTCCCGGGGGGACCGCATTGTGGTGATCGGGAACACTCTGGCCGAGCGTTCGCAGGGATTTGGCCAGTTCGAGGCGATGCTGCAGCAGGCGTATCCTGAGCTGGAGCTTGTGGTGCGTCATCTGGCGTGGTCGGGTGACGAGATTGGCGTGCAGCCTCGTCCCGACAATTTTGCGGACACGGAGCAGCATCTGCTGCATGAACAGGCGGACGTGGTGGTGGCCATGTTTGGTTTTAACGAGTCTTTCGCGGGTGAAGCGGGCCTTGGGGCTTTTGAAGTTCGGCTGCGGGACTGGCTGCAGTCGCTGCGGACAAAGTCGTTCAATGGAAAAACGGCCGCGCGGGTGGTGCTGGTCGGGCCTCCGGCCTCTGAGAACGTGCGGGGTGTGGCAGCGGCAGACCTGAACAATGCCAATCTGCGACGGTATGTCCTGGCAATGCAGAAAGGGGCCAGAGAGCAGCAGGTTGGATATGTGGATGTGTATGATGACACCGTGGCGGCGCTGGAGAGTCCCGGTTCGGACCTGACGATCAATGGTGTGCACTTTGGCAAGGAGGGTGATCTGCTGTTTTCTGAGGTGCTCTTTCGGGGCCTGTTCAGCCGTCAGCCACCGCAGCCGCGGCCTGATGTGGTGGCTGCGATCATTGACAGAAATGAGCAGTTCTTCCGGCGTTTTCGGCCTTTGAATACGTTTTACTACACGGGTGGACGCAACCGTGACTACGGCTATCTGGACTTTCTGCCGGCGATGCGGAATTTTGAACTGATGACGGAAGTTCGCGACCGGCGGATTCACGATCTGGCGGCTGGTCGCGTGGTTCCGCTGCGGCCTGACGATTCGCAACTTCCGCAGCTTCCGCCGGTGAATCAGTCTCGGGGTGCCAACGAGTGGTTATCGGCGGCGGACGAGCAGCGGGCCTTTCAGCTGGATCCGCGATTTGAGGTGAACCTGTTTGCGGGTGAGGAGCAGTTTCCGGAGATTGCCAATCCCATCCAGATGCGCTGGGATTCGCGGGGGCGATTGTGGGTCAGCTGTTCGACCACATATCCGCACGTGTATCCCGGGCGTGAGCCGGACGACCGTCTGGTGATTCTGGAGGACGTCGATGGTGACGGCCGCGCTGATCGTTCCACGGTATTTGCCGAGGGACTGCACCTGCCGCTCTCGTTTGAGTTCGGCGATGGCGGGGTGTTTGTATCAGAGCAGCCGCAGCTGACCTTTCTGAGGGATGTGGACGGGGATGATCGCGCGGATGAGCGGCGTGTGGTGCTGTCGGGGTTTGGCACAGAGGACTCGCATCACGCTCTGCACGACTTCACATGGACTCCTGATGGTGACCTGATTCTGCGGGAATCGATTTTTCACCATACTCAGGTAGAAACGCCCTACGGCCCGGTGCGTCAGCAGAACAGTGGCTGGTTTCGCTGGGAACCGTCCACGCATCGGCTGGTGAGTTTTGGAAGCTACCCCAGCACCAATCCGTGGGGTGTGACCTTTGATGACTGGGGCCAGCACACGGCCAGTCACCCCGTGTATGCGGCTGCGTTTCAGGCGCTGGATCCGCCGTATCCTCAGCAGCACCCGGTGCCGAAGGGTTTGCAGGCCTATTCGGGTGTGTGTGGTCAGCAGTTTATCGATACGCCGGCGTTTCCGGGTGAGCTGCAGGGGCAGCTGATTCGAGTGCGATACAAGCCCACGAATCGTGTTGAACTGCTGGCATGGAAGGAGGGGCCGTTTGGATTCGAGGAGGAATACGTCGGGGACCTGTTGTTTTCGAAAAATCTGAGTTTTATACCGGTGGATCTGCAGTTTGGTCCGCGAGGTGATTTGTATGTGTGTGACTGGTATAACCCTGTGAAGGGGCATGCTCAGTATTCACTGCGGGACGAGCGTCGGGATCGTCATTCCGGGCGGATCTGGCGCATCACGGCGAAGGGGCATCAGCTGACTCCGGCTGACGCGATCGCCACAGCCACCATCCCGCAACTCCTGGAACTGCTCAAACGCCGCGAAGCGGCCGTGCGGTATCGGGCGAAGCGGGAACTGCGTTCGCGGGACGCAACGGACGTCCTGCGGGCGCTTACAGAATGGGAGTCCGGCCTGTCGAAGTCTGACGAACGCTATCGTCATCATCAGCTGGAAGCGTTGTGGGTCTGCCGCTGGATGGGTCTGGCCCCGATGGCTGCCTCTGTGGCCCCTGTCAATCCTCTGGTGGTCTCGTCGGCCGCAGCGACTGCGGTTCCGCGGGAGTTGCCGTTGCGGCTGCTGAGGGATCTGCTGGGGTGCGAGAATCATCGAGCGCGTGCGGCGGCCGTCCAGCAGCTGCGGTACTGGCACCCGTATCTCGAAAACGCACCTGCACTGCTGCGGGCAGCAGCAGCCGATGCGAATGGCATCGTGCGGATGGAGGCGGTGATTGCGGCGAGCTATCTGGGAACCCGGGAAGCCTTTGAAGCGGCTCGGGACGTGTTACAGCATCCGCGGGGTGGTCATTTGAGTTACGCGCTGGTGAGCGCCTTCGGGTCCGCGTCGCTGCGGCGATACTGGGAAGGCGAACCCGGCTCAGAAATCGCTCGCATGCTGAAAGTGGCAGCCAAAGAAACGGAACTGCGGGAACCAAAGGCAACGCGTATTGAAGCCGCCTTTGACCGCCGCGAGGGGCTGCGAACGGTGACAATCAGTTGTCTTCCGGAGCGGATGTTGTTTTCCACGCGGGAATTCTTTGTGAGGCCCGGGCAGCCGGTGAAGCTGGTGCTGCTGAATGCTGATGCGACCGACCACAATCTTGTGCTGACGAAGCCTGGCGCGCTGGAGGAGGTCGGGCTGGCGGCAAACGCGATGGCGAAGGACCCGCGAAACGCAGCCTCTGACTTTGTGCCCCCGGAAAAGGGGCAATTGATTCTGGCGGCGACACCCCTCGTCGGTCCGTCGCGGGCCGCGCAGGTGGCCGTACTGCGTTTTGAGGCTCCGCAGGAACCGGGGTTGTATCCGTACGTGTGCACGTTTCCGGGACACTGGATCGTGATGAATGGGATGATGGTGGTGGCATCCAGTGATGCGGAGGGCACTGCGATGCTGGAAGCCGGCCGACCGGCGATTGTGCGGGAATGGAGCACGGCCGATTTCACTGCTGAGGACCTGTCGTTGCTGCCGGTGAATGCCAGAAATCTGGAACTGGGAATGGCAGCGTTCGTGAAAGCCCGCTGCAGTCAGTGTCACGTGGCGGGCGGGAATGGGGTCAACCTTGGGCCGGATCTGGCAGAGTCGCGAAAAACACTGAAGGGCCATGAGCTGCTGAGACAGATCCTCGAACCCTCGCTGAAGATTCACGAGAAATTTCAGGCTCAGCAGTTTGTGACGGACGAAGGTCGGGTGGTTACGGGGGTGGTCGTCAGGGAAACGGACGAAGAGCTGCAGATTGCGACGGACCTGCTGCGACCGGCCAGCCTGACGACACTGAGAAAGTCAGCGATTGAAGAGCGGGTACGGCTGACGATTTCGGCGATGCCCCCGGGCTTGCTGAATGGGCTGACGAAAATGGAAATTCAGCAGTTGCTGGTGTGGCTGGAAAAGGGGGACCTGGTGCTTCCGGAGGCTCTGCGAACGCCACATGGGCTTGAGAAGTGAACGTCAGTGGCGTGTGAATCGCACGATCCCTGCTGAGCACGTCTGCACGCCCCCGCATTTTTCTGGCGAACAACGCGATTCAGGATTATAATGCGGCCGGAGGATTTCATATCTGAGTTTTGATCGTGAGGTTTTGTGATGACGGGTTACACGGTGCACACGGGAAGTTCGAAAAAGTTTATCAGCGGCTGGGATCGTGTTTTCAGTGGCGGTCAATCGGGTGGCAAGGCAAAGGCAAAGTCCGCCGGAGCGGGAAAGAAGGCGGGGGGAAAGAAGGCGGGGAAGGGGGCCTGACGCTGACGGATGTGGAGTCGCCGATGTCCTTTCTGCCGTGTCGAATGGGAGATTTCGGTGTCTGGGAGGTTTGCGGGTTTTGGTGAAATCGCTGGAAGTGCCCCGGATTTAGCTTGCATCGATCGCACCTGCTGTTCTCAGAAAAAGCCCCCCTCAACGGAAAGCCGGATTGAGTGAATTCCGGGATTTGGTTAGAAGTGGGTTCAGGTGTGTGGCTGCGCGATGGATGTTCTGGAAAAGGGAACGGGTCATGTTTCGGATTTGGGTTCTGGTGATGTCGTTGGCAGGACTGTCGCTGATTGCCGGAATCGCGTCTGCTCAGGATGGCGGGGTGAACCGAATTGAGGCAACAGCCACCCTGGAAGTGATCCGTCGGGTGCCGATTTCCACGGAAGTGGCTGGGCGGATCATCAGTGTGAATCCTGCGGACGAGGGCGTGCTGGTCGGTGCGGGTGACGAATTGATCCGTCTGGACGATGCTGTGATTCAGGCGGAGGTTGAGCGAGCGGATCTGGAGTTGCGGCTGCAGACGGAGATTGAGTTTGCGAAGAAGTCGCTTGAAGTGGCGATTGCCGAGGAGCAGCAGAAGAAGGAGGCGAACACTCGTCGTCCTGGTGCATTCAATCCCAGCGAGATTCGGCAGGTGCAGCTGGAGGTGGAGAAGAGTGAGGCTTCGCTGCGAAAGGCGAACGACGACAAGCTGATTCAGGGTGCGGATCTGAAGATCAAGCAGGCGCAGCTGGCGCAGTACACCGTGCGGGCTCCGTTCGATGGTTTGGTGACGTTAATCAAGGTCTTCCCGGGGCAAAATGTGCGGCCTGGCGAGCAGGTTCTGGAGCTGACGGACATGTCGCTTCTGCGAGCGCGCGTGAAGGTGAGTGCGAAGGAGCGACGAAGGCTCTTTGTGGGCGACAAGGTCGAGCTGGTGATTTCTGAGGACGCGGAAGCGAAAGTCGGGCAATCTAACGACACATCAAAAAAGCCGGTTGGCGAACCGGCTGCGAATCGTCCTGGCGTGGCCAGCCTGCTCAATCCCCGTGCGGTGGGCACAGGAAATAGTCAGCCTGCAGCCGATGTTCCGGGGAACGAAGCAGCCACCGTCACGGCACCTCGACAGCCACCTTCAGCCGATCGCGTGTTTATCGGGGAAATTCGCTTCATCGATCCGGTCCTCGATAATGTCTCCGGGAATGCGGTGATCAATCTGTCTGTATACGTGCCGAATCGCGTGGACCGTTTTGGACGTTATCTGCTCTATCAGGGGATGAAGGTCGAGGCAACTGTTCTGTCGCAGCCCCGGGAATAGTGCGTGGCTGTCGGGTGAGTTGGATGGAAGTTTAGACGTTCAGCGGGGATCAGATGAGTATTGGCAACGTGGGCGGGATGATGGCGTCGAACCAGCGTCCGATTCCGCTGCGGAAGCGGCCGGATCTGGTTGTGGCGAGAATTGACTATCTGGGCGTGGGCTATCAGGTGGTCAAGGATCCGCTGGCGCTCAAATATCACCGTTTGCAGATGGAACAGTACCGCATCCTTGAACTGCTCAACGGCAAACGCAGCCTGGAATCTGTGCGTGACGAGCTGAAGCACGAATTTCCGACCCTGCAGATCACGCTCAGCGATATCCAGCAGCTGATTACCGACCTGCACCGCAAGGGTCTGGTGGTGGGTGACCGTGCGGGGCAGGGTGCGTCGGTGGTCCGCGAACGGCGAAAGGCGCGGAAGGAGAAAATCAAGCAGACGCTGATGAGTCTTTTGTCACTGCGTCTGCCTGGCTGGGACCCCGAACAGACACTCCGCGCGATGGTGCCGTGGTGTCGCTGGATGTTCCATCCGTTCTGTGCCGTCCTGTGCATGCTGTTTGTGGCTTCTGCATGGCTTCTGCTGGGTGCCAATCTGGATGAATTCCGCAGTCGGCTGCCTGAGTTTCAGTCGTTTTTCGGCTGGCCCAATCTGATCTATCTCTGGGTGACTCTGGGCCTGGCGAAGATCATTCACGAGTTTGGTCACGGGCTCAGCTGCGTGCATTACGGGGGAGAGTGTCACGAGATGGGGGTGATGCTGCTGGTCTTCAGCCCCTGCCTGTACTGCGATGTGACGGATTCGTGGATGATGAAGAACAAGTGGCATCGGATCATCATCGGTGCCGCGGGGATGTACATCGAGGTGATTCTGAGTGCGATTGCGATTTACGTCTGGTGGCTCACCAAGCCTGGTCTGCTGCATCACCTGTCGCTCAACATCTTCTTCGTCACCACCATCACCACGGTGATTTTCAACGCCAATCCGCTCATGCGGTTTGACGGTTACTACATGATGAGCGATTTTCTTGAGATTCCCAATCTGCGTCAGAAGTCTGAAAAGCTTCTGCGCGAGGCCTTTGCCTGGTATTGCCTGGGAATTGAGTCGCGTCCGGACCCCTTCATGCCCGAGACGGGGCGGGGGTGGTTTGTGACCTATGCCATCGCCGCGTGGTGTTACCGCTGGGTGGTGCTGGTTTCGATCAGTCTCTTCCTCTACACGGTGCTCAAGCCCTATGATCTGCAGAGCATCGGCGTCACAGTCCTCATGTTTTCAATGTCTGGTATTTTCTTTGCACTGGGCCGCAGCATCTGGCAGATTATCGCAGCCCCGCGGATGGAACCCATGAGCAAACCCAAAATCGCCGCAACGCTGACTGTTGCCGCCGTCGTGGCCTGGCTGGTCGCCTCCATTCCGATTCCGTGGTATCACGAAGCGGCGTGTGTGCTGGAACCTGAGGGCGTGGTGCAGGTGCCTGCGCCGCTTTCGGGGCGAATCGTGCTGCCCGGGGAATATGCGGAATGGCATGCGGAAATGGCCCGCCTGGAGGCTGCCGCCAGAAGTCAGATGCTCCCCATTCCGGTTCCCGGTCAGAATGACATTCTGTTGATCGACCCGGCCAGCCTGAATCTGCTGGACGGCATGCCGGACGCGAGCGCGTATTCCGGGTTCCCGGAAAACGGTGCACCGGTCGAAGCCGGAACCGTGATCGCAATCCTGGAGAATCCGGATGTGTTTCGGCGACTGGATGATCTGCGGCGTCGTGTGGCCGAACTGGTGCTCAGAACCGGCGAATATGAAGCGTATATGCGACAGAACGACCTCGGCCCGGCCAGCGACACTCTGGCCGAAGCCATCGAACTGCGGAAGGTCATCCGAGAGCTCGTCAAGCTGAACACGCAGCGGGTGATTCGGGCTCCCGTATCCGGCACCCTTGTTGCGGCCCGCAGAATTCCTCAACAGCCCCGCAACGAAGTGGAACGCATGAAACTGGCCCCCTGGCACGGCACTCCGCTGGATCCCCGAAATTCCGGCTGCAGTCTGGAAGCAGGCCAGGAAATCGTCAGCATCGCGCCGTCAGCCAGACTGCATGCCGTCATGTACGTGGACCAGACGGACCGCGAAGAGGTGCGGCAGCAGCCGAATGTCCAGATCAAGCTGGATCATCTGCCACACATTACCTGGGTGACAAAGGTCACGTCACTTTCGGCCAAGGGAGAAATCGTCGCCCCGGAATCGCTCACTACCCAGTTCGGCGGATCCCTCGCCACCCGACCCGGCCAGAGCGGTCAGCAGCAGCTTGCCAGTACGGTCTTTCGCGCCACTGCAGGGCTCAACTTCAACCACGACGAAAGTCGAGCCGACGCGGTGCTGATGAAACCCGGGATGCGCGGCCACGCGCGATTCATCGTTTCTGACCGCACTGCCTTCGACTGGGCGAAACTGTACTTCTACGAAACGTTCCGTTTCCGTCTGTAATGGGTGCGTGGATGAACAAGGCGTTCGTGCGTGAACCCGATGCGGATGCTCGAGTGAATTGTCCGCAGTGCGGCGGACTTGCGGTGGAGGTGTCTGCCAGCCCGCTGAATGAACACATTTGCGACGAGCATCGCTCGCGACTGGGAGATTCCGGCTGGTGCTGCCGTACTCCAGCCTGCGAAGTGGTTTATTTCGATATGTTTGAGCAGCGGGTGCTGCTCGCGCAACTCAGACAGCCGCTCTATCCGAAGAGTCCTTCCGCTGCCGTGTGTGCGTGCTTCGGTATGACTCTGGATGACATTGAAGCGGATCTGCGTGACGGACAGCCTCGCCGCATTCGGGAGTTGTATGCCAAATCCCGTTCTGCGGCGGCTCAGTGCGAGCGGTTGTCGATGGACGGTCGCTGCTGCCTGCCGGAGGTGCAGAGGCTTTATCTGCGGGGCAGTCCCCCGCCCTGATCCGGGGTGGTGCAACGGTGTCAGTCGGGGCAGGGATCAGAGGTCCACCGATCGCCGCAGGGGAGTCTGATCCAGTTCCATGCGGGGTGCGAGATCGGGATCACTGTCGTGGAGGCTGGAGCGGAGTTCTGCGGCTTCGATCATGCGTTGCAGGAGTCTCCAGTCAATGCGGCCGCGAAATCGCACCCGGCCGTCAATTTCGATGACAGGAATGGATTCCCCGAACTGACGCATCAACTGCGGGTCGCCATCAATGTCGACGACATCGATGGAGGGCAGAGCGTGCTGAAACTGCAGCAGCGTGTGCAGGGCTTCGTCGCAGAGTTTGCATTCGCGGCGAGTGAGCAGTCTGCAGGATTTGAAGAGCGGGCGACCTTCGCGCTCGACAAGCCGGTCCGGAACGGGGGATTTGAGCAGCATCGCAGCGGTGAGGAACATGGCTCCGCAGAGCAGCAGATGGATGCCGCGGCTGGCGAACCAGATCCGCGGCAGATTGAACACGGTGACGCCCGTGCGATCGCAGAAGATGAGCACGGCCAGGACGGAGGCGGCGAGCATGATGGCCGTACCGATCCAGCCCTGAATGCGATGCTGGGTTTCTGCACCGGTCGTCGTCATGACGGGGGGACTCCGTGGATTTCAGAATGTCTGAGTGCAGGCAGAACGGGTGCGAAGCATATCGAGGTTTTTTGGGGTGAGAAGTCAGGGCGGGGTGAATATTTACAGAAAAAGGGGCTGCCGAATCTGCAGCTGGAGTTTTCATCGTGGCAGAAACCGCCGGGAGACAGCGTTCGCGATGGGCGCGGGTCGCAGGTGGAGGCGGGATTCCGGAAAATTGCTTCAGCCATCTGCAGTGTTGTTCGGCATACTCCACGCACTGCGACCTTCCGGTTGGCTGGTTGACCGGAACGGATGGATTGACCTGTGAGGATGTTCAGATGTCTGTGAAACGGATTTCAACGCTGTCCGCCTGTGTGCTGCTGCTGCTGTCTGCCTTGATGCCTTCAGTATCTGCGGATGTGGAGGCGGTGAAGGGCAGGAAGTATCCGCTGACGAAGAAGCATGGTCCGTGGATGGTCATGGTGGCTTCGATTCGGGATGTGGAGGAGGATCGTCGGGTGAAGAGCGGTTTGTCGGCGGAGGAGGCGGCAGACGAGCTGGTGTATCAGCTGCGATTGCTGGGCATCCCGGCCTACACGTATCAGCTGGAGGAGAAGCTGGGCGAGATTTCATCGACGGGTGCGAGCAGTTCCCGGAAGTTCGTGGCGCAGCACGGATATATCTCGGTGCTGGCCGGCAACTTTCCGTCGAACACGGATACGGAAGCAAAGAAGGTGCTGCAGTACATCAAGACGAAGTTCAAGCCGGAATTCCTTTCGGATCCGAAGAACGGCGGTATTCTGCCGCGCACGCCCGGTCGCCCCAGTCCGCTCAGCCGCGCGTTTCTGACGGCCAATCCGTTGTTTGAGGGGGAGGTGCGGGATGGCGAGGAAGAAGATTTCCTGGTGGAGCTGAATTCTGACCAGAAGCATTCGCTGCTGCAGAACAAATCCCGCTACACGCTCGTGGTCGCTACGTTTTTTGGCGGCAGCGTGATGCAGGTGAACGGAAACGACTCAGCCAGAGCGATGGGCTTTTTTGAACGCAACTTCGGCAGGAGTCTGGACGACTGTGCCATTCGTGCCATGGGGCTGGCAGACGCTCTGCGAAACGCCAGAAAGCACGGCTATGACCGCGACTATGAAGCGTGGGTGCTGCATGAGAAGTATCGTTCGATGGTGACGATCGGATCCTTTGACAGCAGGGATGATCCCCGTATCCGACCACTCATTGCACAGTTCGGCGGCAAACCGTCCCGGGATCCTCGCAGTGGTGCTGACGTGATGGTTGGTGAGACCTTCGCCATTCCCAGAGTCACTCGCCGCGGACAGTTGCCGAAGGATTCCTGGGTCTTTGACGGAACACCGCAGATTCGCGAGGTTCCCCGCGTTCGCTGAATCTGTTTCTCTGAGCCGCACCCGGTCAAAAACTGATCCCGCTGCGCTTGCCAGTGGCTTCAAACCTCGCCACGATGAACGCTTTGCGGGGCTGGCCACGGCCTGCCCGGACCTTTTCAGCTCTTTCCGCCAGGCCAGCCACCCCATGACGACTCAGGTCGAAACTGCCAGCATCTACGATTATCCGAAGTACTATGACCTGCTGTTCGGTTCGGACGTGGCAGCTGAGTATCGGTTTTTAAAGGGATGTTTTGCGAAGCACGCCAAATGTGAGGTGCGTTCGATCTTCGAGCCCGCCTGTGGAACCGGTCGACTGCTGGTGAAACTCGGGCGAGACGGCTATCAGGTCGCCGGCAACGACCTGAATCCCAAAGCTGTCGAATTCTGCAACAAACGGCTGCACCGCCACCGACTGCCACCCACAGTCACCGTGGGTGATATGGCGGACTTCACCGTCAAACGCAAATTTCATGCAGCGTTCAACATGATCAATACCTTCAGACATCTGGCCACCGAAGAACTGGCTCAGGCACACCTTGAATGCATGGCTGCAGGACTCGTTCGCGGTGGCCTGTATGTCCTTGGTATCCACCTTGAACCGACCATCGGCGTCCCCATGCAGGAAGAAAGCTGGTCCGCTCGTCGTGGAGATCTGGTGGTCAACTCCCACATGTGGTCCAAAGGCATCGATCGCAGCACGCGTCTGGAACATCTGGGACTGCACGTCGATGTGTTCACTCCCACCAGCCGCCTGCGCATCGTGGATCACATGGAATATCGAACCTACAAACACAGCGAATTCCTCTCACTGCTGGCCAAAGTTCCCGCTTTGCAGATTGCCGAGACCTACGACTTCCAGTACCGCATTACCAAGCCCCACAACATCACTCCCACAACCGAAGATGTGGTCTTCGTGCTCCGCAAACGCTGAGCTGCCAGATCGCCTGTCTGCACCGGATTTCACGGATGAAATCATTCGCCAACCGCACCGCTCTGATTACCGGCGCCGCCAGTGGCATCGGGCTGGCTCTCGCCAAAGCTCTGGCTCGCGAACACTGCAGCCTGATTCTGGTCGACGTGAACGCCCAGGGACTGCAGGCTGCCGCCGCCAGCCTTGCCAACGCTCCCCGACCCGTACACACGCTGGTCTGTGATCTCGCTGATCCCCTGGCCATTGAACCTCTGGTCCAGGCGGCAGCAAAACTCTCCGGCGGACCTGATCTGCTTATCAACAATGCCGGTATCGCCCTCTACGGTCCCACCAATGAAATGACACAGGAACAGTGGGATCAGGTGCTGCAGGTGAACCTGCTGGCCCCCGTGCGCATCACCAGCCTGCTTCTCCCGACACTCCTGCTGAAGGAAGATCCGCACATTGTCAATATGTGCAGCATCTCCGGACTCGTGGCCGGGGGCCGCTTTACAGCCTATCACACCAGCAAGTTCGGCCTCGTCGGTTTCACAGAGGCGCTGCGGGCGGAATTCGGCCGGCGCGGCGTGGGCGTGACGGCCATCTGCCCCGGACCCGTACTCACGTCGCTCTATCTGTCCGCCCGGAATTCCCGCAGCGGAGCCACTGTGCCCATGCCCCCGGCATGGCTCTGTGCCACCCCGGAATCCGTCGCCGCACGCACACTCAAAGCCATCCGCCGAAACGAACGTCAGGTGCTCATCACACCACTCGCCCATTTCCTGCACCTGCTCAAACGCTGCGCCCCCTCCCTGATCGACTGGGCCAATCAATTCAGCCGCCATGGCCGTAAACGCAGACTGGCCGCCGCCGCCGCCGCAACCGCAACCACAGCCACGGCAGCCAACGCCGCAACCGCAGCGACGGCTTCAGCGACCGCGGCAGGGGCCTCAGGGGGCCCGCTGGACGGCAGCGAGAAACGCGCTGCGTGACCAGTACCGGCGACAACCGTCCGCCGGTGGCGATTCCCGCCGGGCAGGAGCGGTCAGTGGCAGAGAAAGCCGATGGTTTACCGGTGTTGGACTGAGGGTTTCCAGGAAAGTCCGCGAGAGCAGACAAAGTCTTTCCAGCAGTTTCGTGTGGAGTGTTACCCTGCCGCTCTGATCAGGCCATTGGAGTTTGCTGGTGGTGGTCCCTTTGTTGTGGAAACGCGAGAGTCCCATGAAAGTCATCCGGTTACCGCTGCTGCTCCTTTGGCCGCTGTTGTCGGTCGGCTTTCCACTGCCCTCCACGGCTGCTCAGGACTGGCTCCCGCAGCAGGTGTTTGTGCAGCCGGAGGAATTTGAGGAGGAAGACCTGCCGGTGGAACCCGGGCAGCTGGGACGGCACTACCTTGAGCTGCAGTACCTGCAGGTGGAAACGCTCAGCCAGGACGTCGATCTCAATGATCCGCTCAAAGGCTTTTCCTTTGTGTTCAACGTGCCGTCCCGCTGGAACGATCGGCTCCCGGAATTCATGGGACAGGATGTGTTTCTGGCAACGCTGGGACTTCAGGGGCGCGGAGCTGATCCTGGAGGTCTGGCATCGGTGGATCTGGAACTGCGGTCGTTCAGCAGCGGTCTGACCACCTATTTGTTTGTCACGGACGACTTTCGCCCGTTCGTACAGTTGGGCGTGAACACACAGATGTTTCAGGCGGACCTGAATTTCCTCGGTGCTACGCTGCCGTTCGGAGATCTCCAGACAAAGCTGCTGGCCAATCCCGGCTTTGAACTGGATCTTGGGGAGCGGGTGGCGTGGAGGAACTTACTGGAGTCGGAAACCAGGGGAGACTTCGAGGATTCCGTGTTTCGTTCTGAACTCGTGTTCTGGCCCGGCAGTCGCTGGTTCCTGAAGGGCGGTGTTGCCGGAGACCTGCACGGGGAGAGCTGGGGCTTTCTGCTGGGTGGCGGGTATTCGTGGTGATGTCAGCAGAGATGGCGGCGGCACGGCGCCTTACAGAGAGGCGTATGCCACCACCACGGCCGTCACTGTCAGTGGGATCGCCAGTGTTACCGCGGCGATATCCGCATAACTTTGCCGATGGGTGCAGCGGCAGATCAGCAGCAGAGTGATCACGGCACCGTTGTGCGGCAGGCTGTCCAGACCGCCGCAGGACAGAGCGGCCACACGATGCAGCAGTTCAGGATCGGTCCCCAGTCGCAATCCCTGCTGCAACCAGGTGTCACCCAGAGACTCCATCGCGATGCTGAGCCCACCCGATGCCGATCCTGCCACACCGGCAAGCACATTCACCGCAATCGCCTCGGAAACAAGCGGACTGGATGGACTGAGTGATCCAAGGATGTTGCGGATGGTGACAAATCCCGAGAGTGCTGCGATCGTTGTTCCGTAGCCAAATTCCACGGCGGTGTTGAAGACCGGGAGCAGGCTGGCCTGAGCACCTTCGGAAAACCACTGATTCAAACGCCGGAAGGATCCGGCAAAAAGCAGGCCGGCAAGGCCATTGGCAATGAGCAGCGAGAGCAGGGCGGACCATGTGCCAATGACCCGATCGAGCGATGTGCGGCCAAATCGCGGCTGTGCCAGATAATCGGCGTTCATCTGTGGCAGAATCTGCAGTGACAGCAGCAGATTGGCAGCCAGAACGACGATGATCGGAGCGAATGCTGTGAATGTCGAAGGCAGCGGACCGGTTTCCGGGGATTCCGCAGAGGACGTCGCTTCGTGACGGTAACCTTCACTTCGACGGTTTGCCTGCAACGCCCGATGTCGCAGCCAGAGAAGTCCGAGGGTGAGGATTGCAAAAGAGGCTGCCAGCCCCACGCCGGCGGCTGCCCACGGCGTTGTGCGGAAGTACGGCATGGGAATCAGATTGGGCAGCTGGACGGTTCCGGGAAGAGCCGTCATGGTGAAGGTGAAGGAACCCAGCGCAATCGCGGCTGGAATGAGACGTCGCGGCAGATTCGCGCGACGAAACAAATCGTCGGCAATCGGAAAGACGGCGAAGACGACGACAAACACCGAAACCCCTCCGGCCGTCAGCAGCGCGCATGTGAACACGACTGCCGGGATGGCCTGTGCAGTACCGCAGCGATCCGTCAGCATCAGTGCGATGCGGCGAGCGGCACCGGAACGCTGCATCTGGGTCCCGAAAACTGCCCCCAGCAGAAACAGCGGGAAGTACCGGGCAATGAACTGGCCGACGCCCGGCATGAAGATCTGTGTGTAAGCCGCCAGGGCCGGAGTGTGACCGTCGGCGATGACAGCGGCGAGCACGCACAGCGGAGCAATCACGAGCACACTGGCGCCGCGCCAGGCCAGCAGCATCAGCAGGAACAGGGAGAAAAGGATGCCACCGACTTCGAGCATCACGGGCCCCGCGAAGACGGGCTGCAGCCGTCAGTCCATAAAGACGCGTTTCCAGCCCTTGAACATGCAGTCCAGCAGTTCCCGACCAGCCTCGGTCGCCGTGTAACGAATGAAGCCTTCACCTTCTTCGGCGTCTGCCTCAACAATCCGCACATTGTCCGTCTCGCTGTACATCCAGGCTTCTTCCTGGAAAAGCTGGAACGGAAGGTGCAGAGCCTTTTCTGAAACCGGCAGAAACACCTCGCCGTCCAGAAACAACTGATAGCCGTATTCTTCCAGCTTCGGCCATGGCAGATTGGCCGAACTTCCACGGTAGTAAGGCTGCAGTGCAGATTCTTCGTCCGGCTTCACGTTGGGATTGTGAAGCATGTCGATCGCGTTCCACGGACAGATGGTGAGCTGGTAGAATTCTGAGCTGTCGTTGGGCGAGCGGTAGCACATCTGGCAGCCAATGCAGCGGCTGGTGTCGATCTGATGATAACTTTGCGACGGGATCGGGCTGACCACTTCGTAGATGCAGTCCACCGGGCAGACGGTCGCGCAGGAATTGCAGGACGTGCAATTGTCCTTGTTGATGACGTTGATGTACCGAGTTTCCTTTTTCCGGTCGGATTTGCGAGTCCGGAAGTAGTCAGTCATGGAAATGGTCATCGGAACGCTGCCTGCTGAGGAACGTGTGACGGCGGGAAAAGGGCGACCTGGATCGGCGACGCAGAAACCTTTGAAATCCTACCGCCTGACCCTCACTGCGGCAGTCGTGATCGGTTGGAATGCCGGATTGAGACGAGGATTTCCTGTGGTTGGGAAGGGCAATTCGGTCAGCAATCGGGAAATCCCATGGCCGGCGAAGGGCGTTCTTTCGGAAATCCGTATCAGGACATTGATGTCCATTTTATGGGGGAGGGTTACGACTGACGCTGGGAGTTGTTTGCGTCGACGAGGACGATTCTGGGGGCATGGGAGGTTCGTTCTTCTTCAGTGAATTCGGCATAGCTGCAGATGATGACGAGGTCTCCGACGTGCACGAGTCTGGCGGCGGCTCCGTTGAGGCAGACCGTTCCGGACCCTGATTTGCCGGGGATTGCGTAGGTGGTCAGTCGATTGCCGTTGTTGATGTCGTAGACATCAACCTGTTCCCACTCGCAGATATCAGCAGCCAGCATGAGCAGGGGATCGATGGTGATGGAGCCTTCGTAGTGGAGGCTGGCATCGGTGACGGTGGCGCGGTGGATTTTGGATTTGAGCAGCGTGCGTTTCATTGTGGGGGGGGGGGGCGAGGAGATAAGGATTTCAGTGGCGTGTGGGTTCCCAGGCGCGGAGCGCGGCGGAGAGGCTGGATTCGCAGGCGGCAA
>JBJTOM010000006.1:0-3791 GCA_046074585.1 Planctomycetota bacterium | reverse complement strand
CGTGATCTCTGGAACTTCGTCACAGAGTTTGTCAGAATGTGTGTTCGCCGTCGTGGCTCGGCCTGTGCGGCCGGACCGCGTCGTTTCCCACCCTCGCTTCCGATGGAGACTCTTCATGCGATTGACCGCAGGATTCCTGCTGCTTGCCGTTGTGCACGCCGCATTCGTCAGCTCACCACTGCACGCAGCCGACAAACCCAAATCCCGGGTGCTTATGCTCACCCAAAGTGCAGGATTCAAACACGGCAGTGTCAGTCGCCCCGGGGGCGACAAACTGGCCGTCTCTGAAGTCGCCATGATTCAGCTGGGCGAAAAAACCGGCCTGTTCACCGTCGACTGCACACAGGACGCCGCTGCCGACTTCACAAAGGACAACCTGAAGAACTATGACATCGTCATGTTCTACACCACCGGTTCGCTCCCGATTGCCGACGCAGACCGCGATTACTTCTTCAAGGAATGGCTGACTGCCAAAGGACACGGATTCCTCGGATTTCACTCTGCTGCCGACACCTATGGCGATTACAAACCGTACTGGGACATGGTTGGCGGGACATTCAATGGTCATCCATGGAATGCAGGCAATACCGTCACCATTCGCGTCCATGAACCGGAAAATCCACTGATGAAGTCCTTTGGTGCAGAATTCACCATTCGGGACGAAATCTACCAGTACAAGAACTGGCAGCCCGAAAAAGTCCGCGTCCTGATGAGCCTCGATATGGCCAAATGCAATCCCTCCATGCCGTACCACGTGCCCGTGGCCTGGATTAAGAATTACGGTGAAGGACGCGTGTATTTCAACAACCTGGGACACAACGAATCTTCATGGGCCGACGAACGCTATCTCACCTCCATCACCACGGCCGTTCGCTGGATTCGCGGCGAAATTGAAGTGGACGCCAAACCCAACCCGGAACTCAGCGCCGCTCAGGAACAGACCGCCAAAACGGCTGCCGAAGCCGCGAAGAAAAAATAAGGCCCGCAAATTACGGCGCCACGTCCAGCAACGGACGAACATCCCCGATTCCCGGGATGTTCGTCCAGTCCGAATCCCCGTAGATCCTCCGAGTTGCCCCAAAGGACTGCTCAAGTCGCTCACCCGCAAGTCGCTGGCCCTGACTGTCGGTGGGCGACAACACCTTCAATGTCGCCGGAGCAACCAGCGCGGCGATGTGCTCCACGTCGCCCAGGTCCCTCAGAATGCCCGGTGGCAGAATCGCCAGCCGCTGCTGTTCATATGGCCGGTCCGTCACCCATGACGCCAGCACTCCGTGGACCGTGACACTGTCAATTCTGCGGTCCAGCGCCGCTGCACACAGCACAGCCATCGCGGCCGCACCGGATCCGGCCAGATGCAGCCGATCATCAGCATCCAGCCCGCTCCTCTCCAATGCCGTGATCGCAGTGCGAATGTCGCGGACCCACTGCCCCAGCAGCGGACGACCAATCCAGAGCGACCATTCGGCCGAATTATGGTCCGGAGCCCGGCCAATCCGGTCCGCAGCCCAGCCGTCTGTTCCCGTCCCTCGCAGCTGCAGCCTGGCTGTCTGTTCAGGGCGTTTTCCGATCGCCGCGACGAGCGTTTCGCTGGAGCTGGCTGCCAGGCCGTCAGTGGTGATCAGCAGGGTCCAGTCCGTCTCTTTGCGAAACTCCGCCGTCGGCAGATGCACTGTGAGCGGAATGCCGGGATCCGGTGTGATTTGAATCTCCGCGGTGGTGACATCTGTCGGGGACGTGCTGGTGTCGGCGGCCGAGTCATCGACAGCAGTGCCCCCCAGAATGCGGTCCAGCCTCTGACGCCACTGCGGTGCCGATGCAGTCAAAGAGGCGGCTGTCGTCGGGAACCGGCGATTCTTCTCCAGCTGTCCCGCTTCCTGTGCCGCGAAGCGCGGGAGCGTCAGCCAGTCATCGGGACGCGTTTCCCCGGGATAACACCGCAGCGTCTCTGGTTCTTCAAGGGTGATCTGAGGTTCCGCGATGGGACTGCCGTTCCCGCTGCCGGCCAGATGCCGCGTCATAAACCCATACATCGCTTCACGCATCGGCTGATTGTAGTCGTGAGGAGATTCGATGATCACGTGCTGCAGCGCCGTGCCGCGGTCGTGAAGATCAAAGATCGATCTGGCGGCCGCGACGGACTTCTGCGCTTCACCCACGGAAAACTGAAAGGCGTCCTGTGTCGCGCTGATCACCATCAGCGCGCGGGGAGCCACCAGCGCCAGCACACCGGATTCTTCAGTGAAGGTCATCGCGCCCGGGACCACCTCACACATGCAGCACGCGGCGCCAAGGTACGCCTGATAGGTGCCCACCGAACACACCGGAACCACCGCCCGGAATCGCTCGTCCCACGCACCGGCATACATCGACTGGTTCCCTCCGCCACTGGCCCCGGTAATCCCCAGCCTCTGGACGTCCACTTCAGGACGGGTGCTGAGGTAATCCACAGCACGCATGTTTTCGTAAACCTGAATGCCGCTGAGCGGTCGGCCGAGCGGAAAGAGCGTGGCAGCCGTCATTTCTCCGTGGTACTCCCCAAGTGCCTTACCAACACCGCGTTCCCCCGCACCAAAGGCGTCGACAGCCAGTACGAAGAAGCCCAGCGCGGCCAGTCCGGCGCAGCGCGCCTGAACATGGGGATCCTGCTTGGCGCCTTGCCAGTGGCCGTGCACGCAGAGCACCGCCGGAAGGCGACCAGATCGCTTAGGCACCCACGCATTCGCCGTCATCCAGACGCCCGGCAGAGTTTGAAACGTGAGCTTTTCAATGCGGTAAGCCGGACGATCGAGCACCTCAAGGATCCGCGGCTCCAGCGGTGCAGGGGTGTCGGGAAAACCGCCCCACGCAGCTTCAAGATGGGCTCGAAGCTGAGTGCGACGCGTGGACCAGTCACCGAGTGTCTGCGGAAGTTGTCCCGCTGCCCCGGACAAATGACCAGCGGCCTCCGCTCGAACAAAGCTCAGAAAGCGATCGCGACCGGAATCCTGAGCGACCGCGGGAAATGCTGAGCAAATGACCAGTGCTGTCGCCCACACAAGGCCAGTGACTGAGAACATGCCCCGGGCGGGACTTTTTAACGACATGAGAAACTCCAGCGGGTTTCAGGTTTCCACGATGATCGACTCGAAGACGTTCCAGGCCTTCGAAGTCTCCCTGCGGATCATAGAAGGTGCTGAGCCGCTGCAAAAGCGATCACCCGAGCCCCGACAGACAAGTCAATCCCGGGCCGCCACACGTCTGCCATCGCCGGTCAGTCACGCCTGCGCGCGATCGGCCCCCCGGCACGCTGGGGCGGAAGCCCAATGGCCTTGACTTTCGGGCAAAAGGCGGTGCCGGGAGGGCGAAGCTCCTGCTGAGCCGCATCCCTGCCGCGAGCACCGCACCAATCCGCGCCGCTCCGCAAACACGCGCGCAGACGCTCTTGAAACAACTCGACAATCCCCAGGTCACCCACAAAAAAAAAGTCGTTCGGTTTGCACCGAACGACCTTTTTAACTAAGCAGACTTCGCGTCCTTCTCGTCACACAGTCCGCGGGGTCACACTCAGACGGTAAGGAGATGCCAGCCCGGTTGAGGAGCGGAAGACGCGCAGGTAGTACGTTCCGGCCGACAGGGATGACCTGTTGATCGAGCGAAGGCCACCGCGATAGACACGGCCCCGCGAGGGAGTGCTGTCACTGAGCACGTTGCCGAACTGATCAACCAGCTGCAGATGCGTGATCTGATCCAGGCTGTTCAGCCTGCGAGTACCCGTGGTGGCATTTTCCATGTTGAGGTCCACAGTGATC
>JBJTOM010000005.1:0-3908 GCA_046074585.1 Planctomycetota bacterium | reverse complement strand
AATCGCCCAGGAGCAGCGAGACTTTGCGACGGCCGAACAGTACTTTGGTCGTTGCCTGTCGTCTGCGGAAAGGGCTCGACGTGATGACGTGGCGGCGTCCGCTGCGTTCAGCCACGCTGCAATCGTCTTTTCAGGCGGGCGGCACACCGAGGCCGCTCAACTTTGTGTTCGTGGAATCCTGGCAGCGGGCCGCGGATGTCAGGCACTCACTCCTGCGGGCGTGACGCTCTTCACTCAGATCTGGCATGCGATCCCGGAACCTGAACGCGTGGAACTCGCCGAGTTGTGGCGGTCGGCATCGCTGGGACCGCTGCATGGTCCTTTGGAGGCGTATTTTTCATGAATCGAGCGATCGTTCTGGTTGGTGTTGAGAAAGCCCGTGGTCTGCCTCCGCTGCAGGCCGTGCTGGCCGGAGTGACCGGCATGGAAGAATGGGCGAATTCACAGGGGATTCCACCGGAGCGAATCCAACGGGTCACCGATGAATCGGAAGACGTCACGCCCAGGCGCATTAAGGAGGCCATCGGGACACTGCTGCAGCCGGGAAATCTGGATCAGTTGATCATCTACTTTGCAGGTCACGGGATGAATGTGGGCTGGTCGGAATACTGGCTGCTGTCGGAGGCCAGCGATGATCCAAACGCCGCAGTGAATCTCAAGGCCAGCGAAGAGCGGGCGCGGCACTGCGGTGTGCCCCATGTGGTCTTTATCTCCGACGCCTGCCGATCGGCTGCCGCAGGGATTCAGGCGCAGGGGGTGCTGGGCAGCACCATCTTTGGAAACCCCAGGTCTGTCGGTGCGGAAATGCAGGTTGATCTGTTTTTTGCGACCCTGGTTGGTGACCCGGCGCTGGAGATCAGGGATCCGGCTGCGGCGGCGCAGACGTTTCGGGCTGTGTACACGGAAGCCCTGCTGGAGGCGTTGCGGGGCCAGCATCCTGCCGTCACAGTTTCTGATGCCAGCACTGGCGGAAATGTGGTGCGCCCCTGGCCACTCAAGAAATTTCTGGCCCGAGAACTGCCGGTGCGTGTGTTTCAGGCGACCGGCGGTGCGAATCCACGTTCTCAGCAGCCTGATGCCCGGATTGGGTCGGACCCGGATACGGCGTGGATTTCGCTGATTCCTGCCCGACCTGGTGGCTCTGCCCCAGCATCGTTTGCAGGTCCTCCACCTGCGGACGCTGAGGCACACTCAAAACTGGCCGTGGCCGCCTCTGAGCGATCAACAATCGCCACGCGATCGATGGTTGCAAGGGACGGCGTGCCGTTGGAATCGTTGCTGCTGTCGATCCCCGTGTCGGAATTCATCGGCCGGAATGATCTCGACATTTTCAGTCAACAGAACCGCCAGTTTCGAGAGGCCACCCGATTCCTTTCACGTCCGTTCGGCTCCCTGCACATGGAAACCCGCTGCGGCTTCAAAATTCGCGGTGCTCGGATTGTCAGGTGCACCGGCGCGAATCCATCGAGCGTGTTTGCTGATGGCACGGGAGCCCACGCGGACGTTCCGGAGCGTTCCGCCTGCAGTTATCTGCTGGAGTTCGCAGGTGGAACTGGAGCGTTGCTGCCCGCAATCGGGGGCTTTCTTGCCAGTCTGACGTTCGCAGACCAGCAATTGGTCGACGTGGCCTATGAACCTGCGGAAGGCACGCCTCGCTGGGGAGTCTTCAACGACCAGGCAGACGACATTCGTGCTCTTCGTGCCGCCGTCGCCGCTGCAACCCGCATGGGCACGTTCCGGCTGGAAGGATCTGACGCGGAACGCCTTGCTCGCCGCATGCAGCTGGCAAAGGGAACAGATCCGTCGCTGGCGCTTTATGCGGCTCACGCATATCGCGATCAGGGACATCGAAATCGAATCGCAGAGATGCTCAGATATATGCGAGAAGATCTCAGCGTCTGCCTGTTTGACATTGCCCTGCTGAGCGGACACCTCGACGCGAATTCCGGGGCTGCGTTCCGCGGTGAGGTCTTTCCGTTTCTGCCCATGCTGACGCAAAGCTGGGCGCTGCTTCCGGCCTACGATGTCAGACTGGCGGACGGACTGGAACACATCTCACGCCAGTTGCTGCCCAATTCGTTGTGGACGTTACTGAATGCGGACGGTGTTCGTCTGGTTGCCGACGTGCTGAAAAGAGGACAGGTTCAATGACACGACAGCTGGTGTTCGTACACGGACGATCACAGGAGCACAGGGATGCTGCCGCCCTGAAGGCTGAGTGGGTGGAGGCGTGGAAGCAGGGGCTTGCAAAGAACGGGCTGACATTGCCGATCAGCGATGAGGAGATCCGTTTCCCATATTACGGTCAGACACTGTTTGACCTGGTCAAAGGCGCATCAGGGGGTGCGGTGTCTGACGTCATCGTGCGCGGAGAGGACCTGAATGAAGGCGAGGCCCGCTTCATCGGGGATTTTGTGCTGGAGCTGCAAAGTCAGTGTGGAATCACGGATCTCCAGGTACAGGAACTGGCGGCCGACGCAATAATTGAACGCGGGCCGCTGAACTGGAAATGGGTCCGGCTGGTCCTTCAGGCCCTTGACACGCATGTTCCGGGTGCCAGCAGCACAAGCATTTCGCTGGCGACCCGCGACGTGTACCTGTACCTGAGGAACCCTGGCCTGCAGAACGTCATCGATACGGGCATTCGCAGAGCGTTGACTCCGGGGGTGGAGACCGTGGTTGTCGGGCACTCTCTGGGTTCCGTCGTGTCCTACAATCTGCTGCGACGCGACGGCAGGGATTTGGGATGGAAGGTCCCCCTGTACGTCACACTCGGTTCTCCGCTGGCTGTCACGGCTGTCAGAGACGCATTGAGGCCTTTAGCGCACCCCGGCTGCGTCACGAAGTGGTGGAACGCTCTGGACAGCCGCGACGTGGTGGCGTTGTACCCGCTGGACGCCCCCCGGTTCGCTGTGACGCCGAGCATCGAAAACAAGACCGATGTCGATAATCCGACCGAGAACCGCCATGGTATTTCGGGTTATCTCAGCGATCCCGTGGTTGCCAAACGCATCTATGACGCACTAACGGCCTGACCAGCTGAACATGCGATGATTTTCGGCAGGCGGTTGACAAGCAGCCAGTCCGCGGCAACATACTGCCGTGTACATGTCGCGGGAAGTGCTGGACGTGGTGGATCAGTGTCGTCAAGCTGCGGCAGGCAGCAGTTGCCGCAGCAGGGACAGTAGATTCCATGCACAGGCAACCGTTTACCCTCCGCAGTTGCAAAGGCAGCCTGTGTACCTCCTCCGCGGGTTAGGGTGGCTTCTGCGGACTGCTGGCGAACCGAGGCGACGGATGGTCTGCACTGACACCGCGCGGTGAGCCGCGGCGGTGTTTTCTGCTATTGAGATGATCCGGCCTTGGGTCACGCAGGGTCACGATGTTGTTGAAGTGTCGAAACAATCCGTTGTCGTCCAGCCCCATGCCGACGACCCACTGATCGGGTTTCAGGTGGAAACCAACCCAGTCGACAACGATATCGCAAACGCGTTTGTCTGGTTTGTCAAGCAGCGCGAAGGTACGCACATCATCAACCCCCTGATCGAGGAACCAGTTCCTGACTTGAAGCAACGTTTGGCCCGACTCGACAATATCATCAATGATGAGCACTTTGCGACCTTTTACGTCGCAGTCAAAACACGGATTTGTGATTTCGATTGGGGAGCGGATACCGTTATTTCGGTAGCTTTTGGCGCGAATGGTGCCGACGTACGTCGGGAAGTCGGCGTTGAAGCAGGTCAGCAGCGCTGTCTGGATGAACATCGCTCCAAACTGGACACCGACACACAGTGGCACAGCGTTTGGGTCCCCTTCGTACGGGCCGTAGTGTTTCATCATGGCCGTCGCGATTACTTTCAGACGGCGATGAATCAACTCATGGCACAGGCGCGTGCCCTCAACTGTTT
>JBJTOM010000004.1:0-3958 GCA_046074585.1 Planctomycetota bacterium | reverse complement strand
GGGACTGTCCCCGGCAGGCCAGGAACTCGGCAAAGGTGCATGGCACCGAAACGCGCTTCTCACTTCTCACTTCGAAACGCAGCCTGTGCTGGGGTAGCGCGCCTCCTCACGGGCGCGGCTCGGGGGTTGCGTTTTGAATGGTTTTGTGATGGGACCCACGGGACGCAGGGGACCCACGGGACGCAGGGGACGCAGGGGACGCAGGGGACGCAGGGGACGCAGGGGACGGATGGCCCGCGTGACGAAACAGGGGTGAGTTTCAGGGTCGTTTTCGTTGCGTTCCCAGTTCGCTGAGGGTCCCACGCAGGCCGTGGCAGTGCTGTTGCCCGCGAACTGCCGTCCGACGGCTCAGCAGTGCTACCGGGGATTGACATCCCCTGCACGCCTTTGGGGTGGAGTCCGAAAGACGACTTCCGGTGTTCTTAACACCGTTTCGTCATCCCACCCCCAGCCCCTCTCCCCTGCCAGGGGAGAAGGGAGCCACGGACACCCTTTGCCAGAAAGTCAGGGCCATGGGCCGGATGTCCACGGGGTGGATGCAACTGCAGTCGATTACGATGATGAGCACCGTCCGCCAGGGCGTACTGAGCACGAGCATGAGGCCGAATTCTGCGGTTCGGTGCCGAATTCTGCGGTTCGGTGCCATGCACCCTGGCCTCTGATTCACTCTCGCTGCAGCGCTGTCTGCACCAACATGCCACCGTCAACCGTGGAATTGACATCCCCCGAAAAATCTGACGAGATGCCCGGAAAGTCAGTTGCCATTTCCATCGGCGCTCGGCAAAATTTAGGGTGGAATGCCACATGCCCTTCCTCTGCCCCGCCCTGCAGTCAGTCCAATGGATGCAATATGAATTCCGGCGTTTCCGACCAATCCCGTCAACTCCGTCGCCAGCTCCTTGAACACAACGGCCCCGATGTGTGTTCCCGGATGGAACAGTCCGGCGTCGCAGACCCGGTGGGACTTATCGTCGAGATGACCGATCCATACGGTAAGCAGATCGCCTATGCTATTCTCGAAAATCACGGCATGCAGAAGCCGGAAATCGCAGAGCGCATCGCGGCATTCTCGCGAAATGCGATTCCAACCTTCAAGGCGGTCATGCCGTTTCCCCGCGCCTGCGATCTGCTCGCCCTGACATCCGAAACTGCCATCGACAATCTTCGTCGCCCGCGGCCACCCGCTCATTACTGGATTGTGGTCATTGCCGGTTACGGCAACAGCTACGCCCAGGTACCACTGCAACTCCCCAAACAGCCGCCCCAGTCGCCTGCACAATCCCAGCCCTGATCCAGTCCGGCAACGCTCTTTCCCCAATGGCAGAAACCCATGCTCTCTCTCCGCCAGCTCCCTGGAATCCTCTGCATGCTCATCACCACATCACTGGCACTCGCCCAGGACGGTCTGAAAAGAATCACCCTCGCCCCCGCAATGCTCCCTGCCGCCACCGTCGTCACTGGACCGCTGCTCTGGACGTCACAGATTCTTCCACACGCCGACTCCGGTCACTCGCTCCAGCCACAACTCACCAGCTGCCTGCAACAGCTCAATGTGCTTCTGTCCACCCATCAGTCCTCAAGTCAGCACATTGTCCGCCTGCATCTGTGCTGCAGTTCCTCCGCACACCTGCAGACGGCTCTGCAACTGCTCACCACAGCTTTCCCTGAAGACCAGCGGCCCTGTGTCTCTGCAGTGGTCACTGCTCTTCCGCAGGGGGCTCTGGTCGCTCTCGACGCCACAGCTCTTCACACGGCAGCTAACCCCAGGCAGGTGCAGATCCATCAAGGCATCGCTCTGCTTCCTCAGGGTACGCGGATCTTTATCGCCGGTCAGGCGGAGCCCTCTGAAGACCTTGCCGAAGCCACGTCCAAAACGCTGCAAAGCCTCCAGCGAACTCTCCAGTTCCTCGGCCGATCCGACGCTGACATCGTACAGCTCAAGGCATTTGTGCAACCCATGTCCGCAGCGCACGTTGTGCAACAGCAGGTCACCCGGTTTTACACTGGTCGCACCCCGCCTCCGCTTGTGCTTGTCGAATGGAAATCCAGTGCCACCGTACCCGTCGAAATTGAACTCGTCGCCTGGGGTGGCGCCGCGTCGGCCGGGGCCCAGCCCATCGAATTCCTCACGCCTCCCTTCATGACAGCATCACCCGTCTACAGTCGCATCTCCCGCACGGCACATCCGACCCTGATTTTCACCAGTGGCCTGCACCGGCTCACAGAAAACACCGCCGGTTCGGGGACCGCCGAAGAAGCCGCTGCAGCGGAGGTCACCGAAACCTTCACCCGGTTGAACACCATCCTGCAGGCAACCGGCAGCGACCTTGAGCATCTGGCCAAAGCCACCTATTACGTTGCCGGCGACCCTGTCAGTCTCAGCCTCAACAGGCTGCGGCCGCGGTACTACAACCCTGCTCGCCCACCAGCGGCCTCCAAAGCCATGGTTCAGGGTGTCGGATCTGCCTCACAGACACTGTCTATCGACATGATTGCCGTCCCCGCCTCGAAGCAGCCATAGTGTCACCAATCACCTCCGAAACTGCCGACTGTCGCCGTTACAAGGTCTCCCTCGTGGTCCTCCGTTTCACACTGCTGATCCTGATCAGTCTCGCTGTTCTGACCGCCGAATATTCCTCCGCGGCGGTCCGTCACGATCTGCCACCTGCGATCAGCCGATTTCTTCAACGGCATTGTGCGGACTGTCACAGCGGTGAGCAGATTGAGGCGGACTTTACGATTGACACCCTGACCTTCGAACTTGACAACACCGCAATGCGGAATCGCTGGATTCAGCTTTTCGATCGCGTCCTTCAGCACCAGATGCCACCTGCTGACAGCTCCACCCTCACCGACTCAGATCGCAAAGCATGGCTGGATCAGCTCAACCCACAGCTTGAATCCGCCGCCGTTCAGCATCTGCTGCAGCACGGTCGGGGCCCTGCCAGACGGCTCACACGCAGCGAATTTCAAAACAACCTCCGCCACCTGCTGCAGCTCCCGCAGCTCGACATCCGCGATAAACTCCCGGCAGAACGCGATGCACACGGTTTCACCAAAATCTCTCAGTTACTGGATGTCTCCCGCGTTCAGCTCGAAGCATTCCTCGATGCCTCAGAAACCGCGCTCCAGCAGGCCACCGCCGGCTCACAGCCACCACCCGCTGCCACCACGCAACGCTTCAGCGGACTCGACCTGTTCCCCGAACTCAGCACCTTTGGCGAGCGCGAAGCCATGTTCTTTGCGCGCAATAACCGCATGGTCCCCATCGACAGCGCGCTGTTCAGCCGCATGACGCCCGAACAACGCCGCGACCCTTCCCTTGAACTCGCCCTGTTTCGCTCCGCGACCTGGCCCTATTACGGCTATCCCCGGGGCTTTCTGGCCAGGGAAACTGGACGTTACCATGTCCGGTTTGCCGGCCGGGCCGTGAGGCAGGTGCGCGACTTCCGACTCGCCGTTGCCCTCGAATCATCGCCACTCAGCTTTCGCGCCCGACAGCCATCGGGCGCCGATGTATCCGGAGATGTCCGGGAAACCGGTGGATGGCTGGATCTGCAGCCGGACCTCAGAGAATTCGAAACGATAATTCAGCTGCGATCCGGAGAAACCTTCGAATACAGTCCACTTGGGCTGCCCGTGCCGTTCATCCGCACCGATGGCGGCTTCTTCTATGACTATCCCCCCATGCCGCCCGAAGGTCATCGCGGGGTGGCAATTCGCTGGCTTGAAGTCACCGGACCGCTCCGCGAAGTCGACTGGCCACCCGCCTCCCACCGCGTGCTGTTCGACACTATCGCACCCGATCTGGCGACACCCGCCGACGCAGAACGGCTCTTTCGCCGCTTCGCTGCGACCGCCACCCTGCGTCCGCTCAGCCCCGAGGCCCTCACTCCCTTTCTCAGTCTGCTTCGCACAAAACTCGAATCCGGCTCCCCCGCCAGTACTGCTCTGCTTG
>JBJTOM010000003.1:0-17424 GCA_046074585.1 Planctomycetota bacterium | reverse complement strand
TTCTCCGGCAGGAATGGTACCCATGTGCACTGGCTTCTTGATGAACAGACGGGAAACGTGTGGTGGAGGCGGAGCGGACAGGCGCCCGGCACGAACCGACATTTTAGCAAACGGTTCAGTCTGAGTGAATGGCGGGGTGGAAGAATCCTGTGAATCCGGACGGAGTCGATGCAATTGGGGGCCAATCGTCCGTATCGCTGGCGGGGATTCCCCGGATTTCTCATTCCCCGGCGGAAAGCCAGCGGGCGAGGTGGCGGACGGGTCCCTGCGATGACTATTATCCATCGTTCTCTGTCATTTCCGGAGCTTCCAGTCACACCTCCACCAACGGAGCCTTCGCGATGTCCACCACGTCCGCAGAAAAAACGTCGGGTCTTGCACCGGCGGTCGCTGAATTTCTGTCCACTGCAGTTCACAAGTCGTTCGTCGGCGGTCGCTGGATCGAGGCGGCTGACGGGCAGACCTTTGAGGTGCTTGATCCGGGCTGTGGCCGTCGCATTGCCACGGTTACAAGCCTGAAGGGGGCGGATGTTGACAGGGCGGTGGATGCTGCGGCCGACGCTTTCCAGAACAGTGGCTGGGCATCGATGCAGGTTGCAGAACGATCTGCGCGGCTGCACCGAATTGCTGATGCGGTCGAGAGCCGCCTGAATGAATTCGCTCAGATTGAATCGCTCGACTGCGGCAAAATCTATGCTCAGGCCGAAGCTGACATCCAGAACTTCATCGACACCTTCCGCTACTTTGCGGATCTCGCCCAGGCCGTCAATTATCGTCAGGTGATTGCTGTCAGGCACCACGAAGCCTGGGTCGCGCGACATCCGTGGGGACCATGTGGCTTCATCATTCCCTGGAATTTTCCTTTTCTGCTGGCTGGCTGGGGCCTGGCACCCGCTCTGGCTGCGGGCAATACCTGTGTGCTGAAACCCGCCGAGGACACGCCGCTCTCTGCGCTGTACCTCTGCCATGTCATCCAGCAGCTCGACCTCCTGCCCCCCGGGGTGCTCAATGTGGTCACCGGTTTCGGTGAAACAGCCGGCGCGGCAGTTTCACGGAACCCGAAATTCCGACGGATGAGTTTTACGGGGTCTCCCGAAGTCGGCCGTCTGGTGGCCGAGGCGGCCGGCCGCAATCTGATCCCGGTGAAGTGTGAGCTGGGCGGCAAGGGAGCGGCTGTGATTTTCAACGATGTCAATATCCCTGAGACGGCAGATAAGCTGGTGTCAGCGATTACGTTTCATACCGGTCAGGTCTGCTGCGACGCGACTCGCTGGCTGATTCAGCGGGACATCTACGATCAGTTCGTGGATGCCTGTGTGTCGCGGATGAAATCCGTGCAGATCGGTTACCAGCTCGACAAAGGGGCTCAGATGGGCCCTGTGGTGAATGCCCGTCAGCGGGAACGTGTTCTGGGCTACCTGCGAAAGGGAGTTGCGGAGGGGGCCGATCTGGTGCTGGAGGGTGGGGCCGCCGAGGTTCCCGGGCGCGATGGGTTTTATGTGAAGCCGGCACTTCTTGCCGGTTCGCTGAACAACGTGGCGGCACGCGAGGAGATCTTCGGGCCGGTGGCGTTCCTTGCACCATTTTCCAGTGAAGAAGAGGGCATTCGACTGGCCAATGACACGGACTATGGTCTTGGAAACAGCGTCTGGTCCAGCGACCTCAAGCGATGTGCTCGAGTCGCCGAAGCTTTCCGTGCCGGCAACGGCTGGATCAATTCTCACAATGTGATCGTTCACGGAGTGCCCTACGGCGGCATTGGCAAGAGCGGCATGGGTGGTGGCGTGGTCAGCCCGGACACGCTGAACGACTACCTGCGACCGATCTCCGTGGTGCGTCCGCTGAAATAAATCGGATGTCCGCCACGTGCGTCGCTGTTCATCTCTGATCAACGTCGGCCGGAAGCTCCAGCTTCCGGCCGATTCAGTTTGCAGACTGTTCAAGAAACCTGCGGAGCTCATCAATCCCGCCGGTGATCACCGCCATCTTTCCCTCAACATGCCGGACGGATTCAGAAAACCCATCCAGTGGCCATTCGCCCTGGTTCCCTGCCAGAGGATCGCGAATGAGTCGTTGCAGGCGGTGCAGACTGCTGGTAAGCGTTTCATCCAGCAGGGGCACGAGATCCCGACTTTCCTGACGAATTCTTTTAGTGACATCCAGCACCAGCTCCCTTTCAGCCTGGCGACGGGTGGCAGAGAGTACTCGGGGGGAAGTGCGGACGGACTGGCGATCGAGTTCCTCCGTATTGACAAGTCTGCCGAAGGGGGATTCTGCCTTTCTGGCTGCGACCTGCTGCGACTGGAGACCGGCAAGCAAAGCCAGGGCTTTTTCCGAGTCGGGCCGGATTTTCAGAGCATCCTGGACGCACTTGCGGGCCATGCCGAGATTTTTAAGTTCTCCGTAGATGCGAGCGAGGTTGTAGTGGGCATCGAACATCCCAGGCTTCACCCGAATTGCTTCGCGCCACGCGTTGATCGCCATGGTGCTCTGATTCATCGCCTTCTGCGCGATTCCCATGTTGAACCAGGCATCGGCGCACTTTGAGTCCTTCTGGACAGCGCGCCGCAGGGCTTCGACTGCTTTTTTGTGTTCCCCCAGCTTATTGAGTACGGCGCCCAGATTGACCCAGCCACCCGCGAAGGCCGGATGCAACTGCGTCAGCCGCTCAAACGTGGATCGGGCTGCGTTGAGATCCCCGGTCAGGAACTGCGCGGAGCCAGCGAGTGCCAGGGCATCTTCCGTTTCTCCTGCGGGACTCGGCAGTTTCTGCAGGAGCGCGGCTGCTTTGGCAGGGTGGCCTGCGCGAATGAGTTTGCGGGCTTCAGCCAGCGTGGTGCTGAGTTCGTTTGCGTTCACCATGGCGTGGGTTCCGTGGGGGGAGGGAAACTTGCGGGAACCAGCGGTGGGCTGGAGGGAATCGCTGCAGCAGGGCGGGGGGGGGACCTGCAGGCTGCAGATTGAGCCGAGTGGCGGGGGGGAGCGGCAGATCCGGCAGGAACGGCGGTGAATGCACAGTTGATGAATCCGGAGATTTGTCAGCCTGCGGGCATTGTAGAGGTTGCGTAGGACTCAGGTAAATTCTGATTTTCCGGGAAACCGCGGTCTTCCGCCTGGCAGATCTTCCCTGTGTTGCCAGGTGGTAAGCGGGGCAAGCGGGAGGGATGAGCAGTGGGCTGCCTCAAGGACCAATTCGAGGGCTGACGATCGACGAAGGGAGTCTGCGGTCCCTGCCGGGGCTGAGGGCTGTTCAGCAGAATGCCTGAAACAAGGAATGTCCGGAGTGGCACCTCGACTTCTGTTTGCCGTGCTGATGATGACGGCCGGACCACTGTCTGCTGCTCTGGCTGCCGACTCCATTCGGGAAACGCCACTGGTGCGAGCCGTCCGGCAGTCGCGATTGTCGGCGGTCAACATACACACGGAAAAGAATGCAGCAGAAGATCGGAACGCGCGGTTCTTCGCTCCCAAATCCCGCCGGATCAACGGCATGGGCACGGGCATCGTGGTGGACGAGCGAGGGTACATCGTTACGAATTACCATGTCGTTCAGGATGTGGACCTGATAACGGCGACGCTGCACGACGGCAGCAGTTTTGATGCCAGCGTTGTGTCCTACGATCGTCGGCAGGATCTGGCCATCATTCGCATCGAGGCACCTGAGCCGCTCGTGGTGATGCCACTGGGAACCTCCAGCGACCTGATGCTCGCCGAAACTGTCTATGCGGTGGGGAATGCGTTTGGCTATGAACATACGGTGACGTCCGGGATCATCAGTGCACTTCACAGGGATGTGGAGGTTGACGAAACACAGTCTTATGAAAATCTCATTCAGACGGATGCCAGCATCAATCCCGGCAACAGCGGGGGGCCTCTGCTGAACCTGAACGGAGAGGTGATTGGAATCAACGTGGCAATCCGCTCCGGCGCCCAGCGGATCGGGTTCGCGATTCCCATCGACGATGCGCGTCGCACAATTGCGAGACTCCTGAGTGTGGAACGATTGAACGGCCATGTTCATGGGCTGACCACGACAGACTGCAAATCAGCGGAAGAGCGGAGGCTGGTTGTGGACGATGTGGCCCCGGGCAGCTCGGCCTCAGCAGCCGGGATCGTCCCAGGAGATGTGATCCACAGTGTTCGCGGAGTGCCGGTGACTGACGGAACTGATCTGGAGCGTTCACTGCTGGATCTTGAACCTGGGCAGTCGGTTGAGATGCGAATTCTGAGGCAGGGCAGCACCCTCGCCCGGCAGTACACACGTCAGGCACGGACCACGTCGGTGGAGGCGAGGTCATCCGGGAAATCTGCCGACGAGTCACAGTCCGTGATGCGTCCGGCGTCGGGGTCCGGCAACTCAGGCTCCGCCGAAGGTCAGCAGAAAGCTCGGTTGCCCAGCCTGCAGCGATCTGAGAGTGGTTCTGCCGGAACGGAAGCAACGGCAGCTGATCGTTCGTGGTTGATGCTGGGATTCCGGCTTGAACCGCTCACGGACAGCGAACGCGGGATGGTAACCGAGCGATCGTGGCCTGGTGGCAGGGGCCCGGTGAATTACAATGGGGGGATGCGCGTGACGGATGTTCGTGCGGGCAGCCCGGCCGCAACTCTGCTGCGGAAAAACGACATCCTGCTCGGTCTGGATGGCTACGAATGCACGTCTGCTGAAAACCTGGAAGCGATCCTTGCAACAGAACGGCTGTCCAGTGGCAGGCGGTTGAAGTGCCAGTATCTCAGACCGGGTATGAACCCCCTCGAAGGTTCGCTGCAGCTTGTCCGGTGAGGCGGTTCGTTCTCGATGGTTTTCATCGGATTCTCTTTTTTGGTAAAGCTCAAATCAGGAAAAAGGGGCTGTAATCAGTAAAAACTTCCGATTTTCGGAGCCCCTGCCCAATTCAGTACTTTTCTCAGCGCCTTTCATACGGTAAACAGGTAGGTTGAAGGTTGATGAATTGTTGCAGGGAACTTTCCCGAGCCTGCGGCGGTTTCCCAGGTTGGACTCAGCGTCAGCAGTGCGGTAGCCATGTCAACAGTTATTCGCAATTGCCCCGGATGTAAGTCACTGATTCTGTCCGATACGGATCAGTGTCCCGAATGCGGGCATGTCTTTTATCAACGCCGGCCAACCCCCGCAGTGGTGGCTCAGCAGGTTGCTGCGCCCACACCGTCGCGTGGCTCTGAAGTTCGTGAAGCCTGTCCGCACTGCGGAGAGATGGTGCGGGCTGGCCTCGTGCGATGCTGGTCGTGTAACGGTTTCATGCGTGCAGACATCGCGAAAAAATATCACGACCTGACAACCAACCCTCAGCCAATCATCTACAGCACCATTCCTCCAGAGCAGCGCAGTGATTTTCTTCCACCGCGGGCCGGTGCAGCGACGGGTGGTGTTCAGGATGCCGACGAATTCACGCTTGCTGACGACCTGATTTCAGGTTCGGGTAGCTCAGGATCTGCAGCACACTCCCCGCCAGCGGCCCAGACGCCCTCCCAGGCAAGTGGGGCTGTCGCATCAGCCGACGGGCCGGATAAGCCTCAGACGGTCACGGGAAAACAGGAAACGGGTGCCGTGGTCTCGTCCGCCGGGACCGCGCCAGCGCGTCCGGGAACTGAAAAGACGCTGCCTCCTGCTGTTCCCGCTGCCTCAGAAGCACCTAAATCGCCTCCTGCACCGCGCTCCGAAAAGCCGGCCCCTGATGATCTGCTCACGATTGCTCTTCAGGAACAGCGGGATGATCGACGGCGGCGGAACGATCGTCAGGCCGAACGCCAGAAACGTCAGGTGCTGGTCCCCTGTAACTGTGGTGCATGGCTTCGCGTACACGAGGATTTTGCCGGTAGGGTTGTGCGGTGCCGCCAGTGCCGCAACCCGATCCAGATTCCCGAGATTCGCCGGAAAGTGGCTGAAAAGAAAGAAGACAAGCCGGCTGTTCAGATGAACATCACCTGGATCAGTGATGTCTGGTTTCACGTGCTTGCCCCGGGTTCGGTCACGCTGAAACCAGGCAGCGCAGCGGCTCTGCACACCACCGCGGACCTCGCATTGACTCCTGATGCCCTGCACATCATTTCCTTTTCGGTTGCCGAGAAAAAGAAAAAATCGCTGCTCAGCTTCGGAGCCGGGGCAAAGTCCAGCGATCTTTCCGGAGTGCGTCGTCAGCTTCGCGAGCAGGTTGCTGCGACCGGTGGGTTCCAGGGGTTGACCGACTGCGTGGTCCGCAGTATCCCTGCCGATCAGATGCCTGTGCTGAAACTGGTTCAGCCGATCCTGAAGGTTCACGAGTCGATGTTCGCCGGTGTACCGATCTTCGGTGAGGGCCGGGTGGCGGTGTTCCTGCCGGTGGACACAGAACACGGCCAGCAGGCTTACTGCTCGTTTCCGCTGTCCGCGTGGCGAAACTTCAGCAGCAGGCTGAAAGAACTGTTCGGCGTCTCACTGCCAGCTTCAGAAAATGGTGTGCCCGAGACAGAGAAGAACGAAACGCTCAGCTGCTTTGTGAATCAGTCGAAGGTCGAGTCAGTCAGGTCGCTGGTTTACTACCAGCATGACCCGGCGTTCGAACTTGAACTCAGTGGCTATCGCTGCAAGGCCTGCGGCGCTGCCGTCAGCGAAGAGGGACGCAAAAAAAATAAGCTGGGGGGCGCGAATGGAAAGGCCATCGCGAAGGCCAAGTGCCCCAAATGCGGCGGAAAAATGGGCGAAGATCCGCTTTACCGGATCCGCAAGGCACCCGAGCGACCGGCAGAATCGGGCTGAGGAGCACAGTGCGGGATGGCTGGTACTGAAAAGCAGTTGTTCGAGTTTGAAGTGTCCGGAGATGTGCTCATTCTCACGGCCAACGGTCCGTTCATGGAGTTTCGTGACAATGACATTCGCAATGGCTACAACGAAGCCTACCGTCTGCTCTGTCAGCCAGGCACCAGACACCTCGTCGTTGATTTTTCACTGCTTGACTACTTCGGCTCCACGTTTGTCGGCATTCTGGTCCGTCTGGCCCGCAAGGCCCGCGGTAACCAGGGACAGGCTCTGCTGTGCCACCTCTCCGACAACATGCGAGAAATGCTCAAAACCCTGATGCTGCTCGAAAACCCAAAGATCGACTTCAGCATGCAACAGGTGAAGACCCGTGCCGACGCCCTCCAGCAACTCGCCTCAGCCACCTGATGATCTGACGTCCCGGCCAAAGGCCCGCACCCCCGTCTCCCGGCTCAGACCACTGGCCACCGTCGCCTCCGCCCTGCTATGCCTCACGCTGGCCTGGACTCAGCTCACGTTTGAACAGGTCGTCCGGCGGGAAGACCAACTGCGCGCGTTCTGCGCTGAGCAGCCACTCGTTGCATTCACGGTCGCCTTCCTGATCTACACAGCCGCAACCGGTCTCAGTCTGCCGGCTGCCGCAGGGCTCACTCTGGCCACCGCCTGGCTCTTTGGATTCTGGCCCGCACTCGCACTCGTCAGCTTTGCCTCCACCAGCGGCGCATCCCTCGCGTTTCTGGCCAGTCGCTGGCTGTTGGGGCAGCGATTACAGGAGCTCTACGGAACTCGAATCCAGCAGCTGCAGCAGGCGCTGGAACGAGACGGTGTGCAGTACCTGCTGATGCTGCGACTGATGCCGCTCATGCCATTTTTTCTTGTGAACCTGCTGATGGGACTGACAAGGATGCGGCTGCGCACTTTCTGGTGGGTCAGCCAGCTGGGAATGCTGCCAGGCACTGCGGTCTTCGTCGCTGCGGGAGCAGCCGCGCCGACACTCAGACAAATCGCCACCGAAGGGGCTGCAGGAATCATGAAGCCCAGTGTGATGCTGGCCTTCGCACTTCTCGGCGGCATGCCACTCATTGTCAAACTCGTCGCAAGACGATTCGTGAGGACGTGAGGGTGTTCAGTGTTCAGTGGGCAGTGTTCAGTGGGCAGGTGACGCGTATGTTTCGGCCCCGAACAGAGCTCGTGCGAGGAGCAAATCAAAATTCAAATCCCCCTCTCCCCTGCAGGGGAGAGGGGAGCTGGACGCAACCTCTGCGCGACTTCCCCGCACAGTGACAGTCTGCAGTCTGAAAACCGAAAACTGACAACTGAAAACCGAACACAAGCCCTACCGCGTTCCCTCATCCAGCTTCAGGATTCGGACGCGGTGGTTATTGCTGTCGCCGATGAGGAGCAGTCCATCTTTCGAGACGAACACGCCATGGGGACGATCCAGCCGGCAACTGCGTGGAGGGCCATCCGGGCCATTTCCTCTGTGGCCATCCCCGACAATGGTTTCCACAACGTTTCGGCTGGAGCGGAACACGCGGATGGTGTGGCTTTCGGTATCAGCGAACCAGACATCTCCATTTTGTGACAGGGCGACACCTTTGGGACCGGCAAGTTGTGCGTTGCGAGCCGGGCCGCCATCGCCGGAATATCCGCTTTTTCCGGTTCCGGCGAGGTGGTGCAGGGTGCGGAGTTCGAGATCGATACGAAACAGCGAGTTGCCTTCCCGGAGTGCGAGGAAAAGGGAGTGTCGACCGTCAGAATCGAGCGCTCGCGGCCCGTTGAGTGGTGTTCCATCGAGGCTTGCACCATCGGGGGTGGGGCCACGGCCTCCGGTTCCGGCAAACGTTGAGATCACTCCGGTCCCTGCATCCACTCGGCGAATTCTGTGATTGCCGATGTCGCAGATGTAGATGTTTCCTGCCTGATCGAGTGCGATGGAGTGAGGCTGCCGCATTTCGGCGCGGGTTGCGGGGCCACCGTCTCCGGAGAAGCCGGAGCGGCCAGTGCCGGCGATGGTGGAGATTACGGAGGTTGCGGCATCGACCCGGCGGACCACATGGTTCTGCATTTCGACAAACAGAAGATTTCCTGCCGCATCGAAGCGCACTTCATAGGGTTCGTTCAGATCGGCCTGGGTGGCTGGTCCGCCGTCTCCGCGATAGCCTTTTTTCCCACTGCCCGCCACGACGCGGGACTGTCCGGTGCTGAGGTCGACGCGGCGAATCACGTGGGAGCCAACTTCGCAGACGTAGAGGGCTCCATCCGGGCCCAGAACCAGCCCAAACGGTTGTGCAACGGCGGTTTCAACAGCCGTTGCCTGTTGCTGCAGAGGATTTTCCAGACCATTACCGGCGACGGTTCGGACGTCCTGATCGGAGCAGGTGCCTGGGGGGGCCGCGAAGACCGCGAATGGGACAGCGGATGCCAGCCAGAACAAAAACATCCACGAAAAACGGCGTCGCATGTGTCTGTTCCCTCGGGGGCCCGGAAAACACAGACGGCCCGCGCGGACTGAATCCGCGCGAGCCGATGAAAGTTCAAAGTGAATGGGCCAGCAATCGTCAGTTGCTGGGGGCTTCGCGTCCCGAATCTCTTCGGATGGCATCGTAGATTTCCTGACGATGCACGGTGACGTCGCGAGGGGCGTCGATTCCGATACGCACCTTGTCACCCCGCACTTCCACGATGGTGACGCGGATGTTATCGCCAATGATGATCGCTTCGTCACTCTGACGGGACAGCACAAGCATGTTCATTCTCCTTCTGGGGAGAGGATCGACATGGGTTGCTGAGCAATTGAGGAGTTTTGCCCTCGCTGGAATAGCTGGGTATTTCGGTGCGAAGTGCTTTTTTGCGCCAGTGCCTGCAGTCCCTACAAACCACACGTTTGTGGTGCAGGGGGGAAAAGAACTGATCGGCAGCCTGGGCGGTTGAGTGTAGAATGTGCAGGGAGTTATGACGTTTTTCGGGAGCGGCACCTGATGTTTGCAAATCGGAGTGAAGCGGGGCGACGTCTGGCAGAAAAAATCCGGGGGCTGGGTGTCAACGGGTTTACAATCGTTCTCGGTTTGCCCAGGGGGGGCGTCCCTGTTGCGGCCGAAGTGGCGAGGCTGCTGGAGGCCCCGCTGGATGTGCTGGTTGTCCGCAAGCTGGGGCATCCATGCAACCCGGAGCTGGCCCTGGGGGCTATTGCGGAGGACGGGGTCAAGGTGCTGAACCACGATCTGGCGGAGGGTGCGCAGGATGTGTCTGCATCTGTGCATGCGGAGAATCTTGAGGTGCGGAAGCGGGTCCGGAGATTTCGGGGAGGGCGACCGCTGCCGTCGCTGCATGGCCGGACGGTGATTCTTGTGGATGACGGGCTGGCGACCGGGGCGAGTATGCAGGCGGCGGTGCTTGCGGCGCGTCAGAAGCATCCTGCAATTCTGGTTGTGGCGGTACCGGTTGGGCCACCTGAGGTGCTGCGATCAATCCATGCTGTGGCAGACAGGGTGATTTGCCTGCAAAGTCCGGAGATTTTTTCTGCGGTGGGCGAGTTCTATCAGAATTTCGAGCAGGTGACGGAGGATGACGTGGAGCGGTTGCTGAGGCAGCACGCACGATTCCTGGCAGACCTCTGCCGCCCTGTAACCACTCCGAGCAGCAGTTGATTCAGCCGATTTATCGCATTTCTGCGGTATTTTCCTGCTGTCTTCGGGTCTGGAGAATTCGCGTGAAGAACTGTTGCAGCTCTTCGGGCGCCTGATCGATGTCGAGCTGCAGAACATCTTCCGATTCATACTCATCAAGACGGCTGTAAATCTCGGACAAAAGGAGGTCCAGCTCGGCCGTTCGTTCTCGATCCTTGAGCACCCATGCCTCACCGATCATTCCCAGAAGCTGTAGGTGGCGTTTTTCCAGGGCCAGCTCACCTCGTTCACGAACGGCTCTGAACGCCTGTCGGGCCTGGTTGGGATCCGGCACGGGACTGGACATCAGAGCGATACCGAGTTGCATGGAAGCGATGTCTGCTTCGAGTGTTTCCGGAAACCGTGTGATCACGGCGCGCCACAGATCGAGCCGGTCCGGCTGCAGCATCGCCCGGGCAAATTGCCGCTCAGCCGTACTCTCACTCGCCACCTCGGCCGACGGGTTGAGCGCTGGCAGCCGGATGGGAGGATTCGCGGTCCGGGCCATCAGGTGTCCCGCCAGAAAACAGACGGCAGCCGTACCGCCACCAGCCGTTATCAGGCCACGGGACCGCAGAAGAAATCCTTTCCAGCCGTTGCCGGACGGGAGTGCATCGTTGACGGGCACCTGATTCAAGTCAAGGAATGCCTGTTCGAGAATTGCCATGTTCGGATAGCGATCGTCCGGCTTTTTCAGCAGCATGCGGTCGATCGTTTTGCAGAGTGCGGAGGGCAGATCTGCACGGAAACGGGCAAGTGATGCCGGCGTTTCCTGCAGATGCTGTACGGCCACGGTCATCGGATTCTTCCCGGGGAACGGGGGCCGGCCGGCAAACATGTGCCAGGCGGTAATGCCGAGCGAGTACTGATCCGAACGGTGGTCCAGTGGCCTCCCTTCGATCTGCTCCGGGCTCATATACCACGGCGTTCCCATTGTGGTGCCAGCCTGCGTGAGATTCATACGCGGCTGATGCGGCTGACTGAGCTGAGCCAGACCGAAGTCGGTGACTTTTGCGGTCCCGTCCCGAGTGAGCAGGATATTCTCTGGTTTCACATCACGATGCACAATTCCGGCATCTGCCGCCGCGCGGAGCGCAGCAGTGATCTGCTGCAGCCAGCGCAGACCAGTGGCATAATCCGGGGGGCCATGCCGTCGAATCCACTGGCTGAGATTCAAACCGGGCACATATTCCTGGACGATCCATGCGAGGTCACCCTCACGACCGGTTGTGAGGACCTGCACGACATTGGGGTGGCTGAGACCGCCGGCTGCTCTGGCCTCCTGATCGAACCGTCTGAGCAGTACTTCGCCGTTGGACCGCAGGGCTTCAGCTCTGAGAATTTTGACGGCCACATGTCGCCCGAGTGACGCCTGCTCGGCCAGGTAGACATCGGCCATGCCTCCGCTGCCAAGTCTGCGCAGCAATCGGAATTCACCAATGCTGCGGTTGCTGAGATCCGTCTCGGTCGCGCCCTGCCCGTCAACCATGCCCACCTCGTTGCTCTTTCACCCTGTGACCACGCCCCGGTCCACCGAAAAGGAGTCTGCAGCGAAATGTACAGAAGAAACACTCCCCGAAAAGGCTGATTCAGCACGCTCCGCCCCGAAAACTCGAATTGACACCCTTCCCCGAGGTGGAATACAACCGGAAACAGCGTTTCAGGGAATGGGACTTACGCACAGGGAGTGTGCAGATGCGATCCAGTTTTTCAGTGGTTGTGTTACTGCTTGCCTGCGGCTGCGGCAAACAACAGGCCGACAGTTCACCCACGGGAACTCAGCCTGCAGTTCCGCTGTCGATCTCTGCTCCCCAGCCGGATGCTGCCGCAGCGAAAGCCGGGACTGACTGGCCCCCGGAAATTCGCGCGCTGCTGCAGCGCGCCAGCACCTCTGTCAGGCAGGGGCGTCATGCCACGGCCATCGAATCGCTCAGTCAGGCGATTGGCATCCGGCCGGATGATGCCACTCTGTTCCGCATGCGCGGCGATGTGTACGCACTGATTGGCGAGAATGCGAATGCGAGGGCGGACTTCAGCACTGCCATTCGTCTCCAGCCGCGAAACGCTGATCTGTACAACTTTCGTGGGTATTTCCTGATGTCTCACGGGCTTGGCAAGGATGCACTGGCTGATTTTGATCAGGCTGTGCTGCTCGACCCGGCGCACACCGCGGCACTGAATAACCGCGGACTTCTGCGGCTCTCCGAACAGGATTTTGCAGCCGCTGAAGCGGACTTCACAAAAGCGATCGAATCGAGCCGCAGCTTTCCCGATGCCTGGAATAATCGTGGCTTCGCGCGCATGAAGAAGCAGGAGCTGGAGCCGGCGATGGCCGACATTCGGCAGGCACTCAAACTCAACGAAAACTATGTCACCGCCTGGAACAATCGTGGGCTGATTGCCATGCAGCAGCAGAACTACGCGGAGGCTGTGCAGGCATTTGGCAGGGCCGTGGAGCTGGAACCGCTGGATCTGCGGTGGATCGGACATCGCCGCGCCGCCCTGCTCAAAATGGAACGCTTTGGTGAAGCGACAGCCGATGCCAGTCGAATCGAGTGGCTCACGAGGCTGCAGGAGCAGACGCAGGAGGTCCGCCGCAGCCCCTCCAGTGCAGAAGCCTGGCTCCGCCGTGGAAGACTGCTCATGGAAGGCCGGGAATTCGCAGCGGCTGTCGAAGACCTGACCCGGGTGCTGCTGCTCAGCCCGAAACAGCCCGAGGCACTCACCGCAAGGGCGCACTGCTGGGTCGAACTGAAGGATTCTGAGAAGGCCATGCTGGACTGCAATGAAGCAGTCAATGCCGGGGCGGGGGGCGAAGCCCTGTCGCTGCGCGGAGACCTCAGAGCCACCAAACGCGATTATGATCTGGCCCTGGAAGACTATGCGGCCGCACAGCGGTTTGACGCCGATGTGGCGGATGTCCTTGATGCACGCGCTGAACAGCTCAGAGCCGCCGGAAAGACGGCCGAAGCCGATGCCGACGTCGACGAAGCACGGCGAATTCGTGACGCTCTGGCCGGCCAGTCCGCAGCGAGGCCGTCCACTCAGCCAGCCGAGGATGCGGCATTCAATTCAGTTGAACCCGAGACACCGTAAGCAAAGCCGTCATCACATCGCGGGTCTCTCCTTGACGACTCCAGTTCCCCGGATGCACGCGAGGAGAATTCTCGCTAAACTGAGGGTGAGTTTGCCAATTTCGTTCAGCTCTGCCCCTGTCTTCACGGTGGTCTGATGAGGCTGACCTCCACATGGATCTTCACTCGAAGAAGCCTGCTCTCGTCTGCAGCACTCTCTGTGCTCCTGCACGCTGGCACGGTGGTCGTCGTCGTACTGTCCATGCGCGGTTGTGCACTTCGCAGCCCGGGTCAGTCAGGAGGGGAAATCTTCCGGGATGTCGGCCTGTTCGTTGTAGAGGGATCCGATGATGGACAGGGAGACACGGGAACGGCAGCGGGCAGTGGTGACGCCGAAGTGACCCGCCAGACGCAGCGTCAGGCTTCAGAACCGTCGCCGAAGAACTCCATTGATATTCCAAAGGAACAGCGTTCTGACATTCCCGCAGAGATCCCTGGCGTTGCCGGACTGCTGGCCAGCCAGTCTGACAGTCCGTCTGACGGCAGAACCGAATCCTCGCTGCCGGAACTGATCGGTTCGGGGGCTCTGCGTTCGGGGCGCAGTGGCGGCACACCTGGTGGAGCTGCCAGAGCGGATGCCTCAGAATCCGGAGGGGCCCGTCGGATCGGTGGAAAGGGCGGTGCCGGTGAAACGACATTCATGAATATCGTAGGGGTCGGCCGTTCCTTCGTGTACGTGATTGACACCAGCAGCAGCATGGACGGTCCCAGACTGCGGCAGGCGAAAAGTCAGCTGAAGGCCAGCCTGCGACTGCTCCAGCCAAACCAGCAGTTTGCCGTGATTCTGTACAATGAAACCACACAGCGGCTGAAGCTGCGGCGTCAGGCTGAACAGTCACTTTATTTCGCCACGGAAGTCAATCGTCAGCTGGCAACGCAGGAAATCGATTCGATTCTTTCCGACGCCGGCACCGACCATCGACCTGCACTGCTCGAGGCACTGAGTTTGCGACCGGATGTCGTGTACTTTCTGACAGACGGAGACGAACCTGTGCTGTCGGTCGCGGATCTGCGTGACATCCGGCATGCGGCCCAGGGAACCACAATTCACGTGGTGCGTTTCGGTGATGGCAACTGGACTCGAGGTTCAGATCACTGGTTACAGCAGCTGGCTGGGCAGAACCAGGGAGAATATCGAGAACTTGCGATTCCGGTGAATTAAACCGATCGCGGTACCGGACTGGCATTTTCTGCCATGGACAGTTGCAGCCATCCTCCATTCCTGCAGGTCCTCATGGAACTCCCAGGGATTTGCTGCGCGAACCGGGCAGCGAGCCCGGAGTTCTGCTTGCAGTGTTAATCCGTGGTGGCTTACGGTCTGCAGGTCTGTGCCGATGGTGCGTCCGGAGGCGAGTGGCGTTGACTGAGGTCCGTTTGGAAACTGCGATGCGCGGATGCAACTCGGAACGAGTCAGGTTCCGGCGGTTTTCCGCCACTCCGGGTAAGCACTGTGGCTCGTCGAGCAGGTCGGGCAGGTCGAGCAGAGCCACGATAGCCATTTTCCTGACCTGGTGCTGTCTGACCGTCGCGATGGCGCCGGCAGCCGTCCAGGCGCAGGATGTGTTTGCAGAGACCGGTGCGTCTGTCTTTGTGGACGACCTGATCCCGGAATCTGCAAAGGTCGATGAATCAGCAGGAGACGCGCCGCAGCCTGACCGTCCCAAAGTGCTGCAGCCGCTGCCATCCGGTGAGGGCACAGCAGAAGAGTTTCTTCCGCCGCCAGTGGCGCCGGACTTTGTTCGCCCGCTCGTCCGCACTCCACTGGGGTACACCGGGGCTTCCGGCATCCGCCCAGGTGAATCGCAGCAAAGCCTGGATTTCGTTCCCATCGAAGATCGCTGGAGAGCCGGATTTCCGGACTGGCAGCGATACACCGAACCCAATCCGCGGGGCGTTGATCAGCCGTATGAAAAAGGAAATTGGTGGGACCCTTACAATCAGAATGTGCTGAAGGGCGATTATCCGATCATCGGACAGCATACCTTTCTGAATATTACGGCGACGAATTTCATGCTGCATGAGTTTCGTCAGACGCCGATTCCGACATCGCCGTTTGAAAGTACGGTGGCAGCCGGACAACGGGAGTTTTACGGGGATCCGAATCAGTACTTCTTTGTGAACAATCTGAAGCTGCAGTTCAATCTGTCGCACGGGGATGCGGGCTTCAAGCCATTTGACTGGCAGGTCCGGATGTCGCCTGTACTGAATCTGAACTATCTGGATGTGAACGAGCTGGGTGTTGTAAATCCGGATGTGCGTCGGGGCACCACTCGTTATCGCCAGGACGCGGCGCTGGAGGAGTGGTTTGTTGAGGCGAAGCTGGCGGATCTGAGTCCGGACTATGACTTTTTATCCGTGCGCGCGGGGTCGCAGCCCTTCGTGAGTGACTTTCGGGGATTTGTGTTTGCCGACACCAATCGTGCTGTGAGGGTCTTTGGAACGCGTCTGGCCAATCGGGATCAGTTCAACGTGATCTGGTTTGATCAGACGGAGAAGGAAACAAACAGTCTGCTGAACACTTTCGACGACCGGCATCAGAATACGCTGATCCTGAATTACTTCCGACAGGACTTCATTTTCCCAGGTTACACTGCACAGCTCAGTTTTCACTACAACAACGAACAGCCGAGCATTGAATTCGATCGCAACGATTTTCTGGTGAGACCTGACCCGACCGGTGTTTTCCGGCCTCACGAGGTGGATGCGTTCTATTTAGGGTTCGCGGGTGACGGCCACATTGGCCGCGTGAATATCAGCCATGCGTTTTATCATGTCACCGGTCGCGACAGCCTGAACCCGATTCAGGGGCAGTCAGCTGCTATTCAGGCCAATATGGCCGCGATTGAACTGTCGATTGACCGGGACTGGATCCGCTTTCGCACATCCGGCTTCTGGGCTTCCGGGGACGACAATCCCAACGACGACCAGGCGGAGGGATTCGACGCGGTCCTCGATAACCCCAATTTCGCCGGCGGGCAATTCAGCTTCTGGCAGCGACAGCAGATTAAGCTGTTCGGTGTGAATCTGACGCAGCGCGAAAGTCTGCTGGCAAATCTGCGGAGCAGCAAGTTTCAGGGACAGAGCAACTTTGTAAATCCGGGCGTGCGACTGCTGAATGGTGGCATGGACTTTGAGATCACGCCAAAGCTTCGTGCCATAACCAACGTGAATTTCCTGTGGTTCGACCAGACAGAGGTGCTGGAGCGGTTCACATTTCAGGACGCGATTGCCCGGCGAATCGGTACGGATCTGAGTCTGGGACTGGAATATCGTCCGCGACTGAGTGACAACATTATCGTGGCCGGTGGTATTTCGTCACTGATTCCAGGAGCCGGATTTCACGATCTTTACGGCGTTCTGGATCCTCTGGCGGCAGTGTCGGGGGATTCCGGCAGGGCTGATACGCTGTATGGAATGTTTATGGATCTGGTGCTGACGTATTAGATCGCCTGTTTTTCGAATGTTGACCTTTTTTGATCTTCCACAGAGACGGAATCCGGCAGATGAACCGTAGCGTACGCGTGCTGACTGCCATTGCGGCCTGGATCACACTGGGGCTCGGATGCCTGCTCTGGCTGCATCACGTCCGCCAGTCCGACCGCCATCTGTCAGCCGCTGAGGACAGGGCAAAAAATGCGGGAAAAGCATCACTGGACGCTCCCGCAGGTGAACCTGACCGCGCGCCGAACAGCCCGAAGATCAGGCCGGCTTCACGCAATCGGTTCCGGAGTGAGTCCGTGGAGACAGCGGCAGGATCGGCTCGGGAGGTTTCGATTGCCGAGGCGTACCCCGTTCCGCAGCATCTGGCTGGAGTGGATCTGTCCCGACAGTCGCAGGAGCAGGCGGATGCGAAAAGCGCTGGCTGCATCCG
>JBJTOM010000002.1:0-6878 GCA_046074585.1 Planctomycetota bacterium | reverse complement strand
CGCCTTCTGCAATCCCAATTCGCCCAAAGATCGTGTCGCACTCACAGTTCGCACCAGCACCGATGGCGGTCAGACGTGGAGCGATGGTCTGCTGATTGACAGCCGTCCGGCAGCCTATTCCTGCCTCACGTCCCTGCGCGACGGACGATTGGGCGTAATTTACGAAACCGGAGACACCAGCAGCTACGAAACCCTGACATTTTCCTCCTTCGCCCTTCCCTGACCTTTCACAGCTCCAACCCCACAGGGGCCTCTGAGATGTTCCTTCCAAAACTCCTGCGATGCCTCACTGCGCTCGCCCTCTGCCTTCCTGCCGTACTGACAATCACCGCAGGAGCTCAGCCACCTGCCGATGAATTCGCCCTCGGTGTCCGCACCACTGAACCCGTGTCCGCTACCGAGCAGCTCCAATCCTTCACGCTCCCGCCCGGCTTCCGGATCCAGCTCATCGCCGCCGAACCACAACTCGCCAAACCCATGAACCTCGCCTTTGACGCCCGTGGCAGGCTCTGGGTCAGCTCGTCCGAAGAATACCCGTTTGCGGCCCCTGTCGGTTCTCCCGCAAAAGACACCATCCGCATTCTTGAAGACACCAACGGAGACTTCACCGCGGACAGCTCCACGGTTTTCGCAGATGGCCTCAATATCCCCATCGGCCTCATTCCGTGGCAGGACGGGGTGATCTGTTTCAGCATTCCCAACATCTGGTTTCTCCGGGACACGGACGGCGACAATCGCTGTGACGACCGGCAACTGCTCTACGGACCATTCGATACGACCCGCGACACCCACGGAATGTGCAATGCCTTCCGGCTGGGAGACGATGGATGGATTTATGCCTGTCACGGCTTCAACAATCGTTCTGAAGTGGCAGGTAAAGACGGCCACAAGGTCGTGCTCACCTCCGGGAACACCTTTCGTTTCCGCCCGGACGGCTCCCGCATCGAACTCTACACACAGGGCCAGGTCAACCCGTTCGGCATGGCCCTCGACCGACGCGGAGATTTTTATACGGCTGACTGTCACACCAAACCTGTCACGCTCCTTTTGCCCGGAGGTTGCTACGATAGCTTTGGGCGACCGCACGATGGGTTGGGATATGTGCCGAACGTCATGGAGCATCTGCACGGTTCAACCGCCATTGCCGCTCTGACACTTGGTGAACACACGCGGTTTCCGGCCGAATATCAGAACAGCACTTTTGACGGCAACGTGATGACCTCCCGCATCAACCGTAACCAGCTGCAGCGGCGAGGCTCCAGCGTGAAAGCGGCCGAGCAGCCGGACTTCCTGGTCAGTTCCGATCCATGGTTCCGTCCCGTGGACATCGTTGCCGGCCCCGATGGGGCCCTGTACATCGCCGACTTCTACAACCGCATCATCGGCCACTACGAAGTTGATCTGAAACACCCTGGCCGGGACCGCCATCGCGGGCGCATCTGGCGCGTTTCGTGGCAGGCAGCTGATCAGCCGCGTCCGACCGGATCGGGCAGTTACGGCCCCGACCTCTCCAGAAGTTCCCCTGCTCAGCTCTTCGATGTCATCTCCAGCGGTCCTGCTCCAGCAGCTCGACTGGCCTTTCAAAGACTCCTTGAAACCTCGTCCGCAGGCTCCCCGGAAAGCGTCCTGCAGCAGCTCAGGAACTCAAACGCTTCGGTTCGCACTGCCGCCCTGCGACTTCTGGCCGGCAGGGGCAGCCTTCCGGTATCCGCCCTGAACGTTCTGGCTGCCGATCCTGATGAAAATGTCAGAATTCATGTGCAACGGGTTTTGCGGGAATGGCCGGGAAAGGACCTTCCGGATGGGCTTGCCACCGGGTTGCTTCTGCGAGCCTTCAGCGATGAATCAGCACTTGTTCGCCGTGCTGCCGCGGCCGCTGCGTCCCGGCACCCATCCCGCGAACTGCTCACCCCGCTCCTCCGCCTGCTCCAGACCACCGAACTCGGCGACGTTCACCTCCGACATGCCATCCGCATGACGTTGCGGGATCATCTGCTGCATGATGACTGGCTGCATCACTGGGGCCTTTCCCTGCAGAATCGCAGCGACATTATCGCCATCGTCGATCTCTGCCTTGCCGTCCGCACCGCTGCGGCGGCTGAGTTTGTCGCGGAGCATTCGGGTGTGGTCGCCCAATTCCAGCCACAGCGACTCCCGGAGGCACTCCAGTTGGCAGCTGCACACGTTTCTCCGGACGCCGCAGAGGCGGTCGTACAGACCATTCGTGGCGGCTACACCGGCCGACTCGTTGAGCAGGCACAGCTGCTCAACGCAATGGCCGACGGCCTGAACCGTCGCGGTGAATCCACACCAGCCACCGTCCGCCAGTGGGCACTGGAACTCACGGTCAATCTGCTGGGAATGAGCACCCCTGAGGATCTCGCGGCGCTCGATACGCCTGTCGGAATGATCTGGGAATACAGCCCGCATCCCACAGCCCCCAACCCAGGGAACTGCTGGACAACAACTCAGTCTCGCCGCTGCGCCGACGGCCAGACGGGTGCTGTTCTTTACAGCAGTTTTGAAGCCGGAGAAAATCGCACGGGAAACTGGAAATCATCCGTCTTTGCTGCCCCCGCAAAACTCACCTTCTTCCTCGCAGGCCATGACGGGTTCCCCGACCAGCCCCTGCGGCAATCCAGTTTTGTCAGGCTGCTCCGCGCCGGGACGAAAAACGTCCTCAGATCCACTCCACCTCCCCGAAATGACACGGCTCAACAGGTCACATGGGATTTGTCGGAGCTGATCGGACAGCCAGTGCAGGTTGAAATTGTGGACGGCAATGCTGAAACAGCCTATGCGTGGCTTGCCGCGGGGCGTTTCAGTGAAGAACGGCTGAATCCCTCAGATCAGTCCGAGAAGCAACAACTGGCCCTGCAGCTGACCAGCAAATTTCGCCTGCAGGAACTGTCTCCGGCACTGCTTCGCCTGCTGCGTTCGCATGTCAAAACCCCCACCGCAGCTGCTCCGATCGCTGTGACACTCGCCTCACTCAGGAGTGACTCCCGCCTTTCCGCCCTCGCGCTTGTCCCCGGCTTCCCCGGAATCCCTGCAGAACTGTCGCAAAGCGTTCTGAACGTCTTTCTGAGCACTCCCGACACAGCCCCGGAAATGGTGCTCGAACAGGCCTTTCGATCGGCTGTCGCCACCGAACAGGCGTTGCTCGCAGAACAACTCGCCACCGATGCCACCGGCGCTGAAGTGCTCGCCCAGCTCATGGAAAACGGCAAAGCGTCCGCCAGGCTGCTCCTGCGGCCGTCGATTCAGCAGCGACTGCTGGCAATCGCCTCTGAGCCAGTCAAAAAACGTCTGACAGCACTCCTGAAACAGCTCCCGGATGAATCCGCTGAAACCGATCGGCTGATCGCTGAACGATTCGCAGGTCTGTCACTGGCAGCGGGAAATGCCGACAACGGTCGTCTGTTGTTCCAGAAAAACTGCCAGGTCTGTCATCAACTGCGGGGCGAAGGCAAACAGGTCGGCCCGAATCTCGACGGTGTTGCCGGAAGGGGGCTGCAAAGGCTGCTGGAAGATGTGCTTGCCCCCAGCCGCAACGTGGACGCCGCCTTCCGCACCACGACACTCGTGACGAAAGACGGCAGAGCCTTCAGCGGCCTGGCAAAGGATCTGCCTGATGCTCAGATCAGCCTGACCGATATTCAGGCTAAAGAAACAATTCTGGCGACAGTCGACATCGAGGAACGGACGCAGTCGTCGGCCTCCCCGATGCCGGCAAATTTCGCAGAAGTGCTCACTGCAGAACAGCTGCGAGACCTCAGCGCCTGGTTGTTGCAGAAGCCTTAATCCTGGATGCAGAGCGTTTTGCTGCTGTCGGGGTCAATCGTCAGCAGCTGGTCGGTTCTGCTTCCTGTTCCCGCTCTTCACTGCTCGCGGGACTGTCTTCTTCCCCGCTGCAGCCTCCTCCGCCGCGCGAAATCTTGCAATGTCAGCAATGAGCGCCAGTGGGAGTGGCTCATCCAGCGGAAACTGCACGGAACCTTTGCCCTGCTGGTACCCCTTGAGCTGATCAGCGAAATGCTGCATGGCACTGGGTGTGGGGTAGAGACCGATGTGGTGTTCAAACGCAGCGTAGTGGAGCAGATTCTTCTTCAGTCGCAGGGTGGGAATGCCGTAGCGGAAGACTTCTTCGGCTTCCGGGACGGCCCGTGTGACTGTGGTCCGGATCTGCCGGAGCAGTTTTTGGGTTTTGGGCGGGAATTGTCGAATCCATGCGTCAGTCTCTTCGCTGCCACTGGCCGTTGACATGCCGGCTACTCCGCGGACGATGAAATGGTGAAAGCTGAACGCAGGCTCAGGCAGGATATCGTTTGGCGAGCACGTCCGCATAGATCTCCCGGATGCGGCGAGTCATAAATTCGTGCCGAAAAACTTCGCTGCAGTGTTCGCGCCCTTTGCGCCCCAGCCGCTCACGAAGCTTTGGGTCGGTCCCCAGTTTCAGCATGGCCGTAGTCAGCTGGGCGGCGTTGCCATGGTCCGCCAGAAGCCCTGTGACGTCCGGGAGACACACTTCCGGCGCTCCGTCGATATTGAATGCAATTGTCGGCTTTCCCGCGAGCATCGCCTGCGGCAGAACGCGCGGCAGACCTTCCCAGTCACTCGTGTGCACCACGACATCCATCGCATGCAGGTAGTCCGGGACGTCGTCCGGAGCGACCAGTCCAGTGAAGCGAAAATGCCCAGTGAGTCCCAGCTCTTCAATGCGCTTCTGGTAGTGATCCCGCAGCACACCGTCGCCAACGAGCAGAAATCTGGCGTTTGGCAGGGCTGCGGCGACGGCGGGAGCAGCTTCGATCAGGTGGTTGTGGCCTTTCAGATGAAACAGGCGCGCCACTTTTCCGAACACAAGATCGCCTGGTTCCAGATTCAATTGGCGACGAATCTCAGCGGGGGCTTGCCGCGGTGCAACGAAACGGTCGACATCCATGCCACTGTATACCGTTGTGAATCGCTCACGACCAGCAATGCCTGCAGCAACGTACTGTGTTGTCATGGCGTCACATACCGAAATGAGATGATCGCACCAGCGAGCTGCCAGTCGCTCTGCCAGCCGATAAGCATGAAAAGCCAGCCGGTGCTGCCCGTAATGAAAGGCAGCACCGTGAATTGTGTGGACTGCCGGAATGCCCAGCTGAAAAGCTGCAAGGCGTCCAAGGATGCCGGCTTTCGAGCTGTGAGTGTGGACGATCTGTGGAGCGTAATCCTTGAGGGCGCGGCGAATGGCCCGCAGCGCCAGCAGATCCTGCCACGGGCGGATACTCCGACCCAGTTCCGGCAACACTCGCAAATCCAGTCCTCGCGACCGGGCCTGCGATTCGAGCGAACCTTCAGGGCCAGCGCCAGGGCCGGTGATCAGGCAGACTTCATCGCCAAATAAATGGTGCTGATCATCCACGGTGAACAGAGTGTTTTCCTGAGCACCGCCGAGAATGAGGCGAGTGATGATGTGAGCAGTGCGCATCTTATTCGAGATCTTCCCAGACGGTACGACCATGCGTCAGCAGCGCGGCTGGAACCGGCTTCGCTGGCTGGCCTGAACCTCGCGGAACAACCTTCCGAAACACCATCAGTGCGGCACTCACGGCAGCCAGCAATCCCCCCAGAAGAAACTCAGGCTTCAGCGGGAGCCACAGGCCCGCGGCAGCGACGCCGGCCAGACCACAGCAGACCGAGGCGGTCAGAATGAGCAGCCAGCGTTCCGTCACGGTGGTGACTGGTCGCAGATGTGTCAGACCGAAAAGCAACAACAGCCCCGGAAGAAGCAGGACCAGTGAGACGATGAGAAACGTGCAGGCGAAGAGCGTGGCAAAAAACAGCACGATGAAAAAGTAAACGACAGCGCCGATGGCTGTCGCTGCCAAAGACCAACCCCAGAGGATTCCCAGCATACCATTGAGGTCGAAGAATGCTCCAGCAATCCCAAACACACCGCCTGCCAAAGCTGCGGCAACTGAAGCCACCAGTATGGTTCTTCGCAATTCAGCCGGATGAATCGGAAGTCGCAGCTCCTGTTGGGCCGGCACGGGGACGGAGGAGCCCGCCACCGTTGCTGGAGTTGATTCCGGCCGGGCTGATGTCATGGCAATGCATCCAGAGGTGGGTGTGGAGAAATGGCAACAAAGGGTCTCACGCGACAACAAACGGCGGGTTCCTGCAACGGGATGTTCAAAACCTGAATCACCAATCATGACGTTTTGCAAAGCAAATTGAACAGTACTCCTGCTCAGCCTGCCAGACCATCGGAAATCGGAATGATCGGCAACGTTTGCGACGAATTTGTGCGAAGGAAGTCAATGTATTCTGGATGATGCTGTCCGGATTGCAGCTCGACTCCTTCCGCTGCAGAAAATGCGGCACGCCGTTCGCTGCGGGCGACGGCAGTGTGCATCCAGCTGGCAGTTTCACAGCACAATCAGCCGTCAACAGCGAGTCCGGTCCGTATGTCCCCCGAACGCGTCGCGTTGTTCCCGTGGTCCTCTGCTGTACTCAGCCCCACGTCTGTTGTGGTGGCGGTGCTGCTTTGGAGTCAGGTGCTGTTGGGCCCTGCCTTTGCAGAGTTGCCGGTCAATCTGATCCGGGATCCATGGTTTTTGCTGACGGGTCGGACTGCCAAAATCAGTATTATCTGGCGAGCGCTGGCGTCAGCGCCGAACGTCTGCGGGAGCTCTTTGAACTCGTCCTCTGCCCTAGCCGCATAGCCCGCGATTTCCTTGCCAATGTGTTTGGCTTTACCGCGCTCGCGGTCATTCCACCCCACATAGAGAGCGTGCTCTTCCAGCCAGCACCGAAAACGGCCGGTGTTGCTGTTTTCCCGCGCAAGATGCCGCAGGAGGCATCGCTGGTGGAGGCGATTTTCCGTG
>JBJTOM010000001.1:0-5676 GCA_046074585.1 Planctomycetota bacterium | reverse complement strand
AACACCTGGCTTTCCTTTGCTCGTCGCCGTCTTTCTGCGGCTGCAACCCGCCGTGCTGGTCGTCTGAATCGCTCTCAGGGCAGTCGGCTGGAGGCGCTGGAAGATCGCATGCTGCTGTCGGGCAACCCCGTGGATGTCGATTCTCTGGTGATCAACGCTGAAAACCAGTCGTTGTTCACCAACCCGGCGGGTGGCCTTGTTGTGACCAACGCCTCGCTGGGCTCAAAGACGGGACTGATCATTGAAGGGATCAGTATTTCACCGACGACCGGTGATTCGATTTCGGTCAGTCTGACCGGAGTATCACTGAAGCGTCTGGCGATCGAATCGGTCAGTATCACTCAGAACAACGCCGCCGGGATTGGCATCAATGTCGACCTGGTCAACGTGACTGACCTGGCATCGGTTGCACTTGAGGATCTGACGGTCACCGGCAGTGGTCGCGGGATTGACCTGAACTTTGTGAACACGGACACCGGCTCGCTGACGATTGAAGACAGTCGGGTAACCGGCATCGTGGTGTCAGCTTCTCAGGGCGCGGACATCAACAATGGCGTGATTTCCGAGAACATCGTTGTCGCTCCGGCAGGGTTTGAGGGAATTCTGCTGGATGTGCAGAGCACGGTGTCCGCTCCTGCCTCCGCAAACAACTTCCGCATCATCAATAATTCACAGATCTCCACCCGTGACCGGGACGCCGTGAAGATCAACGCAACAGGCGCGCTCAATGCGTCCCGCAATACCGTGGCAACTCTTGACGGTCTGACCATTCAGAACAACACGATTGGTTCGTCTGAAGGTGCGAACGTCACGTTCCGCGCCGACGGTGACACGTTCGTGCAGCCATTCACGCTCACGAACCGTTCGGTGAACAACGAGCGTCTTGAGCGATTTGTGTTTGATCTGCGGGATATCGGATTGCAGTTTGACCCGAATCTGCAGACCGGAAAGCCCTTCACTGCGGTGGGTGGCACAGGTGCGATCACTGGTCTGACCACCGCGGTGCTCAGCAACAACAATCAGACGCTGACGGTGTCCTTCACCGACTTCAACCCGGGTGAGACGCTGCAGTTTGTTCTGGACATTGACCTGCTGGGCCCGATTCCTGCGTCGATCTTCGGCAATCAGTTGATTGGTGCGGACGTGCAGTTTGACTTCCGCGACCTGTCCAATGTGACCAAGAATCTGGCGGGCGAGATGGCTGGTGACCCGGCCGCACTTTCGGGTTCTCAGTTTCTGCCGGGTGCCGGTGTGGCCGGAGTGACTCACGGCGTCCAGATCGCGTCCTCCGGGGTGCCCGTCACCAATCTGACGGTCAGTTCGAACACCATCTCCGGTTCTCCGGGGAACGGCCTGTTTTTAAATTCCCGTCTGTACGGCGACATTTCCGGTGTTGTGACCAGGAATACGATTTCCGGAGCAGGTCAGGACGGCATCCGTGTCGCCATGCAGGACAGTCGTTTCGCCGGACTCATTCAGAACAACTCCATCGCCAACAACGGGGGCAACGGAATTTCTCTGCTCCCGACTGTTTCTCGAACAGCAGCTGTTCAGACGGTCACGGGTGGCACGGTCAACACACCGTTCGTGATCACTTCGGCCAATCACGGCCTGCAGACTGGTGATTTCGTAATTATTCAGGGGATTCAGGAAGCCAACGAGAACATTAACCATCGGGCCAATGGCCAGTTCCTTGTGACTCGTGTCGACAACAACAAGTTTTCGCTGCAGGGCACGGGAATTAACTTTGGACGCGTGTATTCGTATGCCGGTGGCGGTACCTGGTACGTTCCGGACTTCCGGGGTGGCGGCACGGACCAGAATTCAGCACGCGGATTTTCTCAGATTGACCTGCGAGCCGACTCTGCGCCGATTGCGATCACCGACGCCACGAACACGTCGGACATCCGCATCACGGCGGCGGGACACGGCTTGAAGACTGGCGACCAGATTCGGATTACGGGCGTGCAGGGCAATCCGAACGCCAACGGGATCTTCACAGCGACGGTGATCTCGGCCAGTGAGTTTCTGTTGAAGGGCCGTGCCGGAAACGGCAATTACACCACTGGTGGTTCGTTTGTGAAGCTGTCTGAGGCAGACGCAAATGGGCGACTGGTTCAGCAGGGGCTGCTGGACAACTCCATCAGCAGCAACCGCGGAGCCGGCATTTTCGCCCGACCGGAGGCAGGGACGACGGTTCGGGCCGACATCATTCGCAACGTGATTACGGATAACGACGACAAAGGGATTCAGTTCCAGTCGTATTCATTTGGTCTGGGCACTGCACTGCCGCTCCGGGAGGGCGATCTGAACGCCACAGTGGCTACTCAGGACCTTGGCTACAGCGTTTCCATTGGTGCGGAGTCGCCGGGACAGGGGAACGTGAGCAGCGGCGGCAACACGCTGCACTCCAATCGCGGTGCGGCGATTGCTCTGGAAGCACTGGATTACGGCACTGGATCCTTTGAGGTCTGGAACAACACCATCACTTCGACGCGGGACGATGCCAACGCCGCGACGCCCTACACCGGGGACGGTATCTTCATTCGGCTCGACGACGGTCGCATCGTCGCGGATGCTGCTGCGATTCTGCAGCAGTCTGTCATTCGAAACAATGTGATCGGTGTGGACAATCAGGGTAATGCGGGCAACGGACTGTTCTTTTCGATGAAGGAACGCACCCGCATTCAGACGCTGGACGTGGTGTTCAATACGTTTTTGAACAACGGTCGGGACGGGTTCCATTTTGAGCGTTCGGAAGACGCTCGCCTGAATCTGCTGCGGTTTGAAAAGAACCGTGCCACCAACAACACAGGTGACGGTTTCGATCTGTTTGCGAAGAACACGACCCTGGACCAGCAGGACTTCGATATCAACGACAACTTTATCGAGGACAATGGTCAGTACGGCCTGCGGGTGGATGCGCAGGCGGACGCTCGCCTGGGAATCCGCTTCAACAACAACACCGTGCGTCGCAACGGGCATACTCCGGCCGGTCAGGGCTTCCATGCGAATGACGGCACAGCAGGCTCGCTGGGTGCGGCGGGTGGCGTCGGGATCCGCGGGTTCCAGCAGATTGACGTCAGATTTGATGCGACAGACACGATCATCAGCGACAACATCGGCGATGGTCTGTCAATTGATGCGTTCAACTTTTTCGACACGCTGCGAGTTTCGTCGCTGTTTACGCGCGTCACGTTCGATGGCAACACGCGGACCGGACTGCGCAATCACGGTGCTGCCTTCGGCGGCTTCGATCTCTTCGATTGTTCACTCAGCAACAACGGTGAGGACGGCTTCCGCAGCATTTCCGTCGAAGACAAGAATGATCCGTATTCGCGTCGGGTTGGCTGTATGGACCTTGACCTGCGTGTGCTGCGGTCGGTGTTCAACAACAATGGCAAGGATGGGGTTCACATTGGCCAGGGGATGAACGCCGTTTTCGGGGATGGCACGCAGCTCAATTCCAGCAGCTTCGACTTCAATGGTCGCAGTGGCCTGATGATTACTCAGCACAACAGCCCCTACCTCGACCGCCTGATGTCCCTTGGCGATGAGCGTCGCCGGCATGTGCAGGTGAATTACGCCACGTTTCAGTTCAATGGCGCGGCTGGGGTCGATATCGGCATTGATCCGACCCAGGAGGCGGCGATTGCGAATGTCGAGCACGGCGACGAGGTGGCATCCGACATCGCCGTGACGATCAATAACGCGGTGATCGTGGGCAACGCCCGCGACGGTGTCGAGTATCTTGGGGATGACAACTTCAGAATTCCGCGATTATTGGGCGGCGGTCAGGACTGGCCGGCTCGATTCAATTCCGCGCTGGAAGTTTCGAATTCCCGCATTACGAACAATGGTGGACGCGGGATTGACATTCTGAACCGCCACCAGCAGGACGTCTTCGTGACACTGGTTGGCAACGAGATTCTCTCGAACGCACTTGAGGGCATCTATGTCTTCAACACGGCGTCACCAAACCAGGTTCAATTCAGTTCTGCCGACCCGTTTGTGCCAAATCTGACTGGAAGTGCTGTTCCCAACCCGAATATCGAGCTGCGTGTTCAGCGAAATCTGATCCAGTCCAACGGCAGTTTCGGTCCCTCGTCCCGAGTCCCGACCATCTTCGAGCGCGGACAAAACGACGCCGGCGGCACGCCGGTGGTCGACTGGATGCATGGGGATACGCTTATCCCTGGCACGCTTGGAGGACTTGTGATTCGCGTTGGAACGGCCGACACCGTCGGCCAGTTGAACGTAGCGAATGCCGGTCTGGAACTGAGTCAGTCCGGGATCGATGCAGAAGTCTGGCAGAATCGGTTTGACGGGAACTACGGTACTGACGTTTACTTTGACAGCATTGTGACTCAGATTCCGCCACACACCGGCGATCGCTTCAACGTGGGTGACAATCCGGACTTCCGCTGGATCCAGGGATATCGTGACCCGCTTGCTCGGTTTGACCTTGTTTTCCGCGAGAACACCGGGAATTCGCTTGATGTGATCAACGGTTTTGCGTTCCTGGATAATATCGAAGCGGAATTCAAGTCGCGCAATCAGGGCAGCAATCAGTCGCCTCCCGATCACGGTGCCCACGGTAACAACCCTGACGGCCACTGGAGCAATTCCGGTCGCCCCCGAAATGCGACTCGCACAATTGGTCGGACAGGTGACCGTGTCGGTGGTACACCCGGTGCAAATACGATGATCCAGGACGATGGTGCCATCTTTGCCGCGCGGCCAACGTGGTCGTACGACGGTCTCGGCACTCCGACTTGGCGCGTGGAGTCGGACTTTGACTTCGGCGGCTTCACGCAGAATTCGACGACTCAGGGGTTCAGTACATTCTTTGACCTCGTGGGACTCGCCGGTGACACGCCACAACTTGGGATTCTTGCGGATTACCAGTGGGACACCGGTGTAGACACGCCCAGCTTTACCGGGGCCACACCGTTTTCTTTATCCCGAGGTGACGTTTTCAATGTCCGTCCCGGCGAAACACCTATCGTGGCGGATGCACTTGAGAACAATAACAGTTTCGTCGCGGCCACACGGCTGGGGACACTCTCCGGCGTCGGCAACTCGGTTGCTGCCCGAACCCCCAACAATAATCTCAACATCCACCTCAAGGCAGACCGCGACTACTATCGCTTTACCGCCGGTGGAAGCGGAACGCTCACGCTGAATGTGAGTGTGAACAACAGTGCCGACGACAGCATCTCTTATATGATTTACGAACTGCAGCCGGATCAGCAGACTGAAGAGGTCGCAATGGTCCGAAATGCAGACTCGACCACCAGTTATCAGACGGCATCTTCCGGTTCGCCTTCAACGGTTTCCGTGACAGTCGTGGCGGGGCGTGAGTACATCGTTGAAATCCTCAGCGATGAATCTGAAAGCACCGGCGCTGATCCATTTGGTAAACCGTTTGTCTACGGAACCGTACGCTCTTATTCACTCATCATCGACGCTCCGACAAGTAGCGGTGGTGGTGGCGGCGGTGGCGGCGGTGGCGGCGGTGGCGGCGGTGGCGGTGGCGGTGGCGGTGGCGGTGGCGGCGGTGGCGGTGGCGGTGGCGGCGGTGGCGGTGGCGGTGGCGGTGGCGGCGGGGCGCGTCCTGGCAGCCCTGACATTGAATCGATTGGGCCTGTCACTCCGGATCCTCGCAGCGTTTCG